>CAZFYL010000172.1:0-3819 GCA_964523345.1 uncultured Methyloceanibacter sp.
CTTGCACCAGATAGAGTGCGACCGACAGGCCGTCGAGGAAACGCGGCGCCAGCAGCTTGAGCACAATGCCGATGGCGGCAATGGTCCACACCACGGCGAGCAAGCCAAGCCCCCAGGGCGTATTCATCTTGATGAGCACAAAGGGGGTGTAGGTGGCGGCGATCATCAGGAAGATGGCAGCGTGGTCGAACCGCCGCAAAAGCTCTTTGAGCTTAGGGCGCACCACGAGATGGTAACTGGCCGAGAAGCTGAAGGTCGCGACCAGGGCAAGCCCGTAAATGGTCAGACCTACGATCCACAACAGCGTCTGCGACTTCACGCCAATGACGAGAAGAGCCCCGAGTGCGACGAGACTGGCGGCAACGCTGACCGCATGGATGCAGCCGTCAGCAACACGCTCAGGGAAGGTATAATCAGGAAACAGCGTAAGATCCTTGACCATGGCTCAACCGGCTCTCGCCATATAAGCATGACTCGGTTGATCAGAGCTTACCAAGCCCTGTGGCAAGGTTGAGGCGGCGTGGTGTCACGCTCGCGTGATCGCGCGCGTGCCGCAGCGATGACGCGCGGGAACGCGCCAAAGCTCGCTCTTCGACAATTGGGAAGCGGCTGCTATCGGCCGCAGGCGGCCGAGCCCGTGGTGCAAACGTAAGGAACCACAACGCCGGTGAAGCAGGTCGTGTAGAAGCGCTTGGTCACGAGGTCGGGCCTTAGCCGGGCTTCAGGCGGCACCCCGTCGGGGCGGACGGCCTTCCAGAACGGGTCACCTTTCACCCTGCGCGCGGACAGGCTGACATAGGACCATCTCCTGCTGCGCTTTAGCTGGGCCGCGGTCTCCAGGACAGTCTGCCGCGAGGCCCTGGCGGCCGCGTCTTTGGAGCCGGCGCTATTGGTAGCCTTGATCAGCTGGCATGCCGCTTGTGCGGGCTCAACTGTAGCGGCCGCAAACGCCGCAAGGCCGAGCACGGCAACCCCCACGCGCAAAACTTGAAGCATTCCTCGCCTCCCTCAAAAATTGCCGCCAAGCATCGTGCGCGGCGATGGCCTCTGTCCGCCGCACATGCAATCCCGACTCTCTGCGGCATTTGGTGAAACGTGAGCTTGGTAATTTGTCGATTGAACTCTGTCAAACCTCCAATGCGCGTCGCGCTTAAACTACGCAACCCCTGTGGTACTCCGGCCACGGTCTTGGTGGTCCATCATTCGTCTGACGCAATCCAAGCCGGGGCACTCTCCAAGTCTGCCGCTTTTCTTTCCCGGGCCCGACAATGATATAGTTTCCGACTCAATGGCCCAGATTCGCCCCGCAAGCCTCGAAGCCGCATCTCTGCCCTCTTCGGAGGAGACGCCGCCGTCCACCTCGGAACGCGCCATGCGCAGGCGCCCCGGCCACTATCTCGATGCGCTCAACCCAGAGCAGCGCGAGGCAGTCGAGACGCTCGACGGCCCGCTGCTGGTGCTTGCCGGTGCAGGCACCGGCAAGACGCGGGTGCTGACCACCCGCATCGCCCATATTTTGAGCTTAGGCCGGGCCAGGCCCTCGCAGATCCTGGCCGTGACCTTCACCAACAAGGCGGCGCGCGAGATGAAGGGCCGGATCGGCCAACTGGTCGGCGGTGTGGTGGAAGGCATGCCCTGGCTCGGCACCTTCCACGCCATCGGGGTGAAGATCATGCGCCGGCATGCCGAACTGGTCGATCTCAAGCCGTCTTTCACCGTGCTCGACACCGACGATCAGATCCGCCTGCTGAAGCAATTGCTCCAGGCGGAGAATATCGACGAGAAGCGCTGGCCGGCGCGGCTGCTGGCGGCGATGATCGACAGCTGGAAGAACCGGGGGCTCGTGCCCAAGCGCGTGCCGGACGGCGAGAGCCTGGTGTTCGCCAATGGCAGAGCGCGCGACCTTTACGCGCTGTATCAGCGCCGGCTGAAAGAGCTGAACGCCGCCGATTTCGGCGACCTCCTGCTTGAGAATCTGCGTCTGTTCCAGGAGCACCCGGACGTGCTCGAAAAATATCAGCAGCGCTTCTTGTTCATGCTGGTGGACGAATATCAGGACTCCAACGTCGCGCAATATTTGTGGCTGCGTCTGCTTGCGCAAGGCAACCACAATATCTGCTGCGTCGGCGACGACGATCAGTCGATCTATGGCTGGCGGGGCGCGGAAGTCGATAACATCCTGCGATTTGAGAATGACTTTCCCGGGGCAAAGATCATCAGGCTCGAGCGCAACTATCGCTCGACCGGCCACATCCTTGGCGCCGCCTCAGGCCTGATCGCCCATAACCAGGGGCGTCTCGGCAAGACGCTCCATACCGACGGCGATCCCGGCGACAAGGTGATGATCGAAGGCTGCTGGGACGACGAGGAGGAAGCCCGGGTCATCGGCGAGGATATCGAGCAGCTGCAACGGCAGGGCCGCTCTTTGAGCGAGATCGCGATCCTGGTTCGCGCCTCGTTTCAGATGCGCGCGCTCGAAGATCGCTTCATTACGCTTGGGCTCCCTTATCGGGTGATCGGCGGCCCGCGGTTCTACGAGCGCCAGGAGATCAGGGATGCCACGGCCTATTTCGAGGTGACGCTCAATCCGGCCAACGACCTCAAATTCGAGCGCATCGCCAACACGCCACGGCGGGGTCTTGGCGAAGCGACCCTGAAATCCTTGCATCAATTGGCACGGGCACAAGAAGTGCCATTGTTCCAAGCCGCGCGGCTGATGGTCGAAACCGAAGAACTCAAGCCCAAGCCGCGCAAAGCGCTGTTCGACCTGATCGCGTCGTTCGACCGCTGGCGCTCGCTGATCGATACGATGCAGCATACCGAGCTCGCCGAGCTGATTTTGGACGAGTCGGGTTACACCGGCATGTGGCAGGCCGAGCGCTCGCCGCAAGCGCAGTCGAAGCTTGAGAATTTGAAAGAGCTCATCCGCTTCATGGAGGAGTTCGACACGCTGGCGGGCTTTCTCGAACATGTCAGCCTGGTCATGGATGCGCAGACCGAGGAGGATTCCGACCGCGTCAATCTGATGACGCTCCACTCGGCCAAGGGGCTCGAATTCGATACCGTGTTCCTGCCTGGCTGGGACGAAGGGCTGCTGCCGCATCAGCGGAGCCTCGACGAAGCGGGGCGCTCAGGCCTGGAAGAGGAGCGCAGGCTCGCCCATGTCGGGCTGACGCGGGCGCGGGCGAACGCCAAGATCACCTTCGCCCAGAATCGGCGGAACCACGGAACGTGGCAGACGGCGCTGCCGTCCCGCTTCATCGACGAACTCCCCGTCGATCACATCGAGGTCGCCGAAGACAAAGGTTTGCGCGGCTACGGGCCGAGCCGGTTCGATTCGGCCGAGACCTTGTTCGCGAGCGGCTTCTACGAGACCCCGGGCTGGCAGCGGGCCCAGAGAAACCGCCCGCGCGGAACCGGAGCGGCGGCAAGGCACGGCCCGATGACCATCGAAGGCACGCTGGTCGCGTCGAGCACGGCGGAAGGCGCAGGGTTTTCCATCGGCATGCGTGTGTTCCATCAGAAATTCGGTTACGGCCACATCGCGCAGATCGACGGCAACAAGCTCACGGTCGATTTCGACAAAGCCGGACAGAAGAAAGTGGTCGACACCTTCGTCGAGAAGGTGTGAGGCGCCTCAAACCCCTAGACGCCACTTCCCTAATGAGAACAAAACGTGTACATTTGATTGTCTCAACGAAGGGAGGTGCCCCATGCGTGGCCTGATCTCAAGCGCTGTGATATTGATTTCATTAGGCTTTCTAATCTTGCCGCCTCCCTCCACGGCTGTTGCCGCGGACGCTTGCCGCTGCAAGGGCT
>CAZFYL010000173.1:0-3787 GCA_964523345.1 uncultured Methyloceanibacter sp.
GCGCCTATGTGCTCACGGGTAGCAGCGATAAAACCGCGAAGCTTTGGGACGCGGGCACAGGAAAACTGGTCAGGACCTTCACGACTGAGAGTGGTGTTTTCTCCGTTGCATTCTCTCCCGACGGCGCCCGCGTGCTGACTGGCGGCAGCGGTATCGACCAACCTGCAAAGCTATGGAATGCAGACACGGGCCAGCTCATCAGGACCTTCGACGAGCCTTTCCTGCCCCAGTGGTCCTTTCGGTCGCGTTCAAAGTCCACGTTAATAAGGCCTTCCAGAAGCCCCCGGCATTCCCCATGTCCGGGGGCCCATTTCTTCACTGGAGTCGCCATATGGCTCCACCTGTTTGCCCACGCCTGCGGCCTACCTCATGACCCAATTCAGGTCTGAATGTCCGCTTTGGGTCACTAACGGACGTTTGGGCCGGCGATTGGGATGTCCGCTTTACCCCAGAAAGCGGACATGTTCAGCGTCGAAATCGATGTCTGCTAAGTGCCAATACCCGACAGAGCGCCAGTCGGGCAATGAGCCCAAGATGCTTTAAAGCAAGGCCCCATAGCTGAAGTGCGCCAACCCGAAGCCGGACATCCTCCGAAAGAGACTTACACTGCGTCATCCGCCACTTCCCGGGCTGAGTGTGGCGGGGGAACTGAAGGCGTGAATTGCCAATCCGCCAATGATGGGATTACTGACGTGTGAGCTACCCAATTGCTGTAGAGCGGCAAGCCGATACTGCGTGGTTGTACGACAGGGTAGGGCTAGACGGTGGGGGTATGCTTTTCCAGAATCTTGACAAAACCTGGTTCGCTCCGTAGCGGATTCAGATGCACAGCGTCTCGAATATTTTCAAAACGGGAATAGCCGCACTGTAACGCGTGATCGAAGTGCTCAAGTCCGCGCCTGATGTCTTCGCGACGTGCACGGCCCTGCAACCAGCCACGACGAGAGGCCCGCGCGCCGAGAGCTAAAGCAACGAGCATGTGGGCATCAGCCACATTCGGGTCGCGTGTCAGCGCCTGCTCGCCGTCCGAGAGGGCTGCATCGAACCGCCCTAAAGACAACTCGGCAAAACCACGCATCAACCAGTTCCCATAGTGGTCCGGATCGGCAGCAATCGCCGCGGAGAAGTCAGTGCGCGCCTGGTCAAACTGTCCCTTGCGGTAAAAACAGACTCCTCTCTGATGAAGGAGCTCGAGATTGCCGGGCTCAAATTGCAGACCACGATTCAACAGCTGAATCGCCTGACCCATATCCCCTTTGTTCTGGAAACTCATAGCTTGGAGCAGGAGGGCTTGAGCCTCCTCGGACGATGGTAAGAAAGGAGACGGAGCGCTCTGCGCCCCAGGCGATCGGATCTTCTCTTGCAGTCGGCTCACCATCTTGACGTGATCTGCGAGCCCACCGCGGTTAAAAAGATCGCGAGCTTTGTCGAGAGCGGATAGCCCGCCTTCCGTGTTTCCCAGTTCTTGTGCAAGAACTGATCCCTCGAGAAAATGTAACTCTGCCAGCAAGCTTTCTTCTCCATCAGTAGCCCGTTGGATTCGCCATTGCACCACGTCGAGAACTCGTTCCGGTTTGTTCGCCTCGAGAAGCACGTCGACAATGTTCCGTAAGCTGCCACGAACGGCTTCGTCGCCCCCTACATTCCGCCAAAGAGCCTCCTCCTCCTCAAGCTTCGCAAAGGCAGCGTCAGGCTCGTCGCTGGCTAATAGGATCTGCGCTTGTAGGCCAAGGCTTCGCGCCAAGCCTGGACTATCGTTACCGTCCCGGCAAAGCTTTTCCTTCTCCGCCAACAAAAGGAGTGCCTCATCGAGACGCCCAAGTTTCCGGCACACCTCAGCACGATTCTGCAGCGGGACGCGCAAACCTTCCTTATAGCCCAGTTGCCGGTAGATCCCTTCTGCGCGCTCATACAATGCCAGGGCGGCAAAGAGATCTCCGCGAGACTCCTGGATTCTGGCCTGAGTCCCGAAGCAGGTGGCCAACTGCGGCAAGTCGCCGAGTAGACGTATCAGTGGCTCTGCCCGTTGGAGCAACGACAGGCTTTCGTCTTCATACCCGAGCTCGCGTTTTACGACCGCCAAGTTCGACAATGCTGCTGCTTCTAGCCCAATGTCCCCTGCCTCCGCAGCGAGCGCAGCCGCTTCCTGTAGGGCAGTGGACCCTGCCTCCACTGCCCCCCGTGCTACCTCTACGGCAGATCTAGTGATGAGCATTTGGGCCAACGAGCAGCTATTGCCCGCAGAGCGTTCCTCAGACTCAAGAGATTGCATCTCCTTGCTGGCTTCCTCAAATCGACAGAGATCACTCAATACTTTCGCATGTAATGCGGCAGCTTGCCGCGCGCTCCCATGTGCACCTCCGAGGCGCCAGAATCGCTCGGCGCCCTCAGCGACCAACAGAGCTTGATCTGGGAAGCCGCCCTCCTGGAGCAACAGGCAGATGGGTATTAAAACCGGGCCGAACGTCGAAGGATCTTCGATGGCTTGGCGATAAGCGTCATTGCGCCGGATTGCGCTGGCACTTTCGATCTGACTCCACCATTTTCGTACGTCGTTTGGATTGGAGCGCCATGCCGTGTCGAGGAAGAAAAACTCTGTCAACATCGCAGCTAGCTTCTCCCAGCGCTCAGCGCTTGCGAGTTGGAAGGGAACCTCCTCGGCTCTTCGGTAGTCATAGATCGGTTTGCCAGCCGCCGCCATCAACCACATGTTCGATCCCATCGGAGACAATTTCTCGAGGCGGTGTAAAAAGTAATCCGCGAGTTGCTCGTGTACACGCAGCCGGTGCTTCTGGGTTGGCAGGTAACGCCTTTCAACAGCCTCGCGAAAGGCTGCGTAGGCAAACGTCAGGAGGCCTCGTCGAGAAACAAAGAAGTGACGCGTGGCAATCCGCAGGGGCGACCAATGAGCCTCCGGCAACTTCTCTTCCCCATTGCCCATCAGGTCACGGAGTTCAATTTCTTGGAGACCGGCGCGTGCGGCCCAGATGAGCGAGAGTGCCTCGCCTACGAGATGGGGCCGGTCGCGCTCGAAATCTTCTTCATAGCGTCGGAGCACGCGATCAAGCAGGCTCGGCAAGTCTGGTTCTTGCAGATATGACGCAATTTTCTGCTCAAGCTCCTCGTGGCGCCCTGTAACTCTGAGCTCTTCGAGCAAAGTGCGCATATAAAGTGGATTTGAGGTGCGTTCGGCACTCGCAATAAGCTCCACTAGGGGCTTCGCGAGACGCTTTCGATACGTGGCCAGAAACCGGGTTACAAAATGGCGCCTCTCGTCGAGGGAAAGCGGCTGCAACTCTATCACGGGCCAGCCGCGCGCGCGTAGAACCTCAAGCCCTGGACCGGAGCCCGTGGATACGATTAAGCGGGCATCGACAGGCAGCGTAGCTGGCAACCAGGAAAGCGCTGAAAAATCTCCAATGTCAAGCTCGTCAACGCCGTCAAGCACGACCGCCATGCGAGATTGAGCCGTCGTCTGTTTCAGCACGCTCTCGAATAGATGTGGCAATTGGGTATGGTCGCTTGGCAATGCAGCCAGCTGAGTGCGTCCGCGCCGGGCCAACTCGAGCGTAACGCGCTCTAGCGCGCGCGGCCAATAACTGCCTCCGGGCGATGCGGCAGCATAGTGCGCGACCACTCCTCCCGGCGCTACTGGATCGTAGTTACCGGCCTCGATAGCGGTGACCCAATGAGCGAGCAGCGCTGACTTTCCACTGCCGGAGGGCCCCGTGACCACCAAGGGGGGGCCATTGCCTGCTAGGTGCTCTTCCAGTCGGGCGCTGTAGCG
>CAZFYL010000174.1:0-3786 GCA_964523345.1 uncultured Methyloceanibacter sp.
CTGTCGGGCGCCGACCTTCGCTACGCCCGGCTCAATGACGCCGACCTGACCGCCGCGAATTTGAGCGGCTCTCATCTTGACTACGCCAACTTCGCGGGCGCCAACCTTGCCAATACCAATTTGTGCGGCGCGCATTTGCGCTATGCCAAGAACCTGACGCCTGGGCAACTCGAACAGGCCCGGACCGACGAGTCGACGATCCGGCCGTTCCATTATTTGGAGCTGGCGCCGCTATCGCAGACGAGCAGCCGGGTACGGCGTTGGAACCGGCCCCTCATGGTCGCCGGTCTCCTATTGTTGGCCGGCATTGTAGGAGTCTTCGCCTCCGTTGACCTGATCCGCCAGCGCCAAGCGAGTCACACAGCGCCAGCCATCGTGCCTCCGCCCAACGTGGCACCGTTACTGGCCTCGCCGATACTGGCCTCGCTCACACCTTCGAGGCTCCTGTCCGACTCGCGGATCGATGCTGCTGCCGACGCCCGCCGCATTAATCCAAAGTCTCTTGCGGCCCTGTCGCTCTATCCCACGGTCCTCACCCGGAAATCGGACGCGATGACCTCGGAAACGCCGCCGGCCGGTTTGCAGCCGGCTCCCGCTCAACGATTGCGCGCCGGTGATTCCGTTCAAACCCTGCTTCCTTCCTTGCCAGAAGTCGTGCCCGCCATCGACGTGCCGCTCGAAAGACTTGCGCTCACGACGCCAGCCAACGGCTCGGTGTTAAGAGATGTTCCATTGCCGGTCGTTGCGGCCGTCCCCGCGAGACTCACGATCCCCGTGAGAGAGAAGACGGCCAACAAGAAGGCGCCCGTCCCATCATTTCGTTTGGACCCTTTGACGATGGTTGTGTCGCTCAGTCAGCAGAAGCTCGACATCTATCGTGGCACCACGCGGGTCACGACTTCAAAAATTTCAAGTGGCAAGCGTGGCCACGAGACCAAGGTTGGCGTGTTCAGTATTCTCGAGAAGGCGCGTTACCACCGCTCCAATCTTTATAGCAACGCGCCTATGCCCTGGATGCAGCGGATGACCTGGTCGGGTACCGCGCTTCATGGCGGCGTGGTGCCGGGCTACCCGGCCTCTCATGGATGCATCCGGCTGCCGTTCTCCTTCGCACCAAAATTGTTCCAGTTAACGAGCGTCGGAGAGAACGTCGTTGTGACTCACGCTCGGGTTACGCCGAAACCGATCGAGCATAAGACCCTGTTCCAGCCCGCGCGCACGGCTCCACAAGTATCCATGGCTCTAGCAGATCAAGATCAATCTGTTACGTCCGATCTCGCAGCCACAGACGCGACGTCGCAAGCCACGGAGCAAGTAGAGTTTGATGCCTACGATGTCGCCGAATCGTCCGCACCCTTGCGAATGTTGATTACACGGCGTACGCCGCGCGACCGCATCATCGGCACGCAATATGTGCTTGCCTCGCTAGGCTATCTCAGGCGGCAAAACTTCACGGGCCGGTTGGGACCGGAGACGATGGCCGCCATCAAAGCTTTTCAAAAAGCACACGGTTTAAAGGTCACTGGGAATTTTTCCGAAGACGTGGCCAAGGCGATCTACCGTGCCGCGGGCAAGTCCGAGCCCCCTCCCGGGCATCTCTACGTCCGGCAGGATTTCCATCCTGTCTTCGATTTTCCGGTCGATTTTCTCAAGACAAAACAAACACTTGGGACTCATGTGTTCACGGCAATGAAATCTCCGTCGGGCGGCGCCGAGGTCGCGTGGATGGCGATTAGCCTCGAAGGCGACGATTCAAGACGTGTGCTCGACCGAATCGAGATCCGCGACGATGTGCGCAAGCAGATTTCAGAGCGGCTGACGCCGGGCTCAACACTGATTGTTGCCGACGATAGTAGCCATTCGTCCATCTTGCGCGAAGGTGACGATTTCATCGTGTCGAGCAACGAAGAGCCGATAGAAGTCGCGGTTGAACCGCGGAAGCCAAAAGCGAAACCTACGACTGTCACGAAGACGAAACGCAGACAAGCCAAGCCGGCGACCGTCGGAAGGCCTCGGGTTCAGACACGCAAGGCGCCTCCCCCGCGCCGCTCCTATCGGCCAACGCCTCATCGCGGCTTTTGGTCGTTTCGACGATGGTAACTCGACAACGAAATCGAGCGACGTTTTACTTGGTCAGCTGAGCCTTAGGGACCAGGCTGGAGACCGAGATATCGTCAAGGCAGTCGCTGACCGGTCCTGTGTCAGCGCGGCACTCCATGACTTCATTGATCAAGAAACTTCCAATGTCGTCACAGGACGTGTTCGCTAGCTCGAATAGCTTTACGGTGCGCTTCTTGGACTTTACCGGCGCGAGATCGACAACGAAACGGCTGCCGATCACGCCGTCAGGCTGAAACAGGACAAGGTCGAGCTTCAAGACCTGGTAATTGACGCCGTCCTTGTTGATGATGACGAAATAGGTTCTGCATTGATTGCCGTGGGGCTCAAGCTTGTTGAGCTGAATTTCTATCGCGCCTTCCTCCGCTTTCGTCGCCGTATCATCCTCCGCCCTGGCCGGCGAGCCAAGGCCCAGGGTCACACTCGCGAGAGCCATGAGCGCAATGAATTTGGATCCGGCAAATTTTCGGGCCGGCGCACAGCCCGGTCGAGATTCACATTCCACCGAACACCCCCGTTTCTAATTCGGTCGCGACCCTGGTTAGCCCCTCCCGCGTCTCTATCGCAAGGAGATTCGGGCCGTGCCGATTCAACCAGAGGAAAAACAGATAATGGCCCCAAGGGTTCCCTCGGGGCCATTATTCTATCTCCAGCACTTGGCGGAAGGCTCTCTTTTTACATTAACGAGAACCTTCCTGCTTATTGGCAACTAGCCGGAGTTTGCCTTCGAGTAATTGGACTGAGCCTTAGCCAGATTGCCTTCAGGATCCTTCATGAATTCAGTCTTGGCTTGCTCGCTGCCGAAGCAATAGGTCTTCCCACCGATCTCGCCGCTGATGGAGCAGTCGGTGGAGATTTCCTTACCCATCGCAAGGCCCATCGCGCACATATTGTCGTATTCACCGGCCAGAGCCGCCGTGGACACGGCAAGCAAAGCAGCGCCGGCAAGCGCAGATGTCACATACCTAACCATCGATATTTCTCCTTGTTAGTTTGAAGGCAGATCTCTGCCCTACCTTTGTCTAGTACCCGGCCCAACGGCGATTATGTGACCTCGGTCACATCGCCCATTGCGCGGGGGCTTCTCACTTTTTCTTGATATAGAGTGGAACACTTCCGGCTCTTGATAGTTCCACGTTAAGAGGGATTGCAGTGTCGGCAATTGCAGCCACAACGTTTAGGCTTGCTCTTATTTTGCGGGTTAAGAGCACTGCTCTCCGCGCGTTCCAGTCAATCGCGTCGAAAATGTGAGTCGTCAGGAGATGCCAATCTCCCAGGTGCTCGGCCGCCACCGGACACGAAACGCCTCGCTTAAAGTGCACTCGAGGGAATTATGAGTCGCCCTCAGCCCAGTTCAACGCGGCTCTTGTCGCCGGCATCCGGTGACTTTGTGAAGGATGTCGCAAACAGCAACGTCAAGGAAGAGCCCGACGCGGCGCCAGCGCGCGCCCCGGGCAGCACGGAGCCGCCATTGCCACTTACGCCTGAGCGGCTTGAGCTCATCAAGGCCTATGCGGCGAGCCGAAATCGCGGTGCCGATGAAGCGGGAGCTTCGCGGATCGCAAAACGTTTCGCGCCTCGCGGATCGGCCGAGCCTCATTCCAACCAGACCCGGCCCGCCGCGCCGGCGCCGGTGACCCCGCCTTCACGGACCGAGCCCGCCGCGCC
>CAZFYL010000175.1:0-3750 GCA_964523345.1 uncultured Methyloceanibacter sp.
TTGCATCTTGCCCCCGATCCCGAGCAGGCTCGCGGGCTATTGGCATCCGGTGCGACGGCAATCGCCTATGAGACGGTGACCGATCAAAACGGCGGTCTGCCGTTGCTCGCACCCATGAGCGAAGTCGCCGGGCGCATGGCGATTGAGGCCGCTGCAATCGGTCTTCGCCGTCCGGCCGGCGGCCGCGGTGTGCTGATGGGCGGCGTTCCCGGCGTTCGCCCGGCCAAAGTCGTGGTGCTGGGCGGCGGCGTGGTCGGCACGCATGCGGCGCGCATGGCCGCAGGCCTTGGCGCGGAAGTCGCCATCATCGACCGGTCCCTGCCGCGCTTGCGTCAACTCGACGAGTTGTTCGGTGGCCGCGCGCGAACCCTTGCATCGACCATGGACACCATCGAGACCGAAGTGCTCGCAGCCGACGTCGTCATTGGCGCAGCCCTTGTGCCCGGCGCGAGCGCGCCGAAGCTCGTCCGCCGTGACATGCTCCCCAATATGAAGCGCGGCGCCGTGCTGGTCGATGTCGCCATCGATCAGGGCGGCTGTTTCGAAACTTCGCGGCCGACCACCCATGCCGATCCGACTTTCGAAATTGACGGCATCGTCCATTACTGCGTCGCCAATATGCCGGGTGCCGTACCCGTCACCTCGGCGCAGGCGCTGAACAACGCGACGCTCCCGTTCGTGATCAAGCTGGCCGACAAAGGCTTGGCGGCGTTCGACCATGACCCGCATCTTGCCGCCGGCCTCAATGTCCATAAGGGGCGGATCATGAATGAAGCGGTCGCCGCCTCGCTCGGCTTCGACCGGATCTCGCGCCGACGCGACCATTTGCGCGCCGCATAAGCAGGCGGCGGAACAAAAACCCCCCGGACGCATCCCCATGCGTCCATTCGGCCGGTCCGTTTTCCTCCCCCCAAACGGACCGGCCCCTTTTTTTGCCCTAGGAGGCTCGAGGCGGCGATTTAGCCGGTTGTTTTCAAAACGTTAGAAAAGATATCGATGAGCTTGTCGATCTCGCTCTTGTCGATGATGAGCGGCGGCGACAGGGCGATGATATCTCCGGTCGCACGCACCAACAGGCCCTGCTCGAAAGCCTTGGCGAAGCGGTCATTGGCGCGCTTGGCCGGCGCGTCCGGAATGGGATCGAACTCGATCGCGCCGATCAGCCCGATATTGCGGATATCGATGACGTGCGGAAGACCTTTGAGCGAGTGGACCGCGTCTTCCCAGTAGGATGCAAGCTCGCCGGCGCGCGTGAGCAATCCCTCTTCGGTGTACAGCTCAAGCGCCGCGATCGAAGCGGCGCAGGCCACCGGGTGACCCGAATAGGTGTAGCCATGAAAGAAATCGATGTCCTGTTCGGGACAATTCATAAAGGCGTCGTAGACCTTGTTCTTCACCAGCACCGCGCCCATCGGGATGGTGCCGTTGGTCAGCGCCTTCGCCGTGGTGATGATGTCGGGTGAGATATCGAAATACTCCGCGGCGAACGGCGCACCCAGACGGCCGAAGGCGGTGATGACTTCATCGAGGATGAGCAAAATGTCGTGCTTGGCGCAGATCGCCGCGAGACGTTTGAGATAGCCTTTCGGCGGGACCAACACGCCGGTCGAGCCCGCCACCGGTTCGACTATGATCGCGGCGATGGTCGAGGCATCGTGCAACGCCACCAGCCGTTCGAGATCGTCGGCCAGCTCGACGCCATGCTCGGGCTCACCGCGGGCAAATGCATTGCGGCTCAAATCGTGGGTGTGGCGAATATGGTCGACGCCGCCGAGCAAAGTCCCGAACATCTTGCGATTGTTGAGGATTCCGCCGACCGAGGTGCCGCCGAAATTCACCCCGTGATAGCCGCGCTCACGGCCGATCAGGCGCGTCTTGGTGGCCTTGCCGCGCGCGCGGTGATAAGCGAGCGCCATCTTGAGAGCGGTCTCGACCGATTCCGACCCAGAGTTGGTGAAGAACACATGGTCGAAACCCGGCGGAGCGATATTGGCGAGCTTTGCCGCGCACTCGAAGGCGCGCGGATGGCCCATCTGGAAGTTGCCGGCAAAGTCGAGTTCACCAACCTGTTTGCGCACCGCCTCGACAATCTTCGTCCGGCAGTGACCGGCGTTCACGCACCATAGGCCGGACGTTCCGTCGAGCACGCGGCGGCCGTCGGCGGCGGTGAAGTACATCCCCTCGGCGCTGACCAGCAGACGCGGCGCCTTCTTGAATTGGCGGTTCGACGTGAACGGCATCCAAAACGCGTCGAGATCGTTGGTGGCAAGCTTTGCGCTCATGTCGCTACCGAAAGCGTCATGCATCGATCGCTCCCAGGCAGATATATTTGGTTTCGAGATACTCCTCCAAGCCTTCGGCGGCGCCCTCGCGGCCGAGACCGGACTCCTTGACCCCGCCGAACGGAACGACCTCGTTGGAGAAGATGCCTTCATTGACGCCGACCATGCCGGCTTCGAGACTCTCGGCCACACGCCAAGCACGGCTCAAATTTTGGCTGAACAGATAGGCGGCAAGCCCAAACGGAGTATCGTTGGCGAGCTCGATCGCCTCTTCTTCGCTATCGAAGCGAATGAGCGTGGCCACAGGGCCGAAAATCTCCTCGCGCACGATGCTCATCTCGGGGCCGACGTCGCCCAGGACCGACGGCCGGTAGAACAGCGGGCCAGCGGCATCGAGGTTTCCGCCCAACAAAACCTTCGCGCCATTGTCGACGGCGTCGCCGACCAGCGTCTCGACCTTGTCGATCGCCTCGCTGTTGATGAGCGGACCGATATCGGTACCGGCCTCGAGGCCTGACCCCACGCCGAGTTTCTTGACCGCCTCGACCAGGGCGGCGGCAAAGCGATCGTAGATGCCTGATTGCACCAGGATACGGTTGGCGCAAACGCAAGTCTGGCCGGCGTTGCGGTATTTGGAGGCGATGGTGCCGGCAACCGCCTGCTCGAGATTTGCGTCGTCGAACACGATGAGGGGCGCATTCCCGCCGAGCTCGAGCGTGAGTTTCTTCACCGTGTCGGCGCATTGGCGGTAGAGCAACTTGCCGACCGCAGTCGAGCCCGTGAAGGACAGTTTGCGGACTCTGACGTCCTCGCAGAAGACCTGCCCCACCGCGGGCGCGTCGTCGGTGGTGACGATATTGAGCACGCCCGCCGGCAGCCCGGCATCGGTGGCAAGCTTGGCGGCAGCCAGCGCACAGAGCGGCGTCTCAGCCGCCGGCTTGACTACGACGGTGCAGCCTGCGGCAAGCGCCGGCGCCACTTTCCGCGTAATCATGGCAATCGGGAAGTTCCACGGCGTGATTGCGGCGCACACGCCGATTGGCTGCTTGATGGTGAGGTAGCGTTTGGAGGCGTCGGTAGTGGGGATCGTCCGCCCATAGGCGCGTTTGCCCTCCTCGGCGAACCATTCGATGAAAGAAGCACCATAAGCGACCTCGGAACGCGCTTCCGCCAGCGGTTTGCCTTGCTCAATCGTCATCAATTGAGCGAGGGTTTCAGTCT
The DNA here is from genome assembly GCA_964523345.1 of uncultured Methyloceanibacter sp. Lineage (GTDB taxonomy): Bacteria > Pseudomonadota > Alphaproteobacteria > Rhizobiales > Methyloligellaceae > Methyloceanibacter. Next base: position 3,504 of record CAZFYL010000175.1, read on the forward strand.
CGGCGGTGATGAGATCGAACCAGCGCCGAAGGATCGCCGCCCGCTCCTTGGCGGTCTTGGCCGACCAGGCCGGGAAGGCTTGGCTCGCGGCGTCGATGGCGCGCGTCGCGTCGTCGGCACCGAGGTCCGGCACGGCCGCGATTTCGACGCCGGTCGCCGGATCGTAGACTGGAAAGGTCTTATCCGACGTGACCCACTTTCCGCCGATCAGGGCCGCACTTGGAAACTTCTTGGCGATCAAATTCAA
>CAZFYL010000176.1:0-3708 GCA_964523345.1 uncultured Methyloceanibacter sp.
TCGACCGTTGCGGCGTCGTCATCGACCCCGCGCACGGTGCGCGGCTCCGACATGCCGGCCCGTTTGGCGATACCGTGGCTGATATAGTTGACCGCATCGAAGCGCGTCATGTGCTGCTCTTGCAGGAAGAAGGCGGCATGGCTCTCCCGCTCGGCGAAGATCGCCACCAGCACATTGGCTCCGGTCACCTCTTCCCGGCCGGACGACTGCACATGGGCCACGGCCCGATGAATGACCCGCTGGAAAGCGGCCGTGGGCTGCGCGTCGCCGTGCGTGTCGAGCACCATCGCCGACAGCTCGTTATCGACATAGCCGGTCAGCTTGTCGCGCAAGAGCTCAAGATCGACGTCGCAGGCGCGCATCACCGCGGCCGCGTCGCGGTCGTCGAGCAACGACAGGAGCAGGTGTTCGAGCGTCGCGTATTCGTGGCTGCGCTCATTGGCATATTGCAGAGCGCGCCTCAAAGCCTGCTCAAGACTGGTCGAAAACGAAGCCACCTAAATCCTCACTCTTTCTCCATAGTGCATTGCAGCGGGTGCTCGTGCTGGCGCGCGAAGCTTGTCACTTGCGCTACTTTAGTCTCGGCGACCTCATAAGTGTAGACCCCGCAGATGCCGACGCCCTTCTGGTGGACGTGCAACATGATGCGAGTCGCCTCTTCCGGCGGCTTGTTGAAGAACCGTTCGAGCACATACACGACGAAATCCATCGGCGTGTAGTCGTCGTTCAGCAGCAACACCTTGTAGAGGCTCGGCCGCTTGGTCTTCGGCCGCGTCTTGGTGATGATATGGGTGCCGGTCTGGTCACCCCGGCGAGGATCGCCGTTCCGCGCCATCATTAACCCCTATGTGGCCTCACATCGGTCTTCTGCCAAGGCATGAACGGCCGTGCCAGCGGCCCTTCTCGACCATTTTAGCTTCAACGGGTGCGCTACCGCAAATCGGGAGCGCTCGCTTTCATCACCATAGTGTGGGTTGCGGACAGAAAAACGGCAAACAAAAAAAGACCCGGGCGAGCCCCGGGTCTTTTTGAAATGCAAAAGATGGAGGTTTGCGAGCCGACGTTACACCAGCTTCTTGCTGAAGGCAGCCTCAACCGGCTTGTAGGCATCCTTGGCAAGGCCGACATACATCTCACCGAGCTTCGACATCTCGGCGATGTAGGAGTCGTAGGCTTTCTTGGCGTACTGAGACTGAATCTCGATCGCTTGCTCGACCGACTTGGCGCCCACGATCTGCTCGAAAGCGCGGGTTGAATCGTCGAACGCCTTCTTCGAATAGTCGGTGACCTCTGCGGCAATGGCCTGGAAGCCCTTGTTCACCTCGCCGAAGGAACGTACGGCGGCGTCGAAGCCGTCTTTGCCAACCTTCTGGAACTCTTCAAAACCTTTGAGCATCTGACCCTCTCTCGACATGGATTAAGTGTTTGCTGCGAACGCGAAGCGATATATATGCGTTGCACAAAAGAAATCAATAGGAATTTTGCACTGCACAATAATTCTTGATCCCCTGGCTTAACACTTTGGCAATAGACGGATTTTAGCCTTGTTATTGCCATCGAGGCTTGCCATGGGGGGACGCATTGCTGGCGTTCCGCAGGGCAGGCCGGCGCGCCGCTTTTCGCAGGGGGAAAGGCCATCAAACGGGGGAAGATTTGGCCTCTGGTAAATTGACGGGCAGCAGGCATTGCGGCCGCACGGCAGTACGCCGTGCCGGCTGCCTCGCGCTTGCGCTCACGCTGATTCTCGCGGGATTGGGGACGCCGGTCCATGCCGCACCCCGAATCGCGGCGGCGATCGTGGTCGATATGAACACGGGCTCGATTCTTCATGCCCAGGACGCGGAAGCGCTCCGTCATCCGGCCTCGCTGACCAAGATGATGACGCTTTATGTCCTATTCGGCTATCTGCGCGCCGGCACGATCAAACCGGATACCGAGCTGGTTGTAACTCCTCATGCCGCAAGCCGCGCCCCGACGAAGCTTGGCCTGAAACCCGGCTCGACCATCAAAGTCAGCGATGCCGCCAAGGCGATGGTGACCAAATCGGCCAACGATGCCGCCGCGACCATCGCCGAGAATCTCGGCGGCACCGAGGAAAACTTTGCCCGCGTGATGACCGATACGGCGCGGCGAATCGGCATGACCAAGACGGTGTTTCGCAACGCATCCGGCCTCCCCGACAAGGAGCAGGTCACCACCGCGCGCGATATGGCCATTCTCTCGGCGCATCTGATCCACGATTACCCTGCATATTACAAAGTGTTTGAGACGCGCTATTTCACCTACAAGGGCCGCAAATACCGCAATCACAATAAGCTGCTGTTCGGCTACAAGGGCACTGACGGCATCAAGACCGGCTATACACGGGCGAGCGGCTTCAATCTTGCAGCCTCCGTCCATCGCGGAAACAAGCACCTGCTGGCCGTGGTGCTCGGCGGCAAGACTGGAAGCCAGAGGGACGCGGCAACCCGTGCCCTTCTCGACAAGCACTTGCCGAAGGCCTCTGAGTCCAAACCCAGCAAGGCGCAGCGCATGGCATCTCTGGTCGGAGCACCGCCGCCCAAGCTGCCGCCGATCCAAAAGCCGGCTCCAAAGACGGCAGCGGCGGAACCGGCTTCGTCCTCCGCGCCTGCCGAGGGCGACATCACCGAAGGTTCCAAGGCAAGAAACACCGCAGGCAATTCAGTTCGCTACGCCGGCAGCTATCACGTCCAAGTCGGCGCGTTTACATCGCGGGCCGAAGCCGAGAACCGGCTCGGCATGGTGCAGCAACGCGCTCTAGACGTGCTCAAGGGACACCTGCCTTTCACGGCAACCTTCGTCAAAAACGACACGGAATGGTATCGGGCCCGCTTTGCAGGTTTTTCTCAGGACAGCGCCAAATCCACTTGCGCGGCTTTGAAAAAGCGGTCGCTCGATTGCGCGATCATGCTGGCGGAATAGACGCTAGCCTTGCGCGTCATCGGCCCCCGAGCAGCACGTCCTTGGCCTCATTGATGCGCGCGGCCAAGTAATTCGAGCCCCCCTGATCGGGATGCAGCTTCATCATCAGCCGGCGGTGCGCCCGCTTGATGTCCTCTTCGCTCGCGTTCCGCTCGATTCCGAGCACCTCGTAAGCCTCTTCGGCGCTCATCCGTTTTGCGCCGCGCCGCGCTCTTCGTGGCTCCTCTTGCGCGCCGGAGGCTTGGTCACGCCAGCCGGGTTGCCGCCAATCGAGATAGGCTTCCATGACCGCCGCTTCCGGGGCGCCCTCCTGGTGCAACTCGGCCAGAAGCTCCATTGCCTCGAGATCGCTGAGGCTGGAAAGGGACCGGCCGGCAAATCGTCCCGAGAGGCACTTGCCTTCCATTTCTCCGCTGTCGTGATCGAGCTCGACCTCGAGCCGGTCGGTCTTGATACGCGACTTCTGGCCCGGCGTGCTGCGGCCCTGGCCGAACAGGTCGCCGAACCCGGACCCGCCGCCCGGCCGCAGCAGCGAAAAGCCGAACACCGCAAGCGGAATGGCGATGGGGAGCGCCCCGCGCAGGATGAGAAATCCCGCGACGGCAAGGGCCGCGACCCCGCCCATCCGGCGCAAGCCAACGGCAAGATTGCGTGGATTGGCGCGCACGAGCAGCCGCCCGGCAACGAGAATCAGGACCAGAAGGGCGCTGCCGACAAGAAAATAGGCCATCGATCAGGCCGTCAGCCAAGCTGCTCGAGAAGACG
>CAZFYL010000177.1:0-3604 GCA_964523345.1 uncultured Methyloceanibacter sp.
GTCGATCCGGATTTCGTGGTGCCGGGGCTGGAGCTTGCCACCGATCTCGTGCTTCGCCTGTGCGGCGGCGTGCCGAGCAGGATCACGGTCGCCGGCAAGCCGCCCAAAGCCAACAAGCCGTTCAAATTCGATCCGGCTCTGGTCAAGCGTCTTTCCGGGCTCGACCGCAGCGCGGCTGAAATCAAGCGGCTGCTCGGCGCGCTCGGCATCACGCTGACAGGCAAGGGCAAGCAGCTTAAAGCGGCGCCACCGGCTTGGCGCCCCGACCTTGCCGTGGGCGCCGATCTCGTCGAGGAGGTGGTGCGGCTCGTTGGCGTCGACGCAATCCAAGCCACGCCGATGGCGCGGGATGCAGGCGTGGCAAGACCGGTGCTGACCGAAGCGCAGAGACGGCAACGGCTGACGCGGCGTCTATTGGCGGGCCGCGGTTTCGTCGAAGCGGTGACCTGGTCGTTTATTCCGCCCGAGCATGCGGAGTTGTTCGGCGGCGGGAGCGCGGAACTTGCGATCAGCAATCCGATCTCGACCGAGCTTGCCGCGATGCGGCCCTCGCTCCTGCCCGGGCTGATCGCAGCCGCACAGCGAAACCGCGACAGGGGCTTTGCCGACGGCGCCCTGTTCGAGCTCGGTCAAGCCTATTCCGGCGCCCGGCCCGAGGACCAGTTCATGGCGGCGGCCGGCGTTCGCTTCGGCCGCTCGGCACTTTCCGGCTCGGGCCGCGATTGGTCGGGGGAAGCCCCTGCCGCAGATGTGTTCGCCGCCAAGGCCGACGCGAGCGCCGCACTGGCAAATCTCGGCTTCGGCCAGGCGAACGTTGCCGTTACGCGCGAGGCCCCGTCCTGGTTCCATCCCGGCCGCTCCGGTGCTCTTAGGCTCGGGCCCGAGACGGTGCTCGGCCACTTTGGCGAATTTCATCCCGACCTTCTCGCCAAGCTCGGCATCGATGCTCCGCTTACGGGTTTTGAGCTTTATCTCGACGCCCTTCCCGCCGCCCGCCGCAAAGGCACGGTCAAGCCGCTCGATGCCTCCGATCTTCAGCCGGTCAGGCGCGACTTCGCCTTCCTGCTCGACAATGACGTCGACGGCGCGGATGTCGTGCGCGCCGTCTTAAGTGCCGACCGCACGCTCGTCAGCCAGGTCGGCGTGTTCGACGTGTTCACCGGGAAAGGCGTGCCCGAGGGCAAGAAATCGCTCGCCATCGAGGTGACGCTCCAGCCGCGCGACAAGACGCTGACCGACGCCGAAATCGAGATGGTCGCCGAAAAAATCGTGGCCGCGGTCAAGAAGGCGACCGGCGGCGAGTTGCGCGGCTAGGGCAACGGCCCGAGCGAACTGTTAGCGCGGACCGAAACTACCAAAGGGACCGGACGGCCGCGGCTCCGGTTGGCGGCGCCTTGCCTTCCGCCTCACCGGCACCTGTTTGCTTGCGACCGGTTTGTCCTCGCAGGCCGAAGCGATCTTAGCGGCGAGCGCCTCGTCCGGCTCGCCTGGCGGCTGCCAGCTCTGGCACAGCGTGCCGATCTCGCCGCCAAGCGCGCCCGCGTCCTCGGCACAATAAAGACCCGAGCCGTCCGGCCGTGGCGTGAAGCGTACCGCTTTGCCAGTGTCGCCGGCGCCATCGAGACTGGTCGCGAGGTGATTGAGCACGTGTATGCGCTCAGTCCCTGCGTATGCCGCAAAGCGCTCGGGCCGGCTTTGCATCTTGGTGAGCGGGATCGCCTCGATCGCCTTGACACGCCAGCTCTTACCGGCGCGCACGAGGTGCACCTTGGCCATCAGCCCGTAATCGCGGCAGATGCCCAAACGCGCCGGATCGGCCATGCCGGGCTCAAGGAAATTGCCAAGCCCATAGAAAATCAGCGACGTTCCGTCGAGCGCCACAGCTTGCGCCCCATCCGGATGGTGCCCGACGATGAGGTCGATGTTCTTCTCACCGGCCGCAAATTTCCGCCAATCGGCAAGCTGCCGCTCATCGGGAGCCACGCTGCCGTCGGCCCCGTAATGGATCGAGAGGATACGGTAATCGGCACGCATGCCCGCGAGCTTATCCACCACGGCGGTGAAATCCGGCCGGTCGGTGTAAGAGGCTTGGCCCGCCTTGTTTGGACCTGCGCGAGACTGCGGGCGGCCCTCCGGTATCGTGCCGATGGCCGAGAACGCGACACGGGCGCCGCCGACGTCGACATAACTTGGCTTGATCGCTTCCTGGTAATCGCCGCCGATACCGGCGAAAGCGATCGGCCGTTTGGTGTTGGCCACGGCCAGGTGATAAAGCGTTTCTTCGATCCCGACAGCGCCATAATCGTAAGCGTGATCGTTGGCGAGCGAGAACACGTTGAAGCCGCTATCGATCAGGGCTTTGAGCGCGGCCGGATGACTCCTGAAGTGTGAGGTTTGCTTGCCGATGCCCTCGGGACCGAGATCGTTGCGGTCGGTAATGACCGTGTCGAGATCGATGAAGGCAAGATTGCCGTCGACGGCGCCTGCCACACCGGCAAGCGTATCGGTGAAGCTCGTGACCTGTTTGCCTTTGTGGATGCCCTTGGCATCGACCTTGGAGTCGCTCGTATTGAAGGCGCCATCGCCGACAAGCACGATCGTAAGGCGGTCGGGAGACGCTGGTTTCGGGGCCGTTTGGTTTGCCCCCGGCGCGGCGTGGAGCAGGCTTGCCAGGACACTTGCGGCGCCCGCCGCAAACACTGCCAACACTCTCAGCCAGCCGCCTGTCATGGCCTCAACTCAATCGGTCTTACTCCCGGCGCGTGCGTGAAGAGGCATCGAACCCCAGATTGTGGTCGCGGGCAAGATGAACCATGGCCCGCTCGGTGAGAGCCGTGATGGTGAGAAGAGGATTGACGCCGATGGAACGCGGGATCACCGCGCCGTCGCAGACGTAAAGTCCTGCATGCACGCTCTCGTCACCTTTGCCGTCGAACACCTGGCATTTGTGATTCACCACGCCGCCCTTCGCATTATCGCCCATGCCGCAGCCGCCGAGCGGATGCGCCGTCGCCGGCTTGGTCCCCATGCTGGTCGCCGCCAGCGGGCTCTTGATGTAGCGCGCGCCGACCGCTTCGGCGGCTTTGGTCAGGGCGGCATCGACGCGGGCATAGACCGGCTGGCCGGCCACACCCGGCCAATGAATCTGCGCGCTGCCATTGTCGAGCGTGATGCGCCCGGCGGCATCGTCATGGGATACGACAAAGAACGTGTGAAGATGAGACAGCGGGCCTTGGTAGACGCCCTTGATCAGGCTCTGTGCGGCACCGAGCAGCCTTCCGCCGGCGATGAAGAACACCGGAAGGAGCGGCGCGAGCGCCGACGGCATGACGCCTTCTTGGATAATCATGCTGCGGTCAAGAACTTCACCATCGGGGAGTTCGATCTGCCCGGCGACACAGGCGCCGATGGCCTCGCTCACGAATTTCGGCGGATGGCCCACGCCGACGCCATTCACTTTCTCCTTGCCGCCAAGGGCAAAGGCGATGATGTCGCCATTGGCGGAGAACTTTTCTCCGAGCGTGTCCGAAAGCCCGAGGCCATGTTCGCGCGAGCGCAATAAAATCTCGGTCGAGCCGAGCGTGCCGGCGGCAAGCACCACGGT
>CAZFYL010000178.1:0-3585 GCA_964523345.1 uncultured Methyloceanibacter sp.
CGCAAGCGAGGATTGGGACCACGCCGGCGGGGAAGCGCGCGCGGCCGTTCTTGAGCGCGCCGCAGACCTGTTCGAGGCCGATCAAGCCGGACTGATGGCGCTCTTGGTGCGGGAGGCCGGCAAGACCCTGCAAGACGCGCAAGGCGATCTCCGCGAGGCGGTAGACCATTTGCGCTATTCGGCGGCGCAAGCCCGCCTGAAATTTTCTGCACCGCGTCTCCTCAAAGGCGTCACCGGGGAAGAGAACGCGCTTAGCCTGCATGGGCGCGGCGTCTTTGCCGCCATCTCGCCATGGAATTTTCCGCTCGCCATTTTCACCGGACAGATCGCAGCCGCGCTTGCCGCCGGAAATGCGGTGGTGGCCAAACCGGCCGAGCAGACGCCGCTCGTTGCGGCACGCGCCGTCAGATTGATGCATCGGGCCGGCGTCCCGCCTTCGGTGCTCCATCTTCTGCCGGGCCGCGGCGAGGTGGTCGGCGCGGCGCTTGCCCAAGACCACCGCGTGGACGGCATTGCCTTCACCGGCAGCACCGAAACGGGCCTCGTCATCAACCGGTCGCTCGCCGCCCGCGAGGGCCCGATCGCCAAGCTGATCGCCGAGACCGGCGGGCTTAACGCCATGATCGTGGACTCCTCGGCTCTGCCCGAGCAGGTGGTCGATGACGCACTCGTCTCGGCTTTCAACAGCGCGGGCCAGCGGTGCTCGGCGCTGCGCGTCTTGTTCCTGCAGGATGACGTCGCCGATGGGATGCTCGATATGCTGGCCGGTGCGGCGCGGGAAATTCAGATCGGCGATCCGTTGGACTATGCGACGGATGTCGGTCCCGTGATCGACGCGGAGTCCAAGGCTGCGCTCGAAAGCCACAAAGCCCGCATGCGGGAAGAGGGTCGCGAACTGCTCGATCTTCCACTCGACAAGGCGCATTCGCGCGGGACTTATGTCTCTCCCGCGATCTACGAGATTCCCTCGATCGCCTTGCTGACACGCGAGGTGTTCGGCCCCATCCTCCATGTCGTGCGCTTTTCCGGCGATCGCCTCGGCGAGGTTTGCGACGCAATCAACGCCACAGGCTATGGGCTCACGCTTGGCCTTCATAGCCGGATTAAGGAGACAGCCGATTTCGTGGCCGAGAGAGTCAAAGTCGGAAACGTCTATGTGAACCGCAATCAGATCGGTGCGGTGGTCGGTGTGCAGCCTTTCGGCGGTGAGGGCCTATCGGGCACCGGCCCCAAGACGGGCGGCCCGCATTATCTTGAGGCGTTCGCTCGCGAGCGGGTCCGTACCACCAATCTCACGGCCTCGGGGGGCAATGCGAGCCTGCTTGCTGCCGGCGCCGACGATGCCGACGATGCTTAAGCGCTAGCCTAGCTTTCACCCCTCGATCGGCGTGCGCCGGCCGTGAGTCTTGACGTCGCCGCGCATCTTTCTCGTCTGATCCTCAAGCTGCCGCACCGCGGCACTGAAGGCATCGCGAAGCGCGACATAGACGTCTTCATGGCCATGGTCGCTGGGCTTGGCCCGGTCGACGACCACGTCCTTCCCCGGCACGCTGATATCGACCCGTACGGTGTACAGCTTGCCTTTATGATGGTGGCGGTGGGGCGCCTCGACCACGACGGTGCAGTTGACGATGCGGTCGTGGAAGCGTTCGAGCTTTTCGACCTTCTTGCGAATGCGCTCCTCGACCGCGGGGGAGGGATCCATATTCCGGAAGCTGATCTGTAAAGGTATCGGCATGGTGGGCGAATTCTTTCTACTGTCTTAGTTGGGCGTGGCGGCTCGAAACGGCATCGTTGTCTCGATCCACTCGTTAGCGCAGCAGGATAACCCCGAAAACAAGACCAATGCCAAACGCGATGCCCATGGCCGCTACGGGATTGCGCCGCACATCCGTTTCAAGCGCATGCATTGATTCACTCGCCGCATTTTGAATGCGTTCAGCCTGATGGCCTCCGGCCCGGGCGACCGACGCGCCAAGCTCCTCGATGTCTTTGCGCAATGTCGCAACATGCTTGGCGATCGTTTCGACTTCATCGCGAAGAGCGTAGTGATCGGACATTTCGGCGTCTTTGGCAGCCATTGTACATCTCCTTGATCCGGCTGTTCCAGGTCCTGGGCGGTCTTGAAGTGGCCTCCCAAGCCTGCAACGTGCGTTGACAAAGATCAAACGCGGAGCTCATCGCTGTTATACCAGAGCTTGAATTCCTTGGCCGAACTCATGTTCCGTGGATCTGGTACAACCGATAGAATTTTGCCATGCACGGCCCGGTTCCGACATCCTCGCGAGAGAGCCGCCTAGAGCGCCTGTTCAGCGCTTTTGCCGAACCCACCACCACGCGTGCGGATTATTGGGCGGCCGCAGCCGCAGTTGGGGTTTCGATCCTGCTCGCTTGGGGCTTGCACCCATGGCTTGAGGATCGCGGCTCGTTTCTCATCTTCATCCCGGCCGTCCTGTTCGCCTCCGGCTTCGGCGGTCTCGGTCCAGGCCTTGTGGCCACGGCGCTTAGCCTCGGGCTTGGATTTGCGCTCGCGGTCAACCATGGCTTGAGTTCGCCCAAGATGCTCGAGGCCGCGATCTTCGCCTTCGTGGGCGCAGGCATCGCCTGGTTCGGCGAGAAGCTGCGCCAGACACGGATTCGCAACCGCGAACACGCCCTAGATTTAGAGTCCCGCGAAGCGCATCTCCGCTCGATCCTCGACGCCACGCCGGATGCCGCCGTGGTCGTCGACGAGAAAGGGATCGTTCGGTCCTTCAGTGCGTCCGCCGAGCGCCTGTTCGGTCACGCGCCATCTTCCGTGATCGGACACAATGTCAGCATGCTCATGCCGTCGCCCTATCGTGAGGAGCACGACCGCTACATGCAGCGCTATATGGCCACCGGCGAAAAGCGCATCATCGGCACGGACCGAGTCGTGACCGGTCTGCGCAAGGACGGCTCGACCTTCCCCATGAAACTCGCCGTCGGCGAGATGCAATCGGGCAAGCACAAATTCTTCACCGGTTTCGTCCGCGATCTCACCGAGCGGCAAGAGACCGAGCTACAGCTGCAAGAGCTGCAGACCGAGCTCGCCCGTCTCTCGCGATTGACCGCGATGGGCGAAATGGCTTCGACGCTGGCGCACGAGATCAACCAGCCGCTATCGGCAATTTCGAATTATCTGCAAGGCTGCGGCCGTCTGCTCGAGCCGATCGATCACCCCAATATGCAGAAGATCCAAAATGCGCTCGACGAGACCACCAAACAGGTCTTACGCGCCGGTCACATCATTCACCAGCTTCGCGAATTCGTAGCCCACGGCGAGACCGATAAGTCTCCCGAGAACATCAGCAAGCTGGTTGAAGAAGCGGCCGCGCTCGCTTTGGTGGGCGCGAAGGATGAAGGCGTTAAAACTCATTTCCGTTTTGCCAGCCACACCGACAGAGTTCAGGTCGAGAAGGTTCAGATTCAGCAGGTGCTGCACAATCTTATTCGCAATGCCATCGAGGCGATGGATGGCTGCGACCGCAAGGAATTGCTGGTCACGACGTCGGCGCCGCATGACGGCAAGGTGACGGTGAGCGTGGCAGATAGCGGCGCTGGCCT
>CAZFYL010000179.1:0-3563 GCA_964523345.1 uncultured Methyloceanibacter sp.
CCGACGTGAACTCCTCTAGCGTGTGCGGGGAAGGCCCAAATACCGCGTCGTTCCCCTACGGATAAGGCGCGCGGGAATCTTGCCTCGCAAAAAATGATCGAGGCGGGCGAAGAATCCCACAGGGTATCGAAATCTCGGTCGTGACGTTGCCAAAGCATCGGCGATTGTGATCGCAACCTCCGTCGGATCGCGAGCTGTTGTTGCCGCGTGCCGGTCAACGCCACGGAACACTCGGCGCAGCCACGAGAGATACGCGCTGCCTTCCGGTGCCAGGTAAGGTGTACTTCTCCAGATTTGTGTTTTGTAAGGGCCAGGCTCAATGAGGATGACGTGGATGCCGAAGGCGTCAAGTTCGTAGGCTATGGATTCAGCCCATCCCTCGAGCGCCCATTTTGAGGCACAATAGATTGAGTTTGCGGGCTGGCCGACAAAACCTGCTTGGCTTGAGACAACAACGATCCGGCCGCTATTTTGCGCGCGAAAAATCGGCAGCAGAGCTCGCGTCAACTCCAGCACACCGAAGAAATTCGTCTCCATCACGCGCCGTATTTCGGATTGTGGCAGATCCTCAAGCGCGCCGACGACCGCGACTCCCGCGTTATGCACTACGGCATCGATGGTGTTGCCGGTCTGCGCCAGAATGGACGCGACCGCGGCGTGGATCGATTTCACATCGGTTACGTCGAGTTGGCAGATCGTAACCCGCTCCCGGACGCCCGCAGTCTCCAAGGCGCCCTCCAAAGAGTCCTTTCTCGTCAGGTCGCGCATGGTGGCGAACACACGCCATCCTCGGGACGCCAAAACTTCCGTTGTGACATGACCGATGCCTGTGGAGGTTCCCGTGATCAACACCGTTGGCATTCGTTCCCCTGTCCCGCGCTCACGCATGGCGGCCGAGCCTGGTCGAGACGCTGCTCCTTGCCCAATTGTAACAGATACGTTCGCCACCCGGCCTTAACCTCGGACAGGGCGTTGGGTAGGCGGATCAGGCCGGTTCCTGCATCGGTTCGACCTGGGCAGTCCTGTCGGGAAGACTGCACAATCCTCCGCCGAGATAAAGGTGATGCCAGAGCTGTGCTGCCACTACGCCGCCCAGGCCCAAGCTCGCGAAGGTACCCAGCTCGCGGCCTTCGCCCCCTGCCAACGCCTCGCAATCAAGCCGCACGCGCGCGACGTCGAAATAGCCGGTCCGCCTCAGACTTTCGGCGCTGATGAGCTCGCGCACGAAGGCCGGCGGCCGAATGAGAAAGCTCTCTGCCAGCGGCGCCCGAAACATTTGCTTTGGCCGTTGTGCCACCGCGTCAGGCAGCACGCGCTGCGCCGCTTGGCGGAGGAGATATTTGTCGCGCAATCCGCGTCTCAACTTCCACCGCGGGTGAAGGCGGGAAGTGAGGGCAATGACGTCCTCATCGAGAAATGGGTAGCGCGCTTCCACTCCGTTGGCCATGGCGACCCTGTCGCCCTTCGGGCCAAGCAGCAGGCCGGCCAACTGAATCTTGTAACCGACATAGAGTGAGCGGTTCAGGGGATGCCATCGGGCCATGCGCGCAAGGTCGAGGTCGAGGTCCTCATATGCAAGACGGCTCCCGAGCTCTTCTTTGAAGCCCGCGCTGAAATACCGGTCTCGTGATGTCGCCACGAGATTATACATCAGGGACTGAGCGTGCGGCCCCCCGATCAGGGCGTCGACGTGCGCAATCTCAGCGAAGCTCAGATTGGGTGCGGCCCATTTGCGTGCCAAACGGCTGAGCAGCGTGCTCGGACGGAAGGCGTCGCCAACGTCGAAAGCCCGCGCAAGTTCGCGTATCTTGAACCAGACATAGCCCGCCAAGGCTTCATCCGCTCCCTCGCCGGTGAGAACAACCTTGTAACCTTCAGAACGCACCGTGCCGGAAAGCGCGAGCAGAGCGGCGCAGGATGTGTCCAGGACCGGGCATTCCGCAGCCTCGGTGAGCGCCGCATAGGAGTCCATGATGCGACCCGGTCCGGCTTCCACCACGGTCGGGCGGCCGCCGATTGCACGAGAAGATTCCAATGCACTATCGAGCTCGTCGAAATCCCGGTCAGGAATTTGTAGCGTGAAGCTCGGCAACGGACGACCGGCAACGCGCTTCGCGGTGGCGAGGACATACGCGGAGTCCACTCCCCCGCTCAGATAACCGGCAACGGGGACGTCCGCGCGAAGCCTGATCTCGACGGCACGCGCGAACGCTGCCTCGAAGGCCTCGGTCAGCTGGCCGCCCTCCGCGCTGTCTTCTTCGTCGCCCCAGTCGGGGAAGTCTAAATCCCAATATTTGCGTTCGACCGGCGCAGTTGACTTGCCGCGGCTCGGCAATGTGAGCTTCACATAATGGCCAGGCGCCACGGCCTGAACGCCCGCAAATGTGGTGCGGCGTCCGCCGAGCGCGAAAAAGGTGAAAAGATGATCAAGCCCGTGCGGGTCGGCCACCGGCCTCACCGCCCCGGAGTCTATGAGCGCCTTGATCTCGGATGCGAAATAGATGGCGTCGCCCTGACGCGACCAAAACAAAGGACAGATGCCGACGCGGTCTCTCGCCAATATCGCGGTGTGACGCGCGAAATCGATGAGAACGAAGGCGAACTGACCTTTGAGATGGGGAAACAGCCCCTCGCCATGCTCCTCATAGAGGTGAACGATCAGCTCGGAGTCGCTGTGCGTGCCGAAGACATGCCCTCTGGCTTCGAGTTCCGCCCGCCGCTCGGGGAAATCGAAGAATTCTCCGTTGCAGATTACCGCAAGGGTCCGGTCCTCATTGAAAATTGGCTGGTGGCCGTCGTCCACGCCCACGATGCTGAGTCTACGATGCGCAAGTCCAACCCCCGGCGCAAACAGGAAACCACAATCATCCGGGCCGCGATGCGCCAACGCGGCCGCCATGCGCCGCACCATCAGGCGATCTGGCTCGCGTCGACCCGCGAGGTCGATCAATCCTGCAATGCCGCACATAATTTATTTCCCCGCTCTGTCAGCTTTAATGCACGGCTCGGGCAGGCCTGACAATATCGTGGACCTCTCCCTTCTCAAGGACCGAAATTTCGTCGCCGGTCTGGTTGCAAGCATGGCTTACGCTATCCCCCTCTTCGGCACTATCGCCCTGCTGTCGCAGCGCAGCAATGCCTGCTCGCGCGAAATAACCGATGAATTCCGGGAACAGATTTGGCGTTTCTAGCATCCCGGGTAGCATCGTCGCTCAGGAGGCTTTGCGCGCCGAGACCAGCAAATAAGTCTTGCAGACGCGGGCCATATAGGCGGCCACAAGCTTGCACACCGGCGCCGCGGCAAGGCTTCGCGCCAAACTCATGCGCCCGGCGCGGCGCTCCACGCCCGGCCAACCCGCCAGGTTCTTGCGGAACCCGCCGACGCAAAGACCAGTCGCGTCGGTCACGTCGATTGAGACGAAGCCGGCGGCGGCGAGACGATCACGGTACTCGGCAATGCTCGCGACCCGGTTGGCGCTCGGGATATGCCAGAATTCCTGCAACGCATTGGAAACCGGCCGGAACAAGATGTCGGACAGGACCAGCGACCCGCCCGGCTTGAG
>CAZFYL010000180.1:0-1084 GCA_964523345.1 uncultured Methyloceanibacter sp.
TCGTATGAACGCACTCGCTTCAGGGTCCTTCAAGCTCGTGATCATCAGCGGCGCCGGAGCGAGACCCTTCGCTTCAAGTGCGCCGTAAAGCCCATCGATCGGCGCGGTGTCGGCTGCGAGCAGCGCCGCGCGGTAGAAGATAATGGGGACCACGGCCCGGCCCGGCGCAAGGTTTGCGGCGAGCGCATCGAGCGTTATAGCGCCTTCTCCCGGAACATAGCCGCCCGCGCGCGGTACGGGTTTCGCGTTTGGAAAACCGCGAGAGCCCCCCGCATGCCCGGCAAGGCGGCGAAGCAGCGCTTGCAAATTTTCGCGGCCGCCTTCGCGGAAGAAAGCTAGCAGCGCCGCAAGCTCTTCGGGTGGCAGGGTCGAGGTCGCAGAGAGCCGCGGGTCGTCACGATCCTCTCCCGGCAGCACTGCAAATTTGATGTTCTGCTCTTGCGCCAAAGCGCTCAGCGCCTCGACGCCGTAGCGCCACCAATCGAGCCCGCCGAGCAGCCTCACCACGACGATCTTGGCATGGCGCGCGACCGTGTCGATCCACAGGTCGATCGACATCGGATGACGGAGATCGCGTAGATGCGCCAGGCGTACGCTGGGGACATGGTCCTTCTCCGCCGCGTAAGCCGCCGCAAGACCGGCAAGATCGCTATCCGCGAAGGAAAGAATAACGATATCGCCCGGTGTTTGACCCAAATCGCACGGCTCGGCGATGTCGTCGAGGCTCGCGGATGTGGTCTGGAGAAGATGCATTTGCCTACCCGAGCAGCGTTTTCGCGACGGCGTCGCGGTCGAGACCTTTCAGCCCGATGACCACGAGGTTCCCTTGGCGGGTCTCGACCTCGCCCCAGGGACGGTCGTAGTAATGAGTGACGCGAGGACCCACCGCCTGGATCAAGAGGCGCATCGGCTTTCCTGCGACCGCGGCGAAGCCCTTCATCCGCAACACGTTGTGAGTCTCCGCGAGGTCGGCGAGACGCGCAGCGAGTGAGCCCGGATCGTCGACTTCCGGCAGCGCCACCACGAAGCTGTCGAAATCGTCGTGATCGTGCTCCGGCTCGGAATCGTGGCGGGTGATGCGATT
>CAZFYL010000180.1:1184-3531 GCA_964523345.1 uncultured Methyloceanibacter sp.
CACGCCGTCAACCGTCACGCGGCTTTTAATGGCAGGCCAATGAAAGGCCTGGACGAGGGGCTTAGGCAAAGCGAGCCCGGACGTCTCGATGACGATGTGCTCGATCCGAGGCTCGCGGGCGAGAATCTGATCAAGCGCCGGAACGAACTCGTCGGCCACGGTGCAACATAAGCATCCATTGGCAAGCTCAACGACGTCATCTTCCGAACAAGCGGCGTCGCCGCACCCTTTCAAGATCTCGCCGTCAATGCCGACATCGCCGAACTCGTTCACGATCACGGCGAGCCGGCGTCCGTTAGCGTTGGCGAGCACGTGGCGGATCAGCGTCGTCTTGCCCGAGCCGAGGAAGCCGGTGACGATGGTACAAGGGATACGCTGAAGCGGCGCGCTCATTCGCTGTCCTCCTGGAAATCGATCGGCGGGACGCGGGCGATCAGCCCGCGCTTGAGCGCCTCGGGGCGGCCGCGCCAGGGCATGAGGCCATCATGTGACTCCGAAAAAAGCTGTGCCCCTTCGACCAGGGCGGAAGCATCCCGGTCGGGGTCAAGCTCGCCGAACACGTAAGTCCAGGCGCCGTCGCGCCTGATTGCGGCGCTTGAGCTCCGGCTGCAATTGGCAAGACAGCGCACTTGCCGCACGGCAACGTCCGTTCCTTCGGCCGCGCGCGCGGTTGCGCGTGCAAGACGAAGACCGGGGGTTACGTCCTCTTCCGGCTCGCCCGCACGGCGGCAGGTGATGCAGACATAGATCGTGGTCGCGGCGCGCGCCGCGGTCTCTCGATCGTCGTCTTCTGCGATGAGGGTCACCCTAAGCCGCTCCTTGCACGTCGCCGCGACTAAAGGGTGCAGGCGGTGGCCGCTCAATCGGCCGCCAGAACCAGCTGCTCCGAGGCACCCCGCCCGGGACGCGGCTAGACCCGACGGTAGGTCTCCTGGCTTGCGGGTCTCAGCCTTTGCCGCCTTCCCGGGTTTTCTCCCAGTGGCTTTTTGGCTCGGGCTCGCCGCCTACAGTTGCGGGGGCAGCCGCGGATTTGGGAATGGCCCGTACCGCGTTCCCTGTTCCTCTCATTGAGAGAGACCGTCGAATTGCCGCACTTAACGGGAAGGCCGCTTGCTTTGTCAATGCACGTTCCGGCCGCTCTTGCTAAGCGCGGCAACGCGGCTATAGTCCGGAGCATCGTCGGTTCCCGCGCGGTGCGGGAAGCAAAAGGGAACGCGGTGAGGGCATAGGCCCTAAGCCGCGGCTGCCCCCGCAACTGTAAGCGGCGAGCAGCCCTCAGTCAGCCACTGGAGGTGACGAAACTCCGGGAAGGCCGAGGGCAGGCTTTGACCCGCAAGCCAGGAGACCTGCCGGCGGCATCAACTCTAGCCGGCGCCCTCGGGTGGAGGGCGCATGGGGGATCAAGATGAGCAGTTTACCGGCCAAATCCGCTAGCGGCGCCCTTGCCGCGCTGACGCTTTCGCGCGTTATCCCGGCCTTCGCCGCGCTTCTGCTCGGCGCTTTCATCGTCGGCGGCGTCGGCTTTTCCAATATCGCGGCCGTGCATAACGCCGCGCATGACTACCGCCATTCCATGGGCTTTCCCTGCCACTAGGGAGGGCTAAGCCATGGATTATTTCCGCAACATCGTTGTCGTTGCCGCTTTGGCTGGCGCAATCGCCGGCCTCGGCATGACCGTCGCCCAGCAGCTTTCGACCGTCCCGCTCATTCTCAAGGCCGAGACCTATGAAGGGCAAGGCGCGGCTCCGGCCCATAGTCACGCCGATGAGACCGCAGCACACGAGCATGACGATGAGGCTTGGGCGCCGGCCGATGGCTTCGAGCGCATGGCTTTCACGGCGGGCGCCAATATCGTGACCGGCATCGGTTTTGCGCTTCTGCTCGTTGCCGCAAGCGAACTGTTCGGCGGCATCGGCAATTGGCGCCAAGGCCTCTTTTGGGGACTTGCCGGGTTCGCCGTGTTCGCGCTCGCCCCGGGACTCGGTCTTCCGCCCGAGCTTCCGGCAATGCCCGCCGCCGATCTTGCCGAGCGTCAGCTCTGGTGGGTCGCGACGGTGCTCTGCACGGCGATCGCGCTTGGACTTTTGGTCTACCAGCGCTCGCTTGTTACCGTTCTTGCCGCGATTGCGCTTCTCGTCGCGCCACATCTGATCGGGGCGCCGCAGCCGGGAACCCACGAAACGCCGATCCCCGAAGGCCTTTATCACAGCTTCGTTGTCGCCGTTGCGCTGACCACGCTGCTGTTCTGGCTTCTGCTCGGCGGGCTGGCCGGGCTTTTCCGGGAACGCTTCATCAGCCCGCGTTGAGCAATGGCACAAGGTAAAGCCGCGGCGGGGGCAGTGTTGAC
>CAZFYL010000181.1:0-3522 GCA_964523345.1 uncultured Methyloceanibacter sp.
TGCGTGAAGGCTTCAGCATCGCCATGACGGCGGATGTGCCGCCGGGTCCGGCGCGGCGATGCGGTCGCGGCGTGGTTACCATCGCCAGTCTGTCAGGCTGTCCGATCCTTCCCCTCGCGGTCGCTTCCTCGCGCTATTTCGCGGTGAACTCCTGGGACCGCATGACCTTCAATCTTCCCTTCTCCACGGTCGGCATCATTTTGGGCGATCCGATCTCAGTGCCTGCAAACGCCTCGCGCGAGCAGCTGGAGGAGAGCCGGCTGGAGGTGGAGGCGGCGCTGAACGCGGCGACCGCCAAAGCCTATGCGCTGGCCGGTGCCGACCCGACGCGGGCCACACCCGTGCCGAAGAAGAAGACCTGACCGTCTCCAACTAGCGCATTCGGCAGGGTTCGAGGCTTGGTGAAAGCGCGCGTTCGTGGCACCAAACGCGCGCATGGCTAGCCATACCGACCCGCCCGCGCGCCCGCAGACACTTGAGCTGACGCCCCGCGCGCTCGCCACCGGCATGATCCTCGGCGCGCTGCTCGCGCCCTGCAACGTCTATTCGGGGCTCAAGATCGGCTGGTCGTTCAACATGTCGATCACGGCGCTTCTGCTCGCGTTCGCGTTCTGGGTGCCGGTCACGCGAGTCTTCGGGCTCGCTCCCTGGGGGATGCTGGAAAGCAATATCAACCAGACGGCGGCCTCGTCGGCGGCATCCATCATTTCGGGCGGCCTGGTTGCGCCGATCCCGGCGCTGGCGATGATGACCGGCAGCAATCTTCCCTGGCCGACGCTCGCGGCTTGGGTGTTCGCGGTCAGCTTCCTCGGCATCTGGGTCGGCTGGTACTTGCGGCCGCGGCTCATCGTGCAGTCGAACCTCGTGTTCCCCGCCGGCGTGGCGACGGCGGAAACCATGCGCGACATGTTCAGCCACGGGCGCGAGGCGATGAAGCGCGTCGCTGTGCTGATGTCTTCGCTCGGCGGTACAATTGCTTTCAACGTCATCGACAAGTTCCTTTGGCAGATTCCGCGCCTTGCGCCATCGCTCACGGCGAAAAAGCTGACGCTCGCGTTCGACCCGTCGCTACTCTTGCTCGGGTTCGGCAGCATCATCGGCTTACGCGCAGGGCTTGGGCTTCTCGCCGGCGCGCTGACCGCCTGGGGCGTGATCGCGCCCGAGCTCATTGTGCGCGGCATTGTCGAAATCTCCGGCACGACAGACGAGACCTGGTTCCAGCCGCTGGTCGGCTGGCTGCTTTGGCCCGGCGTCACCATGATGGTCACGGCGAGCCTCACCAGCTTTGCCGCCGCGTTGCTCGACACGCGTAAGACGCAGCAAGAGACGGAGGCGCGCAGGCCTGACGCAGGCAGTTACACGCGGCTTGGCGGGTTCCTCGCCGCCGCCGCGTTGACCGTGGTGCTGCAAATCGCACTGTTCGACATCCACTGGACCATGGCCATCATCGCCATACCCCTCGCCTTTGTTCTGGCCATGGTGGCGGCGCGTGTGGTCGGCGAGACCTCCGTCGCGCCGATCGGCGCCATCGGCAAGGTGTCGCAGCTCTCGTTCGGGGCCATGGCACCGGGCCAACCGATCACCAATCTGATGACCGCCAATGTGGCGGGCGGTGCGGCGGGTCAGAGCGCCGATCTGCTCAACGATTTCCGCGCCGGGTTCGAGGTGGGCGCGTCCCCGGCGCGCCAAGTGGTGGCGCAATGCGGCGGTGTCGTCATCGGCAGCCTCGCCGGCAGCCTGGTCTATCTTGCGCTCATCACCGATCCGGCGAGCCAGCTCATCACCACGGAATGGCCGGCGCCGGCCGTGGCCACGTGGAAGGCTGTCGCGGAAACCTTGAGCGTGGGGCTATCGGGCATTCCGCACTCCGCGCGCGTGGCGATGGGCATCGCCGGCGTTCTCGGCATCGCGCTCGCGCTGATCGAGCGGCGCGTGACGGGAAGTCGCTTATTGTTTGTGCCGAGCGGGGCGGCGCTCGGCCTCGCCTTCGTGATCCCGGCCGGGACGTCGATCACGCTGTTCCTCGGCGCGGCCTTGGGAAGCGTGTTGCACTGGCTGGTGCCGAACTGGTCGGCCCGGTTTCTGTTGAGTGCGGCCGCCGGTCTCGTGGCCGGAGAGAGTCTTTACGGGGTTATCGCCGTCTTGCTCTGACGACACCGGCACGGGGACGGGCTGGAAGCAGCTATCATTCAAGGACTGTCACGCGTCCGGTGCTGACATCGTGCATGGCCGCGACAATTCCCAAATAGCCCTCCTTCACCAAATCGCTCAGGATAGCGCTCCGCTCCTTCAGAAGCTTGGCAGTAAGCCTTGCGTTGTTTTCAGCGACGGCCTGGACAAGAGCAGCATTCTCTGAGTTGGGTTCGCCGGGGACACCCTTGGTCTCCTCCACAGCTGGCAGAATGTTGCTAAGCGTGGCAGTGAGGTTCCCGAGCTGAACGTTGTCAATCGCGCCCCTGATCGCCCCGCACCCGGAGTGGCCAAGAACCACGATCAACCTTGAGCCCGCCACCTTTGCCGCAAACTCCATGCTCCCGATGATGTCTGTGTTCGCGAAGTTACCGGCGATTCGGACCGCGAAGATGTCCCCAATCCGCTGATCGAAAACAAGCTCCGGCGGCACGCGCGAATCCATGCAGGACAACACTGCGGCGAAGGGGGCCTGCCCGCTTGCCGTGTCCTTCACCTGATGCATCAGGTCACACTCCACCAGATCGCCCGCCCGGAAACGTTCGTTGCCTTCGAGCAACCGAGCGAGGGCTTGATCAGGGGTCTTTGCCTCCTGACGGATGTAATCGAAGACCGAGCATTCATCCGCCGTTGCCTTAGCGGCCAAACCTACGAGTGGCAGTGCCGTGGCGGCACCCAGAAACGATCGACGATTAAATTTGTGCATGACGGGCTGGCTCCCTGCTTTGGTCCGGCGCGCGCAGTGGCCGAATCCCCCGCGCCTCTCGAACGCGGCGGCTTTGGGCGTGGCGGAGAATTGGAAGAGTGAAAATTGGTAAGGGTCTCTTGCGCGAGACTGTCATAGCCCTGACCCCCCCAAAGGTCAGACCACTGAGGGAAAATACTGCCGAACTCATGGTCTAACAATCGGAATCTCAACCACGCGCCAAGCCGGGCTGACGTCCGCTTTGAGTCATTAGCGGACATTAGAGCCTACGCGCTGATCGCATGGGGCATTGCAAGCGGCATTGTCGACGTCACAGCGACGGACGACGAGACCTGGTTCCAGCCGCTGGTCGCGACCATTCAGAGCGGGACCAAGTGTAGCACTTAATCAGAAGCCCGCTGACGGCCGTTAGCCTTCCTGGGTATCCCCCCCGGGCCATTCGCCAATCCTGGCCGCGCCGTGTGGCCCAGCGCGTCGCTTGTTGCCCCAGATGTTGCCCCGGGTAGCGCCGCCTGTTGCCTCTTCTGCTAAGGCTTTGAAGTTAGTGGCGCGCCCGAAGAGATTCGAACTCCTGACCCCCAGATTCGTAGTCTGGTGCTCTATCCAGCTGAGCTACGGGCGCGTCT
>CAZFYL010000182.1:0-3479 GCA_964523345.1 uncultured Methyloceanibacter sp.
GTTTCCTTGCGAAGTCGCGGCGATCGGGGCTGTCCAGTCCTATCCAGAGCTTACCCCACCATCGTCCACCGGCTTTCGATCGAACACCTTTCGCCCCGTAAACATAGCGGAGACGATGCCGCCTCCTTCGCGCAACTCGGTCACGATCACCCCGATGATATGGATGGCGATCAAGAAAAGCAGTGCGTAGAAGTTCCAGTAATGCGCCGTGACAAAGGGTGAGCGGAACGAGCGCATCGCCTCCCATGATGTGGGATCGATGCCAGCCTTGTCATATGGGGCAATCGTCGCTGGATCGACCCCGGGCGCGGCAATCCAGCTAGCAATCCAATAACCAAACGGCGGATAGTAGATGTCAGTCCCAGCGAGAACGAGGCCTGTCACGGCCTGCAATACCAGCAGGATGAGGAGTATCGCGATCATCATGCGCGCTATGGGGTTGTGACCCAGGTAGGGTCGAACATCGCCCCGGAATAGTTCACGCAAATACGTCCTGACCGCAGCTCCGTAGCCCTTGTGGAACGGGAGGATAGCCGACCAGTTTGCGTGCCGATTACCGATGAAGGCCCAGGCGAGACGCCAACTCAAGTTGGCTGCGAAGATGTATCCAAACCAAACGTGGGTGGTCTTCAAGAGGATCTTGCCAGCATCGGTCACGCCAAGCTCTTTGTCGTAGAGGATGGCGGTGCCAATGGCGGCCAGGGCAACGACACAAACAAAATTGATCCAATGGAACCACCGCGTTGATCTATCCCACACGGCATATGATTGAAGCTTCATCTCTGTCATCTACGTCTCACTCGTCTACTCAAAGCGCGAAGCTGAGTACGGCCGATCACTGACGTCAGGTGATTCCTTCACCTAATTAATGCGGATGAGGTTTTCGGTACACACAACCGTCATCGTCAGAATATCGTTTAACTATTTTGAAATGAGCCTCGTCAAGAGGGAGTCCTGGGTCACGGTGAGCTATGTGTATAATTTCGGTATCGGTTAGGATCAAATCGATTTCAGATCCTTCCCCAGTCTCGCAGGCATAACGCGTGTCTGCCCGAGCCGTCGCACCAAGTGCGAGCGCTATGCAGAGAGCCGCGCAACAAACGACCAGCGAGCGGTTCATCGCCACCATCTCTAGGCTAGTTACGAGATAGTGAGAGACAATCGAGTGGAGAATCAAGTGATGGCTGAGAAGCGCAGGAACAAAGTGAAACTAAGCCCCGAAGACCAAAAGCGGTTACGGCAACTTCGCGCGCAAAGGCCTGCTCTTCATACACCGAAGTACGTGCCTACGCGGAGTACATTGGCTGCGGATTGGTTTGCAGAGACAGTTAGCTCATGGAGATTTATCGTCATCCAAAGTATCTTGTTGAGTATTTGGATACTTCTGAATACGCTCGCGTTCTTCTATCGTTGGGACCCCTATCCATTCATCCTGTTGAACCTGGTTCTGTCCTTCCAAGCGGCCTATGCGGCACCCATCATAATGATGAGTCAAAACCGCCAATCTGAGATCGACCGCAAAAAGGCAGAATACGACTACCGCATAAACGTCAAAGCAGAACTCGAAATCGAACTACTGCACAACAAGATTGACGCTCTGCGCGAGCAAGAACTCTTGAAGCTCATGAACATCATTGAACGGTTATCCAGGCACCTTGCGCCCGATCTTGCCCCTGTTGAGTCCCAAGACGGTCCTGCATAAGGCCAGCATGACTCGACCTTGAATCTGCACAGGGAACCGCTGCGCCAATTAAGGGCGTGCTGGATAGAAAAAAGTCGCAGGCGGGAGCGCGACGCGATACAGCCTACACTCTACAGATGACGCTCCCGCCATAGCCCGGGCGGAGAGGGCAATTGGGATACCAGGCAAGGTGATTCAAGGGATGCGTCAACGTGTTCGCTTCTTCGGCGACCTCGACTTTACCGAAGACGACGCCTGTCTGTACCGAAAACCTAGACCCGCACGTAATGGTGATGAAGCCCACCAAGGATTGCGTGTGACCTAATGGTTCCGGTCCGCTGAACGGGTCGGGAGAAAGGTGCATCTTTAGCCAAAGACCAGTGCGTTCTGATTTCGTTGTAGTTTTTAGTCTTTTCGAGCGTTTGCGGCTTTCTGGTTGGGGTTTTGTCAACACCCGATCCTGGTCCTTTGAAAGACACAATCATCACGCTTGCCGGGAGCTTTGTCGGAGCCAACCTAGCCTTAATCTACGTGAGCGGCGGTGTCGGCTGGTTGCGGAGTCGATTTACCCAGCCATGGGCACATGTCGGGTTAAGGGTAGTCGCCGCATGGATTGCCGCGATTTCGGTCCTGTCGGCCTTGCTCGCCTTTGCCACTCAGCGGCCTTAACACGCGCACTAAAATGACCTCTGATGTCCGCTTTGTCATGAGCAGCCATAAGCTGACATTCGGTGGCTCTCTCCGGTTGGGATGGTGCTTGCCGGCTACGCTGAGCAAGTTCCCGTGGCAATCCCGTCGACCCACAAACTGGGCTAGCACTCTTCTTCCATGAGTGCTAAAGACTGCTCTGTACCCAGCTCATATCAGCCCCGAGAGGGAATCCCATGAAATTCAGACCCTTGCACGATCGCGTGGTCGTGCGCCGGCTCGAGGAAGAGCAAAAGACCAAAGGCGGAATCATCATTCCCGACACCGCAGCGGAGAAGCCGCAGACCGGAGAGGTGATCGCGGCCGGTCCCGGCGCCCGCGGCGAGGACGGCAGGCTCCAGCCCATGGGGGTCAAGGCAGGCGACAAGGTGCTGTTCGGCAAGTGGTCCGGCACCGAGGTCAAGATCGACGGCGAGGAACTCCTCATCATGAAGGAGTCCGACATCATGGGAATTCTCGCCTAACGCCCCCTACCAGAAACCCCATTCAAGAGAAAACCGGAGCGAATAGAAAATGGCTGCCAAGGACGTCAGATTTTCCACCGACGCCCGCGATAAAATGCTTCGCGGTGTCGATATTCTCGCCAACGCTGTCAGGGTGACGCTCGGGCCCAAAGGCCGCAACGTCGTCCTCGACAAGAGCTACGGCGCACCTCGCGTCACCAAAGACGGAGTTACCGTCGCCAAGGAGATCGAGCTTGAGGATAAGTTCGAGAACATGGGCGCGCAGATGCTGCGCGAGGTGGCGTCGAAGACCAGCGACATCGCCGGCGATGGCACCACGACTGCAACAGTGCTGGCTCAGGCGATCGTGAAGGAGGGGATCAAGCTGGTCGCGGCCGGCATGAACCCGATGGACCTGAAGCGCGGCATCGATCTGGCAGTAGCCGAGATCGTGAAGGACGTTGCGCGGCAGGCCAAGAAGGTCAAGTCGTCGGAGGAGATCGCCCAGGTCGGCACAGTCGCCGCCAACGGTGAGAAGGCGATTGGCGACATGATTGCCGAGGCCATGCAGAAGGTCGGCAACGAGGGCGTAATCACCGTCGAGGAAGCAAAGAGCCTCGACAGCGAGCTCGAAGTGGTCGAGGGCA
>CAZFYL010000183.1:0-1936 GCA_964523345.1 uncultured Methyloceanibacter sp.
CGCGGCTTCACCTCGCTGTCCGGACGCTTGCCGCCGGAACGCGTCGTGGCGCTGCTCAACCGCTACTTGGCCGCCATGGTCCCGATCATCAACAAATATGAGGGCACCGTCGATGAGATCATCGGCGATGCGATCTTCGTTCTGTTCGGAGTTCCGGTCTGGCAGGAGGACAATGCGCAACGGGCGGTCGCCTGCGGGCTGGCGATGCAGCTCGCCATGGACCTGGTCAACGAACAAAACCGGCTGGAGGATTTGCCCGAGGTGGAAATGGGGATCGGGATTCACACCGGCCCGGTGGTGGTGGGCAATGTCGGCTCGCCCGAGCGCATGAAATACGGCGTGGTCGGAAGCCACGTGAACCTGACTTCGCGCATACAGTCCTACACGACCGGCGGTCAGGTCCTGATTTCCGACATGGCGCGGCGGGAGGCGGGGCCCAATCTCAAGATCGGCAAGCAGGTGCAATTCAAGGCGAGAGGCGTCGACTATGCCGTGACGCTTTACGAGGTCTTGGGCATCGCCAGGCCGTACCAACTGTTCTTGCCCGAAACGACGGAGGAGCTTGTCGCGCTGAGCGAAGAGATTCCGTTCACATACGAGATCGTCGAGGGGAATTATCTGCGCGGCGACACCCATCAGGGGATGGTGACCAAGCTGTCCCGCAAGATGGCGGAGGTCCGTCTGGAAAAACCGGCGCCGATCTTGAGCGATCTCAAGATGCAGTTCGCCGGCGCGGACGGGCAAGATCTCCCCGGCGCCCTTTACGCCAAGGTCGTCGGCGCCGAACCGGACAATGAGGCGTCTACCGTTCGCTTCACCTCCAGTTCGCCGGAAATCGAGACGTTTTTCGCAGAGGTCTTGGCGACATAGGACTCACGCCGCACGCCGTTGCGGCGCGAGAGCCCGAGAGCGTCGTCTACACCCCAAGCGCGGGCCCGGCTCAAACCCGCCATTTCATTGTCGGACTCGACCTTCGAGCGGCGGCCTTAAAATCTCCTGTTGATGAACACGGCGACGGACTGATCGGTCACGCGCGATGATGGCGAGACGAACAAGGTGCCGACGACGTCATATCCGAAGGTCGTGCTGGCGAACGGACCCGAATAGTTGCTGTCGAATTTCGCCGAGCGCGCATAGGTATAGTTGACGTCCACGAACCAGTCGCGATCGAGAAAATAGGTCAGGCCGATCTGGGCGGCGCCGCCCCAGACCCACTCGGAACTTGCGAAATTCAACGGTGTGCCGGTGACGTCGCCGCGCATGCCATTGAAATCGGCAAAGCCGATGGCATTGTCGATGTTGGTGTGGGTCCCGAACAGCGCAGGACCGGCGCCGAGATAAATATAGGTTCGCTCAAACGAATGCCCGATGAACGGCATGAAAGCGATCTCATGCTCGAGCCGCGTTCGGTACGATCCGATCACGACGTTCCCCGTGAATGTATCCGGCCCGTTTATGGTCTGTAACATTCCGGCCTGGGGGGCGATGTCGGTCGTGGTCGCGGTTACGTCCGGGTGCTGGTAGAAGACTTTCCCGCCCCATAGCCAGTTGCTCCCGCTAAAGTGCGAGAAGAAGCCCAGTTGCGCCGCCGGCGCCAAGCTCGACTCGGTGGC
The DNA here is from genome assembly GCA_964523345.1 of uncultured Methyloceanibacter sp. Classification (GTDB taxonomy): domain Bacteria; phylum Pseudomonadota; class Alphaproteobacteria; order Rhizobiales; family Methyloligellaceae; genus Methyloceanibacter. Next base: position 1,614 of record CAZFYL010000183.1, read on the forward strand.
GCGGCGGGGATTGGCAGGACCGCCGGCCGCGCCGGTCGCGACCAGCGTCGTTCCCGAAAAGACATCGCCAATGCCTCTGGCGAACAGATCCTCATCGAATTCGACGGAATTGAAGCTACCGCCCAAGCCGCCGAACCAGCCGCCCCGCGGAACGATGGGCTGCTCGGCCCGCGCCGCTAGAGAAAAAGTCAGCAACCCAAGAAACACAGCAGTCAGCCATATGCGCATCGCGCCCTCCCTTTGGTGATCGGGGCCGCGCGCGACATATCCTGGTGTGCAGAACTTTTCAGGCGCCGCGCACGGCGCCAGCTCGGCAAATCCAC
>CAZFYL010000183.1:2036-3406 GCA_964523345.1 uncultured Methyloceanibacter sp.
CAAACCAGACTCGTCGCGTTCGATCTTCTGCTCAGAGATTTGTCGCGCTTCACCTCGAACCTCCGCCCGAGCCCGAACGGCGTGGCCTTCGTGCTCCATGACGACGGCTCGTTGATCGGTCTCCCCGCAGATGCGCGTTGGACCGATCCGGAACAGATACGCGATGTGCTGCGCAAGGCGACGGACAAGGCCGATTCCGACCGGGCCGCCACGCTGCTGACGGCCGAAGATCTCGATCTCGCCGTGGTCCGGGATGCGGTGTCGGCTTGGCGAGACTCCGGCAAAGGATCGCGCGGCGTGTTCCGGTTTGAAAGCGATGACGGGTTCTGGTGGAGCGGCTTTAGGCAATTCAAGCTGCAAGACCAGTCGCTGTGGATCGGGGTCGCGGTTCCGGAACGCGATTTTTTGGGCGAAGCCGAGCGTCAGCGCTACTGGGTGCTGGCGGTTTCGGCGGTCGCCGTCTTGTTGGCGCTGCTGCTGGCCGGGCTCGTGGCCCGGTATTACAGCCGGCCGCTCGAAGCGCTCGCCCGGCAAAGCGCCAAAGTGCGCGATCTGAACTTAACCGACGCCCCTCCGGTGGAGTCCAGAGTTCGCGAGATCAAGCAGCTCGCCGATGCGCAATCGCAGATGCTGACGGGAATTCAATCGTTCTCGCGCTACGTCTCGGTCTCCCTTGTCCGGGACCTGGTTCGCCGCGGCGAGGTGGCAATGATCGGGGGCAAAAAGACCAGCCTCACCGTGCTGTTCACCGACATCAGGGATTTTACCCGCACGGCCGAAAGCATGACGCCCGAAGAGCTCACCCATCACATGTCGGACTATTTCCAGCTCATGATCACGGCTCTGCAAAGCGAGAGGGGGACGGTCGACAAGATCGTCGGCGACGGGATCGTAGCGTTCTGGGGCGCGCCGGATCCGCTTGAGGATCACGCGGCCCACGCCGTTTCGGCGGTGCTCGCGTGTCAGCGTCTGCTTCGTGAGCAACGCGCGCGATGGCGGGATAGCAATCTTCCGGATCTGCCGACGCATTTTGGACTCTGCACCGGGCCGGCTGTTGTCGGCAATGTCGGTGCGCCGGAACGGCTGAGCTACACCGCGCTCGGCGATACGGTCAATACGGCGAGCCGGCTCGAAGCGCTGAACGCCCATTACGGCACCGAAGTCTTGGCGACGGAATCCGTCGTCGACGCGGCCGGTCCCAGGTTCGTCTGGCGGCGGATCGATCGCGTGAGAGCGAAAGGCAAAAGCGTTCCGGCCGAGCTCTATGAACTGCTTGGCGAAGCCTCCAACGTGTCGAGCGCGGCGCGCGAACGGGCCGAACGATATGAGCGCGCTTTGCGCCTCTCGACCGAGCGCCGCTTTGCCGAGGC
>CAZFYL010000184.1:0-3405 GCA_964523345.1 uncultured Methyloceanibacter sp.
GGAAGACGCGCGGAGACCGCTTCTGAGATCATGGTGCTGGAATCTTCGGTGCAGACGACGATTTCGGCCTGTGAGAACACCTCCGGCAGGGTGCCGGGTCCCGCGCTGCGATAGTCGATGAAGCGCTCGACGACGCTATCGTCCTTGGCAAGTTCGGCGATGAGATCGGCAACGAAGTCGGGGGTTCGGCGCGATGTCGAGATCAGCCACCGCGTCCCCCAAGCCTTCGAGACAGCGCGCGCGAAATCGAGCAGGCCTTGCCATTCGGCGCGGCGGTAGCGGAACCCGCCGGCATTGCCGCCAATCAGCAGGGCCGCGAGCTTCGGCGTGTTGTCGGGCCCGTAACGTGGCACGTGCTTGGGGCGTCCGAGTTTGTCGGGATCGATGGCCGAGGGTTTGAGCACCACCATATGAAGCGGGCTGGTCGCGTCGCGGTCGTAAGACGACACGATCAGGCTGAAATTCTCAGGGCCTAATCCGCGCAGCAGCGAGCCGCAAAAAATATTCGGGATGCCGAGAAACTGCGCCACGCAGATATTCGGCATATGGGTCTCGCCACCGGCTGAGACCACGAGATCGGCCTTTGGCAGAGCGTAGGCATCGATGCGATAGGCCATGCGCAGCATGCGCGGCGGAAAGAAGCTCTTGGCGCTGATGCGCCGCCTGAGCCATCGCGTCGGCACGATCCATTTCCGGTTCACCTCGACGCGCGTGACCTCGATAGGCCGAAGGCGCTCGATTGCGGCGATGATGCCTTGGGCGAGGTGGTAGTGGCCTGGCCGGGTATCGGCAAGGAAGATGATCTTGAGGGGCGTCTTGGTCATTCCAGGCTCTTATCGAGGCAGCCCGCGTCATAGCGCACACTTGCGGCAGCGTCCAAAGGCTCGTTTTGATGCGTTGGCAAATGGGCGCGCGACCCACAGAATCGAACCCATCAACAGTCTCGCGGTCAGTCAGGGGCGGCTCCGGTCCGTGCCACCGGCGCGGCCGGCGGCTGTTTTACGAGATTTTTCGTTCGGTAGGTTGAGCCGCACCGAAACTTGCTGGCCAGAGAAGGCAAGGTAGTCAGGGACCATTCCGGTCTCTTCGAGAAACTCGTTAAACGCCTTAAACTCGTGCAATTGATAGCCGTGATAATTGAAGAACTCGTCGAAGATCATGATCGCACCGTCAATCAGTCTTCCGTTGAGATGCGTCAGGACGTAACGCGTTGAACTATAGAGATCGCAGTCGATGTGAACGACCGCGAAAGGGCCGGGAATGCGCTTCAGAAATGGCTCGAGCGTGTCCTGAAACAGACCGACGATGAGTTCCACGTTGCTCGCGACTTTAGGCAGCCTGCCGCGGCGATTGAAGTTTCGCCGCGAGAAACGGTTGCCGGACCAATGTTCGGGCAGACCTTGAAAACTGTCGAAGCCATAGATTTGCGTATCCGGGCAAGCGCGCGCGATAAAATTGGTCGTGATCGCTTTGTATACGCCGAATTCCAGAATCGGCCCGGGCTGCCGCTGCGAAAGCGCGTATTCCAGATGCGTCAGCCGGTCGTCGCAGAACATGGCGTTCTGCATGTGCTCCTTGACGAATTCGGCAGCTTGCGCCATCGCTTGGCGCTGAAGTTCGGCGCGGAGCGCAAGCTCGGGCCGTGACAGAGTGAAGGCCGCCTGTCCGTGGGCGATATCTTTGGCGATGGACCGGATGAGGTTGCGAAAGAGTCTTGCCATTTGCGAAGTCTGTATGCTCGGGTTCCCTGTCGCTTTCTAATAAAGCGAATTCGCGCTCATGTCCTGTTCTATTCGGTGCCCTGCTGCGCCTTGATAGTGCCATAGTGAAGGCTCAGGCGCGGTCCTAAGGTCAGGCGCAGCAATGATCGTTTCGCACGAGCATAAGTTCATCTTTCTGAAGACGATCAAGACGGCGGGAACGGCGATCGAAGCGGCGCTATCGCAGCTGTGCGGGCCGTCTGACGTGATCACGCCCTACCGCGAGAAAAGCGAGAAGGACCGCAAGGGCTTGGGGCCTCAGAACTATCGCATCGAGCATCCGCTGAAACCTGAGCGGCCGCTTCTGCGAAAAATTCTCATGCGGCCTGAGCGTTATTACCATCCGAGTGTCGGCTTTTACGAGCATATGCCGGCGGAGCGCGTGCGCGAATTTGTCGGCGAGGACGTGTGGCGGAGCTATTTCAAATTCGCCTTCGATCGCAATCCGTGGGACCGGCAGATCTCCTGGTACTTTTACAAGACCAAGAGCAAGTTGTGGCAGCCGAGCTTCGACCGCTTCATGAACAGCCGCAAGCGCGCCTATGTGTGGAACTTCGACATCTATGGCGATGGGACGGGACTGGCTGTCGACTATGTCGGGCGCTACGAGCATCTCGACGAGGATCTCTGCACAATTCTGAAACAGGTTGGGATCACCGAGCGCATCGAAATCCCTCTCAGCAATCCCACGCCGACCCGCGACCATTCGGTCGGCTACCACGCCTATTACAATGCGCGCACCAGGGACCTTGTCGCGGATTGGTATGCCCGCGAGATCAAGATTCTGGGCTACGCCTATTAATAAAGAGCCCCCGGCCGAAGTGACCGGGGGAGGATCGACAGGGCGTAATCGGGGGACCGTTCAGCCCTGTATAGCAAGTCTCATGCGACTGCTCGGGTCGGGCAGTTAGCGTCCGCTCAGGTTCATCATTGCGGCGCCGACTACCAAGACAGACGGCCGCCGCCCGTGACCTTCCAGCCTTCAAGGTCGCTGCCGACCAAGGCATCGGCCTTGACGAAGGCAGAGCCGCCGCCGCTGAACACGTTCAGTCCGCCGCCAACTTCGCCCCACGTCTCATCGAGCGAATCGTTGAAGGCCAAGGTGAAGCCGTTGCTCGCAAGCGCAACTTTGTTGTTGCCTTCGAACTCATGCCACACGCTTGCCACAGCGAAAGGCTCGACGATGGTGGCGCCCGACAGCCAGCTATACCCGGCACGCAGGCCAAGCCGCCCACGCAGGCTTTCTCCGTCACTGAAATTTGTCGTGGCGTTGAGCAACGACAAGTTCCCGACATCGCTATCGACCCAGGCAAGCGTGCCTTGCGGATCCAAGAAGAACCCGGGCCCGGTGTTGAAGCGGTAGCCGGTGTCAAGTCTTATGCCGAAGGAATCGGCGTCGGTGCTCGCCTTGGTACTTTGGAAACTCGTCTTGTAAGTGAGATCCAGCAGGTCTGCCTTGAACAGCAGATCGGCATACCATGGCCCGGCGACATAGGTTCCGTACACGCCGACCGTACCGCCGTCGAAATTCGCCTTGTCCTTAGTGGCCTTGAAATCCATGTCGGACTCGACGAAGCCGCCGAGCACGCCCACGAACAGGGCGCCATAGCCCGAATTCGGCCGCAGCAGCACAACGTCCGCACCG
>CAZFYL010000185.1:0-3391 GCA_964523345.1 uncultured Methyloceanibacter sp.
ACGGCGCCTGATACCAGCCGCCATTGATGCCGGGAACGAAGGTCAGGCTGTTCGGGATCGGATCATCGGCCGGGATCGCGCCGACGGCCTGCTTGTGCTGAAGCACAAGCGCGAGGAGTGGATTGACATTATAAATCGCCTCGCGGAGATCGACGCTGACGTCCTGGCCTTCGCCGGTGCGCTCCTGCCAGATCGCGGCCGCGCCGGTGGCGGCCGCGGCGGCGGGGATCGCCATCGAGCTGGCGATACGGAAATGGCTGCGCAGCAGCGGATCGCTGCCGATAAAGCCGACGTCGCCGCCGCCATCCGACGGGGCGCCGCCGAGATCGCCCATGAACTTCGCGAACGCCTGCTGGATATCGAAATCGGCGCTTTTTTGTTCGGCGCGGGCAACGCCCACGAACTTCGGCGCGAGCACGGCGCCAAGGGCGGCCGATCCGGTGACCTGAAGGAATTCCCGCCGCGTCTTACCCATCTGCGCACCGTCCTCGTAAGCCTATGAACAATACCGGTCGTTGTCCGTTGGTGCTGTGCCCTTTATGCATCATAGGGACCAGAAAAAATTATTCTGCTGGCGCGCGACTCGAGGATATCAAAAGGTTTTGTCGGCCTTGGTAGTGACGATCGGGAGAAGCCGTCGATTTGACGAGAGGCCTCTAACGCGGCACGGAGAGCATACTCCAGCGCCTCGCTGAACGACGGAGGCGCTGGATCGTTCCATCTAGCGACCGAGCGCTGCTCTTTTACGGTCCACTTCAGCCCGAGAGATTGCGCCTGCCTGAATCAGTCCTTTAACGCAACGCTTGCTCAAATAATTTCCGTGCCGACGCATACAGTTTTCAAGTCCGCGGGTCTCTAGACCCCACTCGCCGCAGAATCGGCGGTAATCCTCTGCACATTTTCTTTTACCGGCTTCAGCCGTGCTTACGGTGAAAAGAATCGCCGCCAAACCCACTAGCAGTGCCGCGTTCTTCATTGAAGTTCCTTTCTTTTGGTCCTCTTGTAGCGTCGACGAGACACTGCATTCAGTCAGGAAGGTTTCGTATCAGCACGTCCTGCAAGCGCATTGCTTCCCGCCGCCTTTCAAGGCGGTGCAGACCCATTTGGTGCCGGCGGCGCAGCGTCTCGTGCCGAAAATGCAGCCAACTTTTTGCAGCTGCGAATAGTTCTGGATCAAAGCGAGCGAGTTCGCGGTTCCGGTTATAGGTGCCGACTCGGCCTTCCACTCGTTGGTCCCGACAACAGTCAATGCCAAGATTGCAGAGAGAATGAGCAAAAGCTTGGTCATAAGTTTCCTCCCGTTTGCAAAACCTATTGTGGAAGATCCGACGGCGAAAGCGTAAAGATCAGCGCCGGCGATATTGAAGCGGCCTCGGCCTCCTGTCCAGATTTCGTTTCGGTCGGCAGGGGGGCGTCCCTTGCATTGAGCGGTTTGTTGTCCGCCATGGGTCAGTTGCAGACATCTGGCCCGGATCAGCTATGTCCGCTTTACCCCAAAAAGCGGACATGCGGTGGACCCGCTCAGAGAGTCCGCTAAGTGCCAGGAGCGGAGCCGTTCGGCGCCTTGCGAATGATAATGACGGCATGGCGCACTCTCTCCTACCTGCGCAAGCGAAAATCCCGCGGTCTCGCGAGGGCTTGATATCCAAACGCTCATCACAGGCCGCAAATCTGGTTCCCATTTGTGCCACACCGCCGTGTCGTATTAGTGCAGCATTAGCAGCGAATGGATTTCGCGGGCGCCCGCGCCGGCTTGGCGCGCGGCAATTTCAGACCAATCTCAGCAAGGGCCGGTTCACCGCGGTCGGGATGGCCATCGAGCGACACAAGAGGAGAAGTCAAATGCGAATGGATGTTGGGTTGACGCGCGGATGCGGCCTCCTGGCTGTTGCTGCGGTCTTCGTGACGTTGTCAGCACCGGCAAATGCCCAGGACTGGCCGGACATCCGTGAGGCAAAGGCGATCGCCGAGGAAGGCTACATCTACGGTCTGCCGATCGTGATGAACTATGCGATTATGTATGATTATGCTGTTGACCGTACCTCGGGGCAGTTCAAGGCACCCTTCAACCAGCTCAAGAACGAAGCACGTGTATACACTTACAAGGACACAGCGATTATAAGTCCGAATAGCGACACGCCATACTCGGTCGCATCGCTCGATCTACGGGCCGAGCCGATTGTCCTGTCGGTCCCAGCGGTGGAGAGTGGTCGTTACTACTCAGTCCAACTGGTTGACGCCAATACCTACAATTACGGTTACATCGGCAGCCGCGCGACGGGCAACGACGCCGGCGACTACTTGGTCGTCGGTCCCGACTGGAAGGGGGAGACCCCGACCGGCATCAAGAAAGTGTTTCGGTCGTCGACGCAATTCTCTCTCGCTGTCTATCGCACCCAGCTTTTCGGCCCAGATGACATGCCAAATGTCGAAAAGGTTCAGGCTGGCTATAAGGTGAGGACGCTCTCGGCATACCTGGGTAAGCCTGCTCCCGCTGACGCTCCAGCCATCGACTTTCCCAAGGTGGACAAGGATCTTATAAAGACGAACTTCTTCGAATATCTGGATTTCGCCCTGCAATTTGCCCCTGCCAATCCCACCGAGGCGGGGATTCGCGCGAAGCTCGCCAAAATCGGCGTTGGATCCGGAAAGTCATTCCAATTCAAGGATTTGCCGCTTGGTCACAGGGTCGAAATCGCGCTCGGTATGCGAGAAGGCGAAGGAAAGGTGAAGGACTACCTTGGGCAGCAGCTTTTCAAGGCGAACGGATGGTCGGTGAGCGATCTATGGGGCGACGCCGCGTTTTTTGACGGTGACTGGATCAAGCGAGCAGCGGGTGCATCAGCGGGCATCTATGGGAACGACGCGGCTGAAGCGGTCTACATTTTGGGCAGGGACCTCGCCGATGGCGACGAACTCGACGGTAGCAAGCAGAATTACACGCTAACATTTGCCGCCGGAGAGTTGCCGCCCGTCAACGCGTTCTGGTCGCTGACGATGTATGACGGAAAGACGCAGCTTCTCATCGAGAACCCGATCAACCGCTACCTCATTAATTCCCCGATGTTGCCGAGCATGAAGAAAAACGCCGATGGATCTCTGACGCTCTACATTCAGAAAGACTCTCCCGGAACGGAGAAGGAGGCGAACTGGCTGCCGGCACCGGATGGCCCGATCTATTTGGCATTGCGGATGTATTGGCCGAAAACCGGGGAGCTCTCCATCCTGCCGGTCGGCCAAGGCACTTGGCAGCCGCCTGCCCTCAAAGTGGTGCAGTAGCTCTCTCGACCAAACTGGTGGGTAACGGACATCACCTGGCGGATTGGGCATATCCGCTTTAGCCCCGAAAGCGGACATTCCCAGCGTCGAAACTAATGTCCGCTATGTGCCA
>CAZFYL010000186.1:0-3391 GCA_964523345.1 uncultured Methyloceanibacter sp.
CAAGTGCGCGCATTCCTCTGGACCCTCGTCTGGCGCAGACGCAAACGTCAATTTCAGAGTCCACCAGGAAATTCGTCGAGTTTTGCGCCGGATGGGTGGCAATGACCATGCAGGGTTCGCAGTAACGGCGACCTGAGGCTTCACCGTTCGCGCAGCGTCCCTGGTTCGATCCCAGTCGCGGCCAACATATTTAACCTGGATGGCAAAGGGCGCCCGCCGAAGCGAGCACCCTCTCGTTTCAGGTAAGCCCGACCATGTTACCCGTGATGGTGATAGCCGACACTCCGAGCGTGCCTAATGTGCTTGGAGGGCAGCTGAAGGGAAGGCGAGTTTTCAGAGATTCCATAGATCGGGCAGTTGCGGAGATCGGGATAGTCTGCGCACACGCCAGTCGCCAAGGCCGGTGTCAGGACTGTGAGTGTGAGCGAACCGGCGGAAACAAGAGTCAAGATAGTGTTTCGCATGGGGACTCTCCTTCATGCAAAGAGCGGCGCTCACGGAAGGTGACGCCTTAGCTACGAATCCCACACCAGGTCCTTGTCCATTTTCCTGTCGAAAGTGAAAGTGCCGCGCGGCCATCCGTCACCGCGCATTTCGCCGCATCGAACTTGACGAAAATTGCGCCGCGCAACTTCGCCGCAGTGGCTGTTAGCCCCAGCGCTACTTCGCCTCAGAGCGCCGATCTCGGTTTGGGCATATCTGCCATGAGCTACCAGCGAGGTAGCTATTTTCTAGTAGGAGTGACCTCCCATGAAGAACCTTGTTACCCTGCTTGTGACTGTCGGTCTTGTGGCCGGCGCTGCCGCGCCGGCTTTCGCCGCCGACGCGCCGAAGACCAAGTCGGCTTGCGAAAAGGCCCACATGACGTGGGATACAGTTACGAAGAGCTGTTCGTAGGCTAGTAGGGAGCGGCGGCCTCTCGCCGCCGCTACCCTGTCGGCGCGTTCAAGCGCTGATAAACACCCGGTTCGATCCCAGTCGCGCCCACCAAATTCTTCAAAGCTTGCCGGATGGAAACGAACATCGCGATGGCGAAGTAGCCAATCCCATCGCAATTCTGCTATTTCCGTTGCTTACGTGGCTTCGACTTCCGAGACCGGCTCTTTTTAGGAATGGCGCTTTCGCGAATTTTCGATTTCTGACCGCTTCTTTTTGAAGCTCTGAGACGGGTAGCAAATTTATGCCTCGCACGTTCCAGCCCACCGCCTGTCTTCAATGGTCTTCCAAGCATACCGACTAGGACTGACAACACTGCGCCGAACACCGAAGATCCGGTAACTGTAACCGTCTCCTGAATTAGCTGATCGAACCTATTATTAAGCCGGACTTCAGCACTCGCTATTGTGCGATGAGCAACACCGGCGGCTGGCCAAGCTGGTCTTCCGCGCCACGCGACTTTGGTAAACTGGCTGGTGGCCCCCACAACAAATGTTGTAGGCAGCGCGGAGCTTACATCATACACATCGTGCGAGAACTCTACGGCCACTTCTAGTGGGGAAGCGCATGGAACCTCTGCCGGAGCCCCTTTTCCCCTTAGTTGGTCCATGGGTTCCAGCTCAATGCCGGTCCCGCTCTCTACGCAATCTCGGAACCGGCGCGTGATTGCAAAGACTTGTATCGCAAGCTTACCAAAACCGACTCTCAGATCGTCGTAATCAATCTTGTACCACTTAGGTTCTCCTTCAAGTTCAAACCTGGTCCAATTATGTGCTTCGCCTCTGGTGGTAACTAAATCCTCAAAGGTGATGAGCGCGAAGTTCTTGAAAGGACAGGGACGCGTGGTGTCATTCTTAGCTTCAATAATTAGATAGGCGGCTTTTTTTTCCATCCGCAACAGTGCGGATGCATACTCGATTGAATTGCACCGATCTTCAAAATTGACAAATATTCGGGGTGCTTTTGTACTCCATCGAAACGCATCGTTGACGAAGAGCACGCCGAAGCATGAGGCGATCCCAACGATTATCAGACAAATCAGTACAAGACGGTTCCGCGATCGCTGTGCCATCTAATCCTTATCCCTGACTCGACATCAGGCCGCCTCGACCAATCCCACTGACGCATTCACAGCTTGCAGCAGTTTCTGGCGCAGGCGTCGAAAGGCATTGCCTCTGGGTCCATCATGTCAGAGAGCTATTTGTTCTTCTGCCAAGGGACTAGCTGGAAAGACGTCGTAACTTTCGACTTGCCAACCAGGTACTTGCTTTCTATGGATTATGACACAAAAGGTTGCAAATTAACGCCTAACAACTGACCTGCTTTAGCAGCGCCAGGGTGATCTTCGATATGAAAAAGCTAATCGCCGCGATCAGGGCGTTTCCCTGTAGGGCTTGGCATTTCCTTACATCGTCGCGTTATTTGTGGTGGACCTTGTGTGCCCTTCTCTTTGGTATTTGGGCGGTTTTGCACTATTTCAAGACACCAATCATATCGACCATTATGCCAGAAGAGGTGTACGCATCACTGGGGATCATGCTCAGTGATAATGTAATTAGAGAAGAAGCCTTGGGGTATGTCGCTGGCTTCATAGGCATTGCAGGCACGTTTGCTTTATTTGTTGTTCCAAGGAGAAAGGCAGTACTGAAGGCTTTGGCAGATGGTTTTTTTAATAATTTTATTAAAAGAGTCGTGCCACCTCTAAGAAATGACAACAAAAAACTCCTGATAATGAAGCCAGAGTATGACGTATTTGATATTGAAGATTATGAAGGAAACGTAGCTAAAGAACTCAGGAGCCATAATCTATATGTAGATACTGGCAGCAAGATTGGCACTGGTAGAAATACACGGACTCTTTGGCTCATTAAACAAAATGAAGGAACAAACCCATCAGTTTATTTTGATCTGGGAAGGAATCTAACAGTGTTAAAGGATTTGACTGATAGAGAGATGGAATTCCCAGCGATTGTTAACAAAACATTATGTAGGAAAGAAACCAAATATATATGCTTGCGTAACAGTTATTTCAAAACACTAAGTAACTTGTATTCCAATAAATACGAGCCACAAGTGATCTTCATAGACGGCAAAGACATGAAAGTCGTGGCCGACGCCCTTATAGCCAATATGGCGTAGGTAAGCATCCCGCAGGCGGCGCCTCAAGCGCTGATAAACACCTTGAAGCCGCCATAGATCAGGCGCTTGCCGTCGAAGGGCATCCCCTTTGGGTCCGCCATCGCGGCAAAGCGTTTGTCCTTCAGCACCTTGGCGTTGACCTTGTCGCGGTGCGCGCGCGACTTGTAGGTGATCCAGGAAAACACCACGGTCTCGCCGGGTTTCAGCTTCACGCTGCGCGGAAACGACGTCCATTTGCCTTTCTTGACGTCGTCGGCAACACATTCCTTGAAATCGAGCGCGCCATTATCGCGCCAGATCTTCGCGGCTTTCCTGG
>CAZFYL010000187.1:0-3372 GCA_964523345.1 uncultured Methyloceanibacter sp.
GCTGATTGGCCCGCGTGGTCGCAGCACCCGCACCGAACGCGGCCGCGTTGGTGTGGCCCGCACCGACCGTAGCACCTGCGCCATAAGCGCTTCCCTGATCGGCAAGCACTTGCGCGCCTTGTCCGACCGCGACGTCGCCCGGTCCTGCGGCCATCGCCCCATCGCCGACCGCAATGGCGTCCGCGCCCATCGCGCTCGCATTGCTGCCCATGGCAACTGCCGTCTCGCCCATCGCGCTCGCGCCCGCCCCCGTGGCGGTGGCGCGTGCGCCTTGTGCGTTGGCGGCAGCGCCGGTGGCCGTGGCGTTCGCGCCATTGGCGTTGGCGGTCCAGCCTGTTGCCGTGGCGAACTGGCCGTTGGCGGAAGCGGTGGGACCTGTCGCCGTGGCAAAGTTGCCGTTGGCATTGGCGCTTGCGCCCGTCGCCGTGGCGAGGATGCCGCTGGCGTTGGCCGACGAGCCGGTCGCCGTGGCCGAATCGCCGAACGCCTTGGAGCCTGAGCCCGTTGCCGTGGCGGAAAAACCATTGGCGTTGGACAAACGGCCCGTTGCCGTGGCGCTCGCACCGTTACTTCTGGCGCCTGAGCCGGTCGCCGTGGCATTGCTGCCCGATGCCATGGCGTCAGTCCCCGTTGCCGTGGCGTTGTTGCCGGTGGCGTTGGCGCCCGCACCCGCCGCCGTGGCACTGCCGCCGTTAGCGAGGGCTTCAACGCCGGTGGCCGTCGCGCGATCGCCGTTTGCGTTGGCGCGTGCGCCGGTCGCCGTGGCGTTGATGCCGTTGGCGGTCGCGCTGTCGCCGGTCGCCGTGGCGTTGGTGCCGCTGGCTACGGTATTGGTGCCGGTCGCCGTGGCGGAGCCGCCATTGGCGAACGCGGCGTAACCGGTCGCGGTAGCGCCATCGCCGTTGGCGTTGGCACCGTGGCCGAAAGCGGTGGCGTTGGCTTGCGTCGCCTTGGCGTTCTGACCGACCGCGGTGGCATTGATGCCGCTTGCATCCGCACCCGTCCCGCACTGGAACGAGCCCGACACCGGCTCCGAGCAGAACGCGGTATCGGGAGGAATAGAGAAACTCGACGTGGCGAGATGGCCGCTAGCGTCGGTGGTGACGAAGCTGACCGTATTGGCGTCTTGCCGGTTCAAGCTCTCGGCCGAACTGAGGCCGGCAAGCGTATAAGTATTGTCGCCGGTGCCGACCGCCACTTCGTTCGCCAAGCTCGCTTGCGCGTTTGCGCCGAGCGCCATCGAGTTTTCGGCGGAAGCATTCGCCCCGCTTCCGACCGCGGTGCTGTTGGTCATCGCCGCGCGTGAATTGGCGCCGCTGGCGGTGGCGCCAGAACCGTTGGCATTGGCGAGCGTGCCCGTTGCCGTGGCCGTGTCGCCGTTGGCGATGGCGCTTGCGCCGGTCGCCGTGGCGCGGTCGCCATAGGCCCTGGCGTCAAAGCCCGTCGCAACGGCGTTACTGCCGATGGCTTCACTGCCCACGCCCGTCGCCGTGGCGGCGAGGCCGTCGGCGTTGGAGAAATGGCCGGTCGCGGTGGCCCAGAGACCGGTCGCCCTGGCATTAGCACCCGTCGCCGTGGCGTTGGCGCCATTAGCGAAGGCGTCAGAGCCAGTCGCGGTGGCCTGGGTGCCATTCGCGGTGGCGTGTTGGCCCGTCGCGGTGGCCCGAGAGCCATTGGCCTCGGCGCTGTCGCCGGTCGCCGTGGCATTGGTGCCCGCAGCGACAGAATTGGCCCCCGTCGCCGTGGCATTGAACCCTTGCGCGTTGGCCCGGTTACCGGTCGCCGTGGCGTTGTCGCCATTGGCGAATGCGTTGGCGCCCGCCGCCGTGGCGCTTGAGCCGTTGGCCACTGCGTTTACGCCGGTCGCCGTGGCATTGACGCCGTTGGCGTTGGCAAGCGCGCCGGTCGCTGTCGCGGTGTCGCCGTTGGCGACCGCATTGGCGCCCGTCGCCGTGGCATGGGCGCCTTGCGCTCTGGCTTCTGCGCCCGTCACCGTGGCGTTGTCGCCATTGGCGTTGGCGAAACGGCCGGTCGCCGTCGCATTTGCGCCGTTGGCGCGGGCCGCGGCGCCCGTCGCCGTGGCGTTGGAGCCGGTAGCGTTGGCGAAACGGCCAGTCGCCGTAGCATTTGTGCCGTTGGCGCGGGCAGAGGCGCCCGTCGCCGTGGCATTGGTGCCAAGGGCGAGGGAGCTGGTCCCGGTCGCCGTGGCATTGGTGCCCTGAGCGAAGGCCGAGCCGCCCGTCGCCGTGGCGTTGGTGCCGAAGGTGTTGGCCATGTGGCCTGTCGCCGTGGCATTTGAACCCTGCGCGTTGGCTTGTGTGCCCGTTGCCGTGGCGAAGAGGCCGTTGGCATTGGCATTTGCGCCCGTCGCCGTGGCGTTGGCGCCGTTGGCTTTAGCGTCTGCGCCCGTCGCCGTGGCGTCGGCGCCATTGGCATTGGCCAGATTACCTGTCGCCGTGGCATTGGCGCCGTTGGCGTTGGCCAGGTTACCTGTCGCCGTGGCGCTGTCGCCATTGGCGGTGGCGTTTACCCCGGTCGCCGTGGCGTTGGTGCCATTGGCATTGGCGAGCGTGCCCGTCGCGGTGGCGTTGTCGCCGTTGGCATTGGCGTTCGCGCCCGCCGCCGTCGCATTGACGCCGACGGCGAGGGCCAAGTTACCTGTCGCCGTGGCGTTATCGCCGTTAGCGTTGGCATTCGCGCCGGTCGCGGTGGCGTTGACGCCCCAAGCAAAAGCGTTGGTGCCGCTCGCGGTGGCGTTGTCGCCCCTGGCGTTGGCGAAAGCGCCGGTTGCCATGGCATTGGCGCCGGTGGCGTTGGCCAAGGTGCCCGTCGCTGCAGCGTTGTTACCAGTGGCCCTCGCGAAGTGGCCCGTCGCCGTGGCGCTCGAACCGTTAGCCTCGGCAGAGCGGCCCGTGGCCGTGGCGTTGGCGCCGTTGGCGTGGGCGTTGCGGCCCGTCGCCGTGGCGTTATCGCCCTCGGCCCTGGCAAGATAGCCCGTCGCCGTGGCGTTTTCGCCGATGGCGTTGGCGTTGGCGCCCGTCGCCGTGGCGTTGGCGCCATTGGCGGTGGCATTGTTGCCGACCGCGGTGGCTCTGAAGCCCTGCGCGTCGGCGCCATCGCCGCAGAACACCGCGAAGGAGCCGCTGCCCCCACCGACCGGAACGAAATCGGGCGCTTGGGCCGGATCGCCGCAGGCTGCCTGCACGGCCTGTGCCGGCGCCGATGGCACGGTGGCCATGGCGACGCCCAGCGCGAGAACGCTGGCCGACAGCAGAAGATGCTGGCCGGTGCGATGCTGCTGTGTGCGCCCAAATTCGGGCGCGCCAAAGGGTAAGGCCGCGGCCGAAGCCGCGGTCGCAAGTTTTCCGCGTG
>CAZFYL010000188.1:0-3357 GCA_964523345.1 uncultured Methyloceanibacter sp.
TGTCCACCCCGATCCTCAATGCGCCGCAATCCGGCATTCTCGGCATGCACCGCATCGAGGAGCGCGCGGTGGTGCGCGACGGGGCAATCGTGGCGCGGCCGATGATGTATCTTGCGCTGACCTATGATCACCGCCTGGTTGACGGCAAGGAAGCCGTGACCTTTCTTGTGAACATCAAGGAGTCGCTCGAGGATCCCACGCGCCTCGCGCTCGACCTTTAAGGCAGGCGATGTCCGACTATGACCTGATCGTCATCGGCACTGGACCCGGCGGCTATGTCTGCGCCATTCGTGCCGCACAGCTCGGCATGACGGTGGCGGTGGTCGAGAAGCGCGCCACCCATGGCGGCACCTGCCTCAATGTCGGCTGCATTCCCTCCAAAGCGCTGCTGCACGCGAGCGAACGCTATGCCGAAAGCGCGGACGGCTTTGCCGAGATGGGCATCAAGGTGAAGCCTGATCTCGACCTTGCCGCCATGCTCGCCTTCAAGGATCAAGGCGTTAAAGGCAATGTCGATGGGGTGGCGTTTCTCTTGCGCAAGCACAAGATCGACCATTTCCACGGCACCGGGCGCATCGCGGGCCCCGGCAAGGTCGAGGTGACGTTCATCAACGGCGAGAAGAAAGCTTTGGAAGCGAAGTCAATCGTCGTCGCCACGGGGTCCGAGCCGATGGGCCTGCCCGGGATCGCCATCGACGAGAAGCGCGTCCTGTCGTCGACCGGCGCGCTGTCTCTTCCGGAAGTGCCGAAACGGCTCGCCGTGATCGGCGCGGGCTATATCGGGCTCGAGCTCGGTTCGGTGTGGTCGCGGCTCGGCGCCAAGGTCACCGTGATCGAAATGCTGGATCGCGTGGCACCAGGGCTCGATGGCGAGGTGGCCAGGCAGTTGCAACGCGTGCTCGCCAAGCAAGGCCTTGAGTTCAAGCTCGGGACGAAAGTGACCGGTCTGGAGACCAAGGGCAAACGCGTGAAGCTTTCGCTTGAGCCCGCGAAAGGCGGAAAGGCCGAGACGCTGGAATGCGATGCGGTGCTGGTCGCCGTAGGGCGGGTGCCGAACACCGAAGGGCTCGGGCTCGCCGAGGCTCGCGTCGAGACCGACAGTCGCGGCCGGATTGTTGTCGACGAGAAATTGGCCACCAACGTGCCCGGCATCTACGCCATCGGCGACGTGATCGCGGGGCCAATGCTGGCGCACAAAGCGGAAGAAGAAGGCGTCGCCGTCGCCGAGACGCTGGCCGGCCAGGCGGGGCATGTGAATTACGGCACGATCCCGAGCGTCATCTATACCGCGCCGGAGGTCGCCTCGGTCGGCAAGACCGAGGAAGAGTTGAAACAGGCCGGTGTCGCCTACCGAGCCGGCAAGTTCCCGTTCACCGCCAATGGGCGGGCCAAGGTCAACCGCACCACCGAAGGCTTCGTCAAGATTCTTGCCGACGAGGCGACCGACCGCGTGCTCGGTGTGCATATCATCGGCGCCGATGCCGGCACCATGATCGCGGAAGCGGCGGTGTTGATGGAGTTCGGCGGCTCAGCCGAGGACCTGGCGCGTATCTGCCACGCGCACCCCACGCTGAACGAGGCGGTCAAGGAAGCTGCGCTCGCGGTCGACAAGCGCCCGATCCATATGTGATTTTCGCCTTAGCGCAAATTACGCGGCGTGTCGGCAAGCACGGCGGCCAGCAGCGCGGCGAAGCCCACCAACTCGGTGAGCGCAATGACGGCATGCCCCCACTCCCAGCGATCCCGGTAGGCTGTCCAATCGTCAGGCACGGGGCCTGTGACCCATTTCGCCAGCTCGACATTGACGGGGTAAACGAGCACCCACCACAGCACGAGTGCGAGCGCAAACAGCAGCGCGGCGGCAAGCGCAAGCTTGAATCCTGGACGAAGATGTTCGCGCGTGAAGTAGGCGAGCAGCGCCAGCGCAATGACCGTCGCCACGAAGATCACGGCGCCGACCGAGCCGAAGGCGGCGTAAAGCCCACCCTGCACCGTCGATCCGACCCACAGATACTGGTCCCAGCCGAGCCGGGACGGAATCTGCATGAGATGGCAGACGCCGAACCCAAGCGTCAGCGCGGCAAGAAAGATGGCAACAAAGCGGGTTCCCTTGAGCAGCATGGTTCCCTCGTCTGGCGGCCGGCGCGAGCGGCAGCCTACCACACAAGGAGCGCCGGCTCTAATCGAGGGTGCGGCGAAACCGGAACAGCGCAAGCCCCATGGCCGCGAGCATGAACAGGGTCAGAGCCAGAACGCTGGTCTGCATGTCGGCGAGGCCGACGCCTTTGAGCATGATGCCGCGGACGATCCGCAGGAAATGGGTGAGCGGCAGCACCTGGCCGATGGCTTGCGCCCAATCGGGCATGCCACGGAACGGAAACATGAAGCCCGACAAGAGAATGTTGGGCAGGAAGAAGAAGAACGTCATCTGCACCGCCTGGAGCTGGTTCTTGGCGATGGTGGAGAAGGTGTAGCCCACGGCGAGGTTGGCGGCGGCGAACAGCGTAGCAAGCGCGACCAAAAGCCCAACGCTGCCTATGATCGGCACGCCGAACAGGAGATGCGCCGCGCCGAGAATGATGGTCATCTGCACGAAGCCGACCACAACGAAGGGCGCGATTTTGCCGATCATGATCTCGACCGGCTTGATCGGCATGGCAAGCAGGCTCTCCATCGTACCGCGCTCGATCTCACGCGTCACCGCGAGCGAGGTGAACATCATCATGGTCATGGTCAGGACCACGCCGAGCAGGCCGGGCACGATGTTGTATTGGGTGATACCTTCAGGGTTGTAGCGGTTTTGCAGGGTGATGGTGAACGGGGGGGCTTTGCCCTCGATTGCGTCGTCAGGGCCGCGCAGCTCGCGTCTCAGCGCCGTGTCGATCATGCCCTGCAGCGCCGACACCGCGGTGCCCGTCGCGACCGGATCGGTGGCGTCGGCAATAACCAGCACCGAAGGCCGGTCGCCGCGCCGCACATCCCGTTCGAAGCTTGCCGGAATTTCGACCGCGAACTGCACCTCGCCGGCACGGACCAGACGGTCGAGTTCCGCAGGATCGTGCACCTGGACCTGAAAATCGAACCGGTCCGTGTTTGTCATCGCCGCGACCACTGCGCGGGTCAGCGGCCCGTCGTCGCGCGTGAGGACCGCCGCCGGCAATTGCTTGGGGTCGGTATTGATCGCGTAACCGAACAGCACAAGCTGCATAATCGGCACCATGATCATCATGGCGAACGTCATGCGATCGCGCCGCATTTGAACGAATTCCTTGACGACCATCGCCCACATGCGCCGGAAGAAGCCGGGATCGCGCCGTTCGCTCGCGCCGTAGTGATAAGGCACCGCGGTCATGCGAA
>CAZFYL010000189.1:0-1722 GCA_964523345.1 uncultured Methyloceanibacter sp.
GCGCCCGCCGTTTGCGCCAGTTGATTAATGGCGGCGCCGCCCGTGGCGAAGTTCGCCACCATCTGCGCGGTCACCTCGGCCGGATAGGCCGAGACGCCTTGCGCCACCACCCCGTGATTGCCGGCAAAGACGAGGATCTCGACAGCGTCGAGGCGCGGCGGCTCACTCCCCTGCCAAAGGGCGAGCCAGGCGACCGTCTCCTCGAGACGCCCCAGGCTTCCTTGCGGCTTGGTCAGCACCGCTTCGCGGCGGGCCGCCTCGGCCGCGATATCCGCATGACCTGCCGGAAGATCGAGACAGGCGGACCGCAGATCGGCAAGGGAGGCGAAGCGCGTCATTTCGGAGTAGAATGCCTCGAATTGGGAGTGGCTCGGAGATTAGGAATGACCAACGGCGTGTCGCCGAGCGG
Organism: uncultured Methyloceanibacter sp.; assembly: GCA_964523345.1. Classification (GTDB taxonomy): domain Bacteria; phylum Pseudomonadota; class Alphaproteobacteria; order Rhizobiales; family Methyloligellaceae; genus Methyloceanibacter. The sequence goes on from CAZFYL010000189.1 coordinate 410, forward strand.
CCTTAGCACGGACCTTTTGACCGGCCTAGCGTTCTTGACCCGGCTGCCGGTTGGCGCCCATCCCGCCGACGGCGCCGATCTCGTCCGCGCCAGTTGGACCTTTCCCGTCATCGGCGCCGGCGTCGGCGCGTTCGGCGCTCTGATCTACTGGCTCGCCGACGCGCTTGGTCTTCAGCCCTTTATCTGCGCCGTTCTCGCCGTTACCGCCACGCTTGTCCTCACCGGGGCGCTGCACGAGGACGGCCTCGCCGACACGGCGGACGGATTCGGTGCAAGCGCGAGCCGCGAGCGCAAACTCGCGATCATGCATGACAGTGTGATCGGAACTTACGGTGCAGCGGCGCTGATCCTTTCGCTGATGCTGCGCGTCGGCGCGGTCGCGAGCCTGGCCGGCCCGGCGCTCGCCGCGTCCGCTCTTATTGCCGCGCATTCAGGCGCCCGCGCGGCGATGCTGGTGTTCATGCGGAACGTACCAAGCGCGCGCGACGACGGCCTGTCGGCCGGTGCCGGCATTCCGACCCAGAGCGGCTCTCTTACCGCCGTCGCGATTGGCGCGGTCGTGCTGCTGCTATGCCTCGGTCTCGGCGCAACGCTTCTCGCTTCGCTGCTGGTCGCAGGCGCAGGCGCCGGGATGGCGAGGCTTAGCGTGAACCAGATTGGCGGGCAGACCGGCGACGTTCTCGGCGCGTACGAGCAGGTCGCCGAGATCGCGATCCTGCTCGTGGCCGCCGCGTGGGTCTGAGCGTTACTTCGCCTTCACCGTCGAGGTGATGGAAGAAATGACTTCCGACGCCATGTTGAATTGCTTGTTTCGGCTTCTGATGCCGTGGCGTTTCTTGATCCAGCCAAAGTCGGTGTAAGCCACCCACACATCTCCCTTGGCGTCCTGATAGACGAGAACCCGCACCGGCCAGTCGAGCCCGGCGTCGGGATCGGCGGTGATGAACAGCGTGCCGAGCGGCGGATTGCCGAACACCAGAAGCGTCGAGGGTCGAAGCGTGATGCCGGCATCGGCGGCAAGCTTCGCCTGATCGATCTCGTCGAAGAACATGATGCCCTTGTCGGCAATGTCCTTCTTCATGCGTTCGATGGTCTCGGGCATGGAATAGGCGCTTCTGAACTTGACGATGCCGTCATTGGCTTCGGAAAACGCGGTGACTCCGAACACGAGCAGGGCGGTGCAAATTAGGCGTTTGAACATGGGAGCCGTCTCCTTTTGGACGCGGTTCTTGGCGGAAACCTCAAGTGATCCGAACATGGCGAACTCGACGCGCGACCTGAAATGCCGCTTTGCTTCCAATTCGATGCCGCGG
>CAZFYL010000189.1:1822-3327 GCA_964523345.1 uncultured Methyloceanibacter sp.
AGCGAGTTGCCCGGCCGGCTGCTCGTGGTCGATGCCGAGCGCCAAATCGCCACCTGGCTTGAAGCGGGGCAGGCCGTGGCATCCTGGCCGGTCTCGACCGCGCGGAACGGTATCGGCGGGGAGGCTGAGTCCTTCCGGACGCCGCCTGGCTGGCATCGCATCCACGCGCGCATCGGCGAAGGTGCCGCTCCCGGCACCGTGTTTGTTTCCCGCGAACCGACCGGCGAGACTTGGCGCGGAGAGCTAGGCGACGACGACATGATCTTGACGCGCATCCTGACGCTCGACGGCGTGGAGGATGGCGTGAATCGCGGCGCGGGATGCGATTCGCTTTCGCGCTACATCTATCTTCATGGCACCAACCAGGAAGATCTGCTCGGCCGCGCCGTCTCGCATGGCTGCGTGCGTCTCGCCAATCGCGATATCGCCGCGTTGTTCGACCGCGCCCAAGACGGCGATTTCGTATTCGTGGCGGCGCCGGAGTCCCGGGCCATCCCCGATCCCGGAGGGACGGGCCGCTTTCACTATGCCGGGCTTGGCGGCGCCGGAATGAGCGCGCTCGCCCAATTCCAGGTCATGACCGGCAGCGTTGCCAGCGGAAGCGACAGAGCCTTCGATCACGGCGAGCGCAAAGACTTGCGCGCCCAGCTCGAACGGCTAGGCATCGCGGTCATGCCTCAGGACGGAAGCGGTGTAGGACCTGATTGCGCCGCGCTGGTGGTTTCGACCGCGATCGAGGAAGAGGTGCCGGACTATGCGGCGGCGCGAGCCAACAACACTCCCATCGTTCATCGCTCTGAGCTGCTGGCCCATTTCGTCGCGCGGCACCGCTCAATCGCGGTCACCGGCACGAGCGGCAAGTCGACGGTCACGGCGATGGTGTTTACGATTCTCAAAGGGGCCGGGCGCGATCCTTCCGTGATCACCGGCGGCGACCTGCCTGAGCTCCAGGCGCACGGCCTTCCCGGCAACGCCTTCGCCGGGCAGTCCGATCTGCTCGTGGTCGAGGCCGATGAGAGCGACGGATCGCTCGTGCGCTATGCGCCTGCGATCGGCGTAATCTTGAACCTGCAACGCGACCACAAGGAAATCGCCGACGTCGCCGCCATGTTCGCCACGTTGCGGGCGCGGGCGCGCGAGGCGCTGGTGGTGGGCGACAACGAAAATCTCGATCCGTTCGCCGGCGGCGCGCTTCGGTTCGGCCTCAGTCCGCGGGCCGATATTCGCGGCGAGGATATTTCGCTCGAACCGGATTCGAGCCGGTTTCGCGTTTCCGATGTCACATTCGACCTGCCGGTGCCGGGCGCGCACAATATCTCAAACGCACTTGCGGCCATCGCCGCGTGCCGCGTCCTGGATGTCCCGCTTGAAGAGATGGCGGGGCCGCTTGCGTCGTTCAGAGGGATCGGCAGGCGGTTTCAAACGGTGGGCGCGGCGCGAGGCGTCGAAGTGATCGACGACTTCGCCCACAATCCGGAGAAGATTGCCGCCGCGATCAAGACGGC
>CAZFYL010000190.1:0-3303 GCA_964523345.1 uncultured Methyloceanibacter sp.
CGTCTTCGTCCCAATAAAGAATGTAAGCCCCGCCGCCGATGCCCGAGGATTGCGGTTCGACCAGGGTCAGCACGAGTTGGGTGGCGATGCCGGCATCGGCGGCACTGCCGCCTTGGCGCAGGATCGTTAACCCTGCCTCGGCGGCCAGCCGATTGGCGGCGGCCACCATGTATTTCTTCGCCTTGACGAGAGGCTTCGGCTCCAAACCGGTGGCGATCTCCGGCTGCTCGAAAGCGTAAGCGCGCGAGCCGAACGCACTCGCGGTCACGGCGAGCGTGAGCGAAACGGCAAGCAAGCCGGCCGTTAAAAAGCGTGAGACTGAGATCATGCGCGGGAGCATAGCCGGTTTCGCGCCACCATACGATTAGTGGAAATCGCGGGATTTCGGGATAATGCGCTCCGACCTGGGATGACAGCGCGGGTGCCAGCGCGGATGAGAGGGGCGCTTGGCGCGCACCGGGTCCTGCTCGTCGTCTTCGTTAGGGGCATGACGCCACGAGCCTGGATCGGGGCGCCGCACTTCGTCGGCATTGGCAAGCGCAAGGCTCAAAGCCTCGCCATCTTCGGTAAGACAATCGAGCCAGTCGCTGCGGTCTTCGAGGCGCGCGGCCACCACATGAATAATGTCTTCGTGGCGCTGGACGCGGCCATGCACCACGACGAGCCGCGCGCCCATGACTTTCTTCCGCTCCCGTTCGAGCACGTTCGGCCAGATCACCGAATTGGCGATGCCGGTCTCGTCTTCGATGGTCATGAACACGACGCCTTGCGCCGAGCCCGGGCGCTGGCGGACGAGCACCACGCCGGCGACGCTCACTCTCGCGCCGTCGCGGCAGGTCTTGAGATCGGCGCAAGCGGCGATGCCGGACGCCGCGATCGGCGCGCGCAAGAAACTCATGGGATGGGCTTTGAGCGACAAGCGCAGCGTGCGGTAGTCGTTCACCACATGCTCTGAGAGCGGCATGACGGGAAGAGCGACCTCTTGCTCGGCGCCGGTGTCGGCGGTGCCGGCCTGATCGAACAGCGGCAAGGGCGCTTCCTTCGGCAGCCCGCGCACCTCCCATAGAGCCTGCCTGCGGTCGAGACCGAGAGAGCGGTACGCATCGGCCGCGGCAAGTCTCTCGAGGCTCGCGCGCTTGAGCCCGCTTCGCCGCCACAGCTCGCGCACATCTCTGTAAGCCTTAGCGGGAAGACTGTCGCGGACGGCGACGAGGCGCTGCACATCGTCCTCGCGCATGCTATCGATCTGGCGAAGCCCGAGGCGAAGCGCGAATATGTTTTTTATTTGCGCTACCGCGCTCTGCGCTACTTGAGCGCTGGACGGTTCGAGCGTGCAGTCCCAGAGACTCTTATTGATATCGGCCTCGCGCGCCTCAACGCCATGAGCGCGGGCGCAGCCCACGATCTGCGCCGGCGCGTAAAAGCCCATGGGTTGCGAATTAAGCAGCGCGGCGGCAAAGGCCGCCGGGTAATGGCATTTGAGCCAGGCCGAGATATAGACCAGATGCGCGAAGCTCGCGGCATGGCTCTCGGGAAAGCCGTATTCGCCGAAGCCTTTGATCTGGTTGAAGCAGCGCTCGGCGAAATCGGCCGGATAGCCGCGCGCCGTCATGCGGCCGACCATCTTGTCTTTGAGGCGGTCGATCGTGCCGCGGCGGCGGAAGGTGGCCATGGCGCGGCGAAGCTCGTTCGCTTCGGAGCCTGAAAACTTCGCCGCCACCATGGCAAGCCGCATGGCCTGTTCCTGAAACAGGGGCACGCCCATGGTCTTGCCGAGCACCTGGTAAAGCTCATCGGCAGGACCGTGATCGGGATGAGGCGAGGGAAAGGCGATCGCCTCCTCGCCGCAGCGGCGGCGAAGATAAGGGTGAACCATGTCGCCCTGAATGGGGCCGGGCCTGACGATGGCGACCTCGATGACGAGATCGTAGAAACAGCGGGGCTTGAGCCGCGGCAGCATGTTCATCTGCGCCCGGCTTTCGACCTGGAACACGCCGATCGAATCCGCATCGCACAGCATGTCGTAGACGAGGCGGTCGTCGCGCGGCACCGTGCCGAGCGTGACCGTCCTGCCGTAATGGTCGTTCAGCAAAGCGAAGGCTTTGCGGATACAGGTGAGCATGCCGAGGCCGAGCACATCGACTTTAAGCAGCCCGAGCGCATCGAGATCGTCCTTGTCCCATTCGATCACGGTGCGGTCTTCCATGGCGGCATTGCCGATAGGGACGACTTCCGACAACGGCACGCGCGTGAGCACGAAGCCGCCGACATGCTGGGAGAGATGCCGCGGAAAGCCGATCAGCTCTTGGGTGAGTTCGAGCACCCGGGCAAGCAGGGGATCGGACGGATCGAGCCCGGCCTGGCGGACATAGTGCTCGGGCAGGCTCGAATTGCTCAAGCCCCAGATGGTGGTGGCGAGCGCGGCGACAGTGTCGGCGCTGAGGCCCAGCGCCTTGCCCACTTCGCGCACGGCAAGCCGTCCGCGGTAGCAGATCACGGTAGCGGCAAGCCCGGCGCGGTCGCGGCCGTAGCGGGCATAGATATATTGAATCACCTCCTCGCGCCGCTCATGCTCGAAATCGACGTCGATATCGGGCGGCTCTTTCCGCTCGGGCGAGACGAAGCGCTCGAACAGGAGATCGATCTCGGCGGGATCGACATTGGTGATGGCGAGGCAATAGCAGACGGCTGAGTTGGCGGCCGAGCCTCTGCCCTGGCAGAGGATGTGTTGGCTCCGCGCATAACGGACGATGTCGTGGACGGTGAGGAAATAGGGCGCGTAGTTGAGCTCGGCGATCAGCGCGAGCTCTTTGTGGAGCGTATCGCGCACTTTATCGGGGAGCCCGTCAGGGTAACGCCAAGCCGCGCCTTCCCAGGTCAGATCCTCAAGATGAGATTGAGGAGTCTTGCCGTCAGGCACCGGCTCGTCGGGATATTCGTATTTCAATTCGTCGAGGGAGAAGGTGCAAGCCTGCGCGATCTCGACGCTGAGGCGAAGCGCGTCTTCATGGCCGGCAAACAGCCGCGCCATCTCCTTGGCCGATTTGAGATACCGCTCGGCATTGGCTTCCAGGCGCAAGCCGGCTTCGGCAATGGTGCATTTCTCGCGGATGCAGGTGAGCACGTCTTGAAGCGCGCGGCGGTGGGGAGCGTGATAGAGCACCGCATTGGTGGCAACGAGCGGGACGTCAACGCGGGCTCCCAGGTCAACCAAGGCGCCGATGCGGGCGCGGTCGTCGCCCCGATAGCAATGCCTCGCCGCCAGATAAAGAGAAGCAGGCAATGCCTGTCTGAGGCGGCTCA
>CAZFYL010000191.1:0-3293 GCA_964523345.1 uncultured Methyloceanibacter sp.
AATGACCCAAAGCGGACATTGCCGCGCGGCCAGCATGGGGTCAAACATGCTTGGGTAACTGCCACGAAAGAGCCACAACTCGGACGTTCATGAGCCACGGCCCGCGTCATTGCTTTGGTGTGAATTTCCAGCCATGAGGCCGTCTGGATCGCCTAGCTTGGCGATCTCTGGTTTACATCCGTAAGGAGAATCCAATGGTCGTGATCAGGCGTTTGTCGAGGTTTGCGGCGACGGGAGGGCTCGCCATGTTTCTTGTCCTCGGTGGAGATCCGGCCGAAGCGCTTTACGACGTCGAGCCCGGCGAGATCGCGGGCAAGCCCGGCAGCATCATTCGAGTGTGGCCGCTCGAAAGCGGCGCCCCCGGCAATAGCGAGGCGTTCCGGTTTCTTTATCGCTCCACCAACCCGAAGGGCAAACCAATCCCGGTCTCGGGCGCGATTTTTATCCCGTCTGGTCCTGCACCTGCTGGCGGCCGCCACATAATCGCCTGGGCGCATCCAACTTCGGGCGTAGCGCCGGATTGTGCGCCATCGCTATATCCCGACAGAGCGGGCCTGATTTGGAACCTGCGTGAGATGCTCAGCGAGGGTTACATCGTTGTCGCCACAGACTACCCTGGTCTCGGCACTGACGGCGTTCATCCCTATCTGATCGGTGAAAGCGCAGGCCGCGCGGTACTCGACTCTGTTCGTGCGGCGCGACACCTATCCAAAAATACCGCTTCCAATCGCTTCGCCGTATGGGGTCACAGCGAAGGCGGCCATGCGGCTCTCTTTACCGGCGAGCTTGCCGCCCGTTATGCGCCCGAGCTTAAGCTGGTCGGGGTGGCTGCCGCAGCGCCAGCGACCTACCTCGTCGAACTGTTCGAAGACGACGCGAAAACCGAGCAGGACCTGATAGCGATGGCGTTGCTGTCCTGGACACGGTTGGAGAACGTCGCGCCCGCGACCATCGTCGAGCCGGCGGTGATGCCCGCCTTCAAACAGACCGCCCTAGGCTGTCTAACGTCGATCGCCCAGTTCGAGGCCCTCGAGAAGAGCGAAAAGGCGTTGCAGAAGGAACGCTTCCTAAAAATCGATCCAACCAAGACGGAGCCGTGGAAAGGGATCATGGTGCGCAATTCGCCGGGTCAGGCGCCGGCTGGAGCACCAGTCTTTATCGCCCAAGGCACTGCCGATACGACAGTGGATCCGCAAGTCACGAAGCGTTTCGCCAAGCACCTATGCACCCAAGGGGTCAAGGTGAACTGGGTCGAGCTGCCCGGCGTCTCGCACATTTTTGTCGCACGCGACGCGGCGCCTGCGGCGATCAGGTGGATGAACGACCGCTTCAGGGGCGCGCCGGCCCCATCGTCCTGCCAATAGTGATGGCGTCACGGTCCTTACCACGAGCCCGGGCGAATATCGGCCTACGTCCGTTCCTGGCAGTAAGGCGGACGTCGTCTCGTCGCACGCCAATGTCTGCTTGTGACGCTTAGCAGCCTTAGGCTCAGACCGATCGAATCGCCATGCGGTTCAGCTAATTTACGTCTGCTATACCCTTTTATGCCTTCTCCAGCTTCTTCGTGCCCTCAGTCCAAGGCATGATGTCCCTACTTATGCGGTGCATTCGCAGCATGCTATTTTGACAATCGGCGGGTTGGAAGAGCGGACGCATGTTTTACTTGGGACAAGTTTTGCGCGGAACCGCATTTGGTTTGGTGCTCGTTGCCAGTCTCCCTATATGGGCAGGAGATGCAAAAGCGGATTGCAATGTTCCGGACCCAGAATTCCTTGCGGATACGTTGCATTCCGCCCTCGGCCGGCGTTCGGCCGGATCTTTAGCCTTGCGCTCTGCCCTCGCAGAGTCCGGAATCTCCGTTGCGGGCGTGTATTACGCAGAAACCTTCTCCAATTTGGCTGGGGGCCTCAAGCAGGGCACCTACTACGATGGCCTTCTGCAACTTGCCATGTATGTCGACATGTACAAGCTCGGGCTTTGGAGAGGCCTTTGCTTTCATACCGACGGGCTTCAGATCCACGGCCAAAGTATCACGGCTGACGCCGTTGGTAGCCTGATGCCGGTAAGCGATCTCGAAGCGACGCCCGCGACGCGCCTATTTGAGCTTTGGGTTCAACAACATTTCTTCGATGACCAGCTTGCCATCAAGCTGGGGCAACTTGCAGCAGACGCGACCTATGTTTTGGGTGGCGGTGTGTTTCTGAATGGAACTTGGGGTTGGCCCTCAATCACGGCTATCAATCTGCCGAGTGGTGGTCCGGCCTATCCCCTCGCAACGCCAGGCGTGCATGTTGTGGTAACCCCGAATGATAAGCTCACGCTTCAGGTAGGCGTTTACAACGGTGATCCTGCCGGGCCCAACTGCAAGGGCAATCCGCAGGTCTGTAACAGCAATGGCCTGGACTTCCGGCTCGACGACCCGCCGCTCTTGATGATTGAGGGCGATTATCAATACAGTCCGGACGGGCTCGCTGGCACGATCAAGATTGGCGGCTTCAACCACTTCGGCAAATTCGAACTCCAGGATGCTGGACCTACCGGAACATCCCGCCGCGTAAACAACAACTATGGCCTATACGGCATCATAGAGCAGTTTGTTTGGCGCGAACCGGGGAGCAAGGAACCAAAAGGCGTAAAGCTGTTTGGACGGGTCGTGGGTATGCCTTCAGATCGAAACATCGTCGACTTCTACGCGGACGGCGGTATTTCCTTGTTGGGTATGATACCAAAGCGTCCGGAGGATACTCTCTCCATCGGTTTCGCCTACACTGGTATTTCCGACGAGGCCGAGATCGCTGCCTTGGATGCCGTAGCGCAAGAAACCAGCAACTACGAAGCACTGTTTGAAATCTGCTACACCATCCAACTCGCCTCAAGTTGGACGCTTCAACCCGACTTTCAGTACATCTGGCAACCCGGAGCCGATTTGCCGAATGCGGCGGGCAAGAACCCCCTGGGAAACGCCACCGTCGTAGGGGCGCGAACCACAATAAAATTCTGACATCGCCGAGAACAGAAACGGCGCCCACTTCGCCAATAATCGCAGTCTCTGCTAACCTGCGTGACCACATCTCCATCTCACGGACTAGCTGCATGACCTGCGGAAGCGTTAGCTCACACGCGGCGGTTAGGGGGAGGCTGGAAGAGCAGGAAACATCACTACGAGAGAGACCAAAATGAGCCCCAAATAGGTGATAGGAAAGATCCATCGGCACAGGACATCGACGCGATGCGAAATCTCATGCCTTTTGTGCTGGTCGAGCACACCCACCACTAAGTTGATGATGACCGTT
>CAZFYL010000192.1:0-3238 GCA_964523345.1 uncultured Methyloceanibacter sp.
TCCTTCACCAAGCCGGTGAACTGCTCGATGGCAAGCTCGGCATGGGCAGATTTGAGCGCCGCCGGTGCCCACACCACGACACCGTATTCCGCCTGTTTGCAGCGCTCGGCCAGCGCATCAATCTCGGCACGCGACACGCCGCTGCGTTTCGGCGGCGTGACGTCGAAGCCGCGCATCCGCGCTCTAACCAGGGCCACTACGTGGCCCGCGTCTTCATCCTTGCACCCGATCGTGACGACGTCGCCGATCTTGGCGCCTTCTGCGCCTGAGCGGTCCAGCCCTTTGCCGATGAACACGACCGTGCGTTTCCTTGCCGTTACCCCGAACATCGAGTCCGGCGGCGAGGCGACCCGTTCGAAGAAACGGGGGTGAATGCGCTGGATGTCGCTACCGGCGATGATGATGAGATCGGCGCGGTTACGCGTCTCGGTCAAGGTGGTCGTGGTCCAACCCGTCGTCTGCAAAATCTTCAGATTCCGGTAGAGCGCCTCGCTCGAAGCATGGTCGACGATACCGCTTGAGCGCTCGGCAAGCGCCAAGACCGCGCGCATGCCTTCAACATCGGTGGCAAGTCCGCCAAACAGGGGAAGCTTGGCTTTGCCGATCAGTTTCGCCGCTTCCGCAATCGCCGTAGAAAGATCGGCATCCTTGCCGTTCACGAGAGGGTTGGCCCGAGGCAATTTGCGTTCGAAGCCAGCAATTGATTCTCGGGAGCCGTTCTCGACCACCTTGAGGCCGCCCCCGCTCCGCTCGACCACGAGATCGTCGGCGAGCGTGCCGCAGAACGGGTTGACCACGTTCTTGAACACTCTGGGGTTTGCGCGCTCAGGTTTAGGCTGGCGCGGGCTTGAATTCGACATGCTGGCAGTTTCTCCCCGGAAGGCGGGCAAAGAAAGCATGGGACGGGCGGCAATACAACTCGCGAGGAACGCGGTCCGCGGCCCTTTTTCAGGATTTTTACGTCAGTTTGCGTGCGATTGGCTGATGATGCCGATGTAGTCCCTGGCCCATTGTGAATAGGGCACGCACGCGTCTTCTTGCTCGCATTTCGCCGTGGGCGTTCGCCAGAACCAGATCTGATCGAAATTGTCGAAGCCGTTGGTGGCGCAACCGGTGTCACCCAGAAGGGCATTGCCTTTGCAGGCCGCCGGGACTGCGGGGACTGAACCGAACCAGGAGGCGAGATCGCCCTGAACCTTGGGCTGCAAGGAATGCTCGAGCCACAGATAGGCGCAGTTCGGGTGCGCGGCGTCCGCATGCATCATGGTGGTATCGGCCCAGCCTGTGGCTCCTTCGGAGGGGATGGTTGTGCCGATCGGTTTCTTCTCGGCCGTCAAGAGATTGACCTGGAACGGCCAGGACGAGGACGCGGCCACCTTCTTGTTCCTGAAGTCATCGACCTGGACCTGGGCATTATGCCAGTAGCGGCCGACCAGCCTGCTCTGCGCCCGAAGCAGGTCGATGACCGCTGCGTATTGCTCGGCGTTCAGTTCGTATGGATTTTCGATCCCGAGCTCGGGTTTTGCTTTCATCAGATAGAGCGCGGCGTCGGCAATGTAGATCGGACCGTCATAGGCCTGGACCCGTCCCTTGTTGCTCTTGCCGTCGGGAAAGGTCTGTTCATCGAACACCACCGACCAGCTGGTCGGTGCCTTCTTGAAGATGTCGGTATTGTAAGCGAGGACGTTAGGCCCCCACTGATAGGGAACGCCGTAGTGGGTGCCATCGACGGTATGCCAAGGTGCATTCTGGAGCCGCTCGTCAATCGTGTCCCAGCTTGGGATCAAGCCGGTATTGATGGGCTGGACCTTCTTGCCGGCGATCAAGCGCAAGGACGCATCGCCCGAGGCGGTGACAAGGTCGAACCGGCCTTGCGTCATGAGCGTGACCATCGCGTCCGAGGTCGCCGCGGTCTGAACATTGACCTTGCAGCCCGTCTCGCTCTCGAAGCCGGTGACCCAGTCATAGGTCTTGTCGGACTCGCCGCGTTCGATGTAGCCGGGCCAGGCAATGATATCGAGCTCGCCCTCCCCTTCGCCGACAGTGGTGAGCATCCGGGCAAGAGCGGCGTTCGAAAATGCAAGAATAAGAATCGAGGCGGCAATTACGCTAAGTATTGGCTTCATGCCATCGGCTCCCCCAAACGAGATGGCGTAACCGCAAGAAAAAGGCGGGCTTTCCAAATCCTGTAACAACGGCTGATGTTAATCGAGGACAACGTAAGGTGCCACAAGGAAAGCCGGGAATGCGGGAGCTTGCGGTGGCATCGGCGCGATCATTTGCGCGAAGGAAGCAAGCATGACGCAGGCAGCGACCGGTGGATCACATCTCTCAGCGCAAAGCTCGATTTCAACCGGCTCACACCCGGAAGCCGCGAAAGCTGTTCCTTATGGATGCGCTCGAAATCGGCAATGTCACGCGCCATGATCGTGACCAGGTAATCGTCCTCGCCCGACATCAGGTGACAGGAGACGACCGAGGGCGCTTTGACCACTGCCTGTTCGAAGGCTCGGAGCAAGTCTTCGTTCTGACTGGTCAAGCCGATCTGCACGAAGACGGTGATGTTCAGGCCCAAGGCCTGGCGGCTGACGCGGGCCTGATAGCCCTCGATCACCCCCTTCTCCTCAAGGGCGCGGATACGCCTGGCGATCGCTGTCGGAGACAGAGGAATACGCTCGGCAAGCTCGACCTGGCTCAAACGCGCGTCTTGAAGCAGGGCCGCCACGATTGCGCGATCCAGCGTATCTAGGTCTACTTCCGTCATTTTTCGGCGCTAATATACGTTTTATCGCAGTAATTACGCATAATCTTACCGTTTTGCACGACAAAACGCCAACAATCTTTTCCCGATTTCTGGCAGCCTTGGCAGGCTGAACGAACATCTTTTTGCGGAAGACCTAAATGCGCATCGGCGTTCCCACCGAGATCAAATGCGATGAGTTCCGGGTCGGGCTTGTGCCCGGCTCCGTTCGCGAGCTCGTGGCGCGCGGGCATGAGGTCGCGGTGCAGTCCGGCGCGGGCGCCGGGATCTTCGCCGACGACGCGGCCTATGAGAAAGCGGGCGCCAGCATCCTTCCCACGGCGGACGAGGTGTTCGCCGCGGCCGACATGGTCGTCAAGGTCAAGGAGCCTCAGGCGGCCGAGTATCGCCGGCTCAAGCCGCATCAAATCCTTTTCACTTACTTGCATCTTGCCCCCGATCCCGAGCAGGCTCGCGGGCTATTGGCATCCGGTGCGA
>CAZFYL010000193.1:0-3197 GCA_964523345.1 uncultured Methyloceanibacter sp.
GCCTCGCGTTGCATGGTCGTGCCGCGCTACAGCAGCCAGCCGAAGGCGAGCACCAGCAGCGAGTCCAACCCGCGCATGGCAAAGTTGCTCCGGCCGATATCCTCGCGGGCATAGAGCGGGATCTCGTTGGTCGCTTGCGACTCGTCGGAGGTGACTCGCAGCGTCGCCAATTGATCGCCCTTCTTGATGGGAGCCTTGATCGGCCCTTGATAGACCACCTCCGCCGTGACATTGCCGGTCGCGTTCACGGGTAAGATGATGTCGATATTCCCATCGCCTTCCAGCGGGACGTAATGCTTGGTGCCGCCCCAAACCAGCGCGTCGCTGACCTGCTGGCCCGCGTCGAACAACCGGAACGGCCGGAAGTTGTTGAAGCCCCAATCGAGCAGTCTGCGCGCCTCGGACGCGCGCTCCTTGGACGACTCAAGACCGGTAATGACAAGGATAAGCCGCTGACCGTCGCGTACGGCGCTTGCCACCATCCCGTAACCCGACTCCTTGATATATCCGGTCTTCAGACCGTCGACACCGATCTCGGCAAAAACCAGCGGATTACGGTTCCGGAAGGTGAACTTGTCGCGGTACCTGAACTCCTTCTGCCCGAAGAAATGATAGTACTCGGGATAGGTATAGATCAGGTGATGGGCGAGCGTTGCCAGGTCGCGCGCCGTCATCAAGTGACCTTCCGCGGGGAGGCCCGATGCATTGGCGAAGGTCGAATTCTCAAGCCCGATGGTGCGGCCGTAATCGGTCATCAGCCTGGCAAACGCCGGTTCACTGCCGCTGATCCCTTCGGCCAGGATGATGGCGGCGTCGTTGCCGGACTGGACGGTAATGCCTTGAATGAGGTCGCTCACCGTCACCATCGAATTCAGGGGCGCAAACATGGCCGAACTGCCCGAAGGGGCGCCGCCGGTCCGCCATGCATGTTCGCTGACCTTGAACTCGTCATCGAGCTTGAGCCGCCCGGCTTTGAGCTCGCGAAACACGATGGCAAGCGTCATCAGCTTGCTCATGCTCGCCGGCGGAGCCAGAACCTCAGGCTCCTTCTCGAACAGCACGAGATTTTCATCGGCGTCGAGCAAAATCGCGCTTTTTGCTTTGGTTTCGAAGGCGGCCTCATCTGCCGCCTGAAGCTTGGCCGAGACGGCGCAGACGCCGAAAATAGCAACGGCGGTTACCGCTGCGATCTTGATCGATATGCCAAGGCGCAAGGCGTACACGGATTGGCCGGGGTTGAAAAAGCGCAGATATTGAACGCTGCCTGGGTAGCGCCCGCAACAAATATCAAGCGCGCTTGCGCAAAAATCAACCCGCACGCGGCAAATAGGGCGCTTAGTCCGCCATGACCACTTTAGCGCCCCGATATCCGGCTCCCGTCACCTTTACCAGCGCCGCTTTGGCCTGGGCCCGGTCGGCAAACGGCCCGACGCGGACGCGAAAATAGAGATCCTGACGGACCGCAATCGAGCTCACATCGACGGGTGCGATGGCTGAAAGCGTGGTGCGGGCACGCTCGACATTATCCTTATTCTTGAACGTGCCGGCCTGAATCATGAGGCCCGTGGCCTCAGCCTTCGTCTCGGCGCCGGTCGGTATGGACTCGGTATTTTTGGCGCGTGGAGCCGCATCGCTCTGTGGCGGAGCCAACCGTTGCGGCTGAGACAGGGTCTCACGATTTGCGACTAAGACCTTTTCCCTACTGACGAAATTACCCGGGCCGGCCGGCGCCCTTCTTTTCAACGTGGGTTGTACCCAGGTTTGCTGGGTCAGATAGCGTTTCTCGTAGCTGTCGTCGCCGTTCAGCGGCGCGCGGCCGAGATATTTGACGCGCACGGTCGCTGTGCCGTTACCGCGGAAGCCGAGCAGTTCGGCAGAACGCCTCGACAAATCGATAATGCGGTCACGCGCGTAGGGCCCTCGATCGTTGACACGAACAACGATGGAGCGGCCGTTATTCAGATTGGTCACCCGCGCATAGGTCGGAAGCGGCAGCGTCGGGTGCGCCGCCGATAAGCGGTCCATGTCGTAGATTTCGCCATTGGCGGTGCGCCGGCCGTGGAACAATTCCCCATACCAGGAGGCGCTGCCGACGCGGTCGTAAGCGGGGTCCTCGCGGGGCTGATACCACTGTCCGGCCACCTGATAGGGCTTGCCGACCTGGTAATAGCCTCCGCCTTTTGGCACGGGCTGCCCGAGCGGTATGACGCGCTCGCCGAGCGGCTGACCGTTACCTCCGGCCCCGCAGCCCGAAAGACCAAAGCCGAGCGCACTGCCAAGCAGAAGCAGCGCAGCGAAGCCTAGCAAACTTACGCTACCGAACCGCGCGCCCGCATGCGGCGCAGGCTGACCAACCCAACGCAACGTGCCAAACCCCCGACCGGGCACTCGGAAGGCGCATGCACCGCCTCCAAGACCAGCGCGATCGACGCTGGCCGGCCCTCTCCCTCCGACTCTCGGGCACAGGGCGTTAGCAAATCGTGAATCTAGGAAGCGTGCGGTGAGGCCCCGATCCGCTCGAGACAGGAGGCGGCAACGTCGTCGACCGAGCCACGCGCATCGATCACCTCGAAGCTTTGGGGGCCGATCTCGTAGCCGAGCTGAATATCGACAATCTCGGCCGTGGCGTCGGAGGCATCCCCAACCCTTGCCGCAACGCGATCGCGCAACAATTCGGCCGGCGCCTCGAGCCACAAGCCGGAGAAAGGAACACCCATTTCCGCGGCAAGGGATTCGAGTGCCGCGCGTTCTTCGGGTCTTGCTTGAACGGCATCCACGATCGCCGCCTGTCCCCCTTCCAGAGCCATCAGCGCGCGCTTGCGGCACATGGCGTAGACTTCGCGCGTGACCTCAGGCGCATAAGCATGGCCGGGAAGCCGTTCCAGCGGGCTCGCACCGAACAAACGCTTGCGCTCGACATCGCTGCGCACATGGACGGCCCCGGGAAAGGCGCCAATATGCGGAGCGATTGCGCGGGCGACGGCCGATTTGCCGCTTCCCGACAATCCGCCGATGGCAATGAGACGGGGCGCGGGGGGCGCAAGGAAGGTCTTTGCCAAAGCAAAATAGGTGCGGGCTTCGTCGCGCGCGGTCGCCGCTTCGCGCGCTTCTGCCAGGCGCGCCCGCAAAGCTTCGACCTTGGCCCGAACCGCCGCACGCATCGACAGGAACAGCGGCATGGCGGCAAGCCCGATGAG
>CAZFYL010000194.1:0-3192 GCA_964523345.1 uncultured Methyloceanibacter sp.
TCGGTCGATGAACTGAAGACACTTTGGTCCGGCGCTCGCGAGACCGGCATCGAGGGTCTGATGCTGAAGCGGCGTGACAGCCCCTATCTCGCCGGGCGCCCGAAAGGCCACTGGTACAAATGGAAGCGCGCGCCGCTCACCATCGACGCGGTTTTGATGTATGCACAGCGGGGAAGCGGCAAGCGCTCGTCTTATTATTCGGACTACACCTTCGGCGCTTGGCGCAACGGCGACTCGGGGGCGCCGGAGCTGGTGCCGGTGGGCAAATCCTATTTCGGTTTTACCGATGAGGAACTGAAGGACCTCGACCGCTGGGTCAGGAACCACACCGTCGAGAGCTTCGGACCGGTGCGCCAAGTCGAGCCCAAGCTCGTCTTCGAAGTGGCCTTCGACTCCGTGCATCGCTCCAGCCGCCATAAATCCGGCATCGCCATGCGCTTTCCCCGCATCAGCCGCATCCGCTGGGATAAGCCTGCCGGTGAAGCGGACCGGCTGGAGACCCTTCAATCGATGCTTCTGGACTGAACCGATGACGCGCGAGTCGACACAGAACTGGGTTGCCGATCTCGCCTGGGATCACGTTGGGACGCGGCTCGCACGCGGTGCTGCGGCGATCCTCCCGATCGGCGCCGGCGCCAAGCAGCACGGCCTGCATATGAGAATGGCGACCGACCAATTCTTCGCCGAGTATTTCGCCGCCGCGCTCGCTGAGAGGATCGATGCGCTGATTTGGCCCACTTTGAGCTATGGTGCCTATCCCGCCTTTGTCGCTTATCCCGGGAGCATCAGTCTTTCCGATGAGAGCTTCCAACGGGTCGTGGCCGAGATCGCCAATGCGCTTCTAGGCTTCGGCGCAAAGCGGGTGCTTATTCTCGATACCGGCCTCTCCACGCTTGCGCCGGTCGAGGCGGCCATACGCGCCGCATCCGACCCATCGCGCTTGCGGCATTTGAAGGTGTTCGCCGGGCCGCGTTTCGTCAAGACGGCACGCGAGCTTCAAGAGCAGCCTTACGGCAGCCACGCCGACGAGATCGAAACTTCGCTGATGCTGGCAATCGCACCCGAGCTGGTTGATATGTCTCGGGCGGCAGCTTCTCCCGTTTCGCCTAGGGGCTCCACTCGGGGCCCGCTATCGCCCGATGATGCCAAATCACCCAACTACTCGCCAAGCGGCTCCTTCGGCGATCCGACGCTGGCTTCGGTTGAAAAAGGTCAAAAGGCGCTCGCCGCCATCCTCGAAGATCTGATGGAAATGGCCGCTTGATCAGAACCCCTGACAAGGCGGGCGAGTGTGCTTAGATACCGCAAACGATCACGAAACGTTGGAATGGAGAACGTTTGATGAGCCGATTGGCCGTTCCGGCCCTTGTCGTTGTGATGCTTGCGCTTGGCTCTGCGCCGGCGCAAGCCGACGACGTGGCGATCTGCTTCGACACGGCCGACAGCGTGGCCGGCGGCGAGGCGATCGATGAGGCGGCCAAGCAGGCCGGCCACGAGGCATGCCAACGCGCGCTCGCTCAAACCTCAAGCGTCGTCCAAAAATATCATCTGCAAGAAGCCGATTTCGATATCACCGGCGACCGCCCCAAGAGCGAGTGATCCGAACGGCAATAGCGAAAGGCCGGGCATGACACCCGGCCTTTCGTTGGTCTAACGCCTATTTCTTCATCGCGTCGGATGTGTTCGCCGACGTCCCATCCGCCTTGAAGGCTTCTTTCTTGTAGCTGTCGCCGTCTTTCATGATCTTCGTGGTCCAGCCGGTATCCCATTTGATGACCGCCGTGCCGTCCTCCTCGGCCCAAGTTCCGGTCATGCCTTCCTCACGCGTCGCGCTCGCTTTACCGTCAGCGCTCAATGTAATTTCGAACGGCTTGCCGTCGGTATCCTTGACCGTCCAAACGCCCTCGAAATCGCTGCCGGCAAGTGCGGCAAACGCCATTGCCGCGCTGACAACGAGCGCAGCCAACATTGTGGTTCCGATATTTCTCGCTATGGACATAGAACGACTCCTTGCAATTTCCTCAGGTTGATTGTTTCCCGCCTCGCCCAACAGATTGGTCGTATTGGGTGCGGTTTCAAGTCTTTACGATCGGCGGGCACCGGTCGGCTGCGCGATGATGGCGCCATTGTCGCCGCGGACGATCTCCTCATCGGCAAGCTTGAAATTTTCCATACGGACCGTGGAATAGCGGTCGAAATAGTCGTTGAGTGGTTTCTCGATCGCCTTGTCATAGTCTGGCCTGACCACATGGGTTGCGCCTTGAACCACTTTCACCACCTTGCCGTTCTTGACCACGACTTCGCCGTTCTTGAACACAAGCTCCGGTGTCGCGAACATCGCCTCGCGGTCCGGATCGTCCCGATAGACGGTGATATCGCCGGCGGCGCCCACGCCAAGATGCCCGCGATCTTTGAGCCCCAGACTCCGTGCCGGGCCGGCCCGGGTCAAAATCGCGATCTCGTCGAGCGTATATTCGCGGGATAGCGATTTCAGCAGCTCGGCCTGTCCTTGCGCGTCGGAATTGATCTTCTGCAAACTGTCGTCGCGGAAGCTCTTGTCCATGAGCAGCCTGATCAGATGCGGATAGAAATAGAAGGGCGCACCGTTGGGGTGATCGGTGGTGAGGAACATGCGCCAGGGATCGTCGAACAGGAGGAAGGTCTCAAGCCCAATCACCCATTGCATGGCGTTGACGAAGCTCTTGTCGCGATAGCGCATCGGCACGACCCCGCAACCGGCATCGCATTCGATATCCATGGTCACCGGCTTCTTGGGATGCGCGCTCTTGGAGATGGCGTATTGGCGCATACTGTCGCCTGACGCAGTGCAGGTCTGTCCGAACAGAACCTGGCCCACGTCGATCGAGACATTAGGGGTCTTGCTTACGAGTTCGGTGAGGCGGGCGGCGCCGGAAGAGAACTTTCGGTCGCCTTCGGTGCCGTAGCTCATGAACTGGGTGTGCGTCATGTGGACGCGCAGGCCTTCGGCCGCTTTGACCGTGGCGAGAGTCGTTTCGATATTTCCGGGAACGCCGAGATTGCAGCCATGAATATGGAGCGGATGGGTTACGCCGAGCTCCTCGATGGCGCGCGCCAGCGTCAAGATGATCTGGCGGGGCGTGACATGGTAATAGACATGCTCCTCGTCGAGATCGAGCTTGCGCTGATTGAACTTGAAGGCGCTGATGCCGC
>CAZFYL010000195.1:0-3191 GCA_964523345.1 uncultured Methyloceanibacter sp.
CCTTCAAGTGCCTCCGATTGTCACCGGCCACAGCTTAACGAGAGGTGAATCCGGCCGAACTCCTCAGAACGCGTAACCCTGGAGGAGCGCGCGCCCTTTAACGCTGACAAAGAGCCGGTGGGACCCGAGATAGCGCTCGGCATATTGCTGCTCAGCCAACCGTTCGCAGTCATGAACGAACACCGCGCCTCCTTGGGCCACCAACTTCGACGCCATGTAGATACTTTTCATCCGGCCCGGAGCCTCCCGGCCGGTGTACTCCTCGCAATTGTCGTATCCGGCCGGGCCGTCGACCACGATGACGTCCCACTGCCTTGATGTCACTTCCTCTGGAAGGTCCAGCTCGAGACTGTCGGTCGCGTCCAGGAGCGAGATCCAATCGGAAAGTCTCGTTCCGTAGTCCGCGAGATAGACGTTCGAGTGTTTAAGCTTCGCCCGAGTTGTTTCGGCCCAAGCCGGATCGTCCTCGACAAACGCCGTGGTGCCGCCGCGATTCACATCCTCCCAAATGGCTGAATCGTTTCCGCAGCCGAAAAAGAGCAGCGAACAGCCCGGGCGCGATCTAATCGCGCGGACGATGTTCAACACCTCCACCGGCTGCAGCTGCACGTCCTCGGTCTTCGCCAGCAGAGCCTCGATGTCTGCGAGGGAGACATGTTCGTTGCATGCCTGACGCGGTGCGGCTCGACCCTTCTCGAAGTCCTGCAAATGTTCGCCGTATTTCTTCCACGTCACCAGGCCGCTCGTCTCGCCGAAGGGCCAATCGGCTCGCTCGTAGCGCCTCTTGCCGCCGAGTCGCTCGCTGAGATCGTCGATCAGAGCAAGAAAACGCCGCCGCTCGGGTTCGATTTTAGCAAGCGTCCTGTTGCGGATGTAATCGCGCGGGATAGCCCGGGCGATGAGGGCCTGCACCGCATAGCTTACAGCGGCGGGCGCCGGGTCGCAGATCGTGCAGAACTCGTGGTCGAAATAGACGTCCCGGCCGCCGATGCTCGGTGTACTCACGACCGGCAGGCCGGCGAGCATGTACTCCATCGATGCGTAGTTCGATCCCTCGACCCTTGATAGGCAAAGACCGACGGAAGCGCGATTCAGCCCTTCGTTGACGTCCTCAGGCGGTAAACGAACGGGAAGGCCGTCTTTTGTGGGATTGAGTAAAGCATGATCGGGATGGCGCGCCAGGGTCTCGGCGAGGGCGGCGCGCTGGTCCCGGCGCGTCGCCGTGAAATCGTCCGCGAAGGAGATATAGGCAACCCGGGGGATCTTGCCCGCAAGGTAATGCCGCTTCGCCCGATCGAAGCGGGCGTTGTAGACAGCGTCAAACTCGATTGTTGCGTTCGGAAGCGGGCGGAAGATCTTTTCGGATACCGTGAAGTTCTTGTTGAGAAGATGGGCGTCAAGGCCCGCTTGAACCAGCCGGTCCCGTTCGGCGGCCGTATTGCAGAGGAAAACCAGGTGGTGTGCAGGATAGTCTTCCTGGTGTGCCTTGGCCGCCTCTATCACCAGATTGGCATCTCTCTCGGGTTGGATGGTCCAACACGGATAGATGAGGAATGCGGCAGGCAGCGACCCGTAGCGCCGGCCGAACGCAGCGGCGATCCCCATACGTTCTCCGAACGCCATCCCAGAGTAGATGATGGGCGGGTCGAACGACAGGATTGCAGCGGCACCGAACTCACTCGGCGTTGCTTCGACAGACGCCTTCCGCTTCGGCCTGGGCTTGGGCCGCGGAACGAAAGGCTTGTTAGTGAAGAGCCCCTCCAAAGCGGACTTCGTATCCTCCATGGCAAGCCCGAGCCGCAAGCGCGGCGGTATCGTCCCGCCATGGGCCTCCCGCAGCACCGTTCGCAAGCCTCCAGGGCTCAATCTCTCTTTGAGGCGAGCAAGCAAGTTATCCTCGCCGAACACCTGTTTCAAACTCTTGTAGTTGTCGGAATACGGCGCCGTCGCCTCGCGTCTGACAGTTGTCCCTCCGGCTCTTACTCTGGCGGGCTTCGACAGCTGATCGACAGCTCTCCAGAAGAACTTTCCCGGAAGGACTTCTGTGAAAAACTCTGCGCGCGCTAACAGGACGTTGAGCGGCTCAAGAGCCTCAAGCTGCTGGCGCGTCTCGCTGTCGGAGCGGTTCTTGCGGACCGAACCGATCGATTCACGTTCGGCAAAATAGTTTCGGTCGTGAATCCGGTAAGCAGAGAGGTGCTTATTGATGATCCCGGATCCGCCGAAGATATGGCAAAACCGGCACAGATAGCTGTCGGCCGCAAGAAAACCTGTGCGGTCTTTCGGTATGTGATACGCGAGCGCAAGCGCGCTGCGGCGGTACATGTTCGATGTGCCGGGGCCCCAAATCCAGCCACGCCGATGGTGGTGGATGGTGGTGGCATCGGACAGCTGCCGGTAGGAGAGGTCGGAAACCGTCGACAGTCTCAAAGCGGCATCGGGTGCGCGTAGTCCACGTGACGTGGGGGGCGACTTCCACCGAGTGAATGACGCGTAGGTCCCGGTGAGCGCCCGTCCGCTCTCTGTCATCTCCACGACATTGCTTGAGGTGAGCGCCACATTGCGAGGGAGCGCGAGGTGAACCTGGACATGAGACGACACGAAGCTGGGAAAGAGAAGGTCATCCGCATCGACGATCGTGACGAACTCGCCCTTGACCGTCTCGAACGTTTCAAGAAAGGCGCCGAGCTGGCCGAGATTGTTCTCAAGGTGAACGACCCGGAACCGTGGATCGTCGCCCACGTGCCGGGCGATGACCTCCCGGCTCTCGTCGGTCGAGCCGTTATCGACGACGATGGCCTCGAACCGCGGATAATCTTGTCTTTTAATGGAGTCGATTGCCGCGCCGACGTAAGGCGCATAGTTCCAATTGATAACAACCAGTGAGACGAGCGGTGGGCTAGCGATATCACCGGTCCCTTGCAGCTGCACGAAATTATCGTCGGACATGGAACGCCCAGCTGCGCCTTCGCCACTGGTTTTCGACGATGAACGGGTCAAAACAGCGCTTTGTCTCAGCTATCGCAAATACACGGATGCCGGCAATCGCTACTAGAACGAGCGGCGTGAGTCTAGCTAGTCGACCACCTTTTCCCATAGCGGGAAGCTGTCGGCGTGATGGGCGATCATCTTCCATTGACCGTCTTCTTTGCGGAACACGCTGCTCTCTCTTATTTTTGTCTGTTGCGTCT
>CAZFYL010000196.1:0-3187 GCA_964523345.1 uncultured Methyloceanibacter sp.
ACCGTGTCTTCATCGACTGTGACGTGCTTGCCGATGGCGGCGAGAATGTCTTCGCGCAGCACCGGGATCAGGTCCGGCCTGCCGCCCCGCTCGTGCTTCAGAAGGACTTGCAAGCGATGGTGCGCGGTGCTGGCCGAGCGCGGCCGT
This sequence comes from uncultured Methyloceanibacter sp., assembly GCA_964523345.1. Taxonomy (GTDB): domain Bacteria; phylum Pseudomonadota; class Alphaproteobacteria; order Rhizobiales; family Methyloligellaceae; genus Methyloceanibacter. The sequence continues at coordinate 148 of CAZFYL010000196.1, forward strand.
CCAAAAAAAGACCCAAGGTTCATGCCGCCGCCCTCCGACCTAACAGCTTGCTGAACAGCGTCGCCTTTTCGCTCGGCACGGTGAGCGGAATCTGCTCGCCTTGAAGCCTGCGCGCGGCGTCCGCGTAGGCACGCGCCGGCGCGCTTGCCGGATTGTTCAGGGTCACTGGCTGGCCCACGTTCGAGGCATGCAGGACTTCCTTGCTCTCGGGGATGATGCCGAGCAGCGGGATGCAGAGAATTTCCAGAACGTCGTCGACGCCGAGCATTTCGCCGCGGTCGACGCGGCCCGGCTCATAGCGGGTGAGAAGAAGAGACTTTTCCAATTGCTCGCCGCGCTTGGCCTTGTCGGTGGTCGAATCGAGCAGACCGATGATCCGGTCGGAATCGCGCACAGACGACACTTCGGGATTGGCGACGACCACGGCGAGATCGGCAAAGCGCATGGCAAGCGACGCGCCCCGCTCGATGCCGGCAGGACTGTCGCAAATGATCCAATCGAAGGACTGCCTGAGTTCCTGGATCACGCGTTCGACGCCCTCGTCCGACAGCGCGTCCTTGTCGCGCGTCTGCGAGGCGGCAAGCAGGAACAGCGTTTCGATCCGCTTGTCTCTGATGAGCGCCTGCGACAGCCTGGCCGTGCCTTGAACGACGTGAACGAGGTCGAACACCACGCGGCGCTCGGCCCCCATGACGAGATCGAGATTGCGCAAGCCGACGTCGAAATCGACCACGGCGACCCGCTCCCCGGCGCTTGCCAGAGCCGCACCTAACGCGGCGGTCGATGTCGTCTTGCCGACCCCGCCTTTTCCGGATGTCACCACCACCACTTGAGCCATGTGAATGCTCCCTCGGTTCAATTCATTGCCGCGAACTTCAACTCGTCGCCGTCGAGCCAGGCTTGGATCGACTCCTTGCGGAATTGAGGTTCGATTTCGTCAGCCAAAATGTAGCGGCCGTCGATTGCCATCAGCTCGGCATCGAGCCGGCGGCAAAAGATCCTGGCCTCTGGATTGCCGTAGGCGCCGGCCAAGGCCCGTCCCCGCAGCGTGCCGTAAATGTGGATCGAGCCGGCGGCGACGATTTCCGCCCCCGACGCCACCGAGCCGACCACCGTGACGTCGCCGTCGGCATGAACGATCAATTGCCCGGACCGCACCGGGGTATCGAGCAGAAGCGAGACCGCAGGCGCAGGCGGCGTTTCCTCCGGCGGCGCGGTTACTTTGCACCTCTCCGACTGGCCCCGCATCAAGGACGGGACCTTGCCGTCGAGCACGGACGCAGCCGCGCCCTCGACACCGAGAATGCGGATGTGCCGCCGGCTCAGCTCGTCCAACAGATCGAGAAAGGTCTGCTTGGTCAGATCGAGCCCGGCGACGTCGACCACCAGCGACTTTCCGGCAAAGAAACCGGGCGAGCGGGCGAGCAAGGAATCGATCTCGGCAAGCCAGCCCTCGATCGGGATTTCCGGCTTGACCACTAAAGCGTGGAACGAGCCGCCCCGGAATTTGAACGATGGCCGTGCTGTTGACATTGCGTTAACCCTCGCCCCGATAGGACGCGATATATGCTTAACGCACGGTTAATTTCGGCGGAGCACGGCGCAAAAAAGCAGTCCCCGCGTGTCTTTGCGACGGCTTAGCTCCGCCGGCCGGCTATTGAGATCAAGCCTTGCCCCCCAATAGCGGACACGCGCAGCTTTCTGCTGCCTGATCAGAGCTTACTGCCTATCAACCCATTGGTCCCATGTCATCGGTCGCAATCCGAGCTGCCCGTATTCGACCCGAAGATATCCATCCCGGCCTCGCCACACAGCGCTGGGGACGATGGTTTTTACCTCCTGCGCCATGACGCCAACGTAGAGTTGGTCGCTCCATTTATAGCGATAACGGTAAAGGCCGATGCCGTTGTTGAGGCGCTTGAGCAGGACAACGTCCTTCTTGAGCCGGATGTCGGACTCTACTGCTGGGTCGTGACCGCCCCCGCCACCGCCACCGCCACCGCCATGATGGTCGCGATCGCCGCCCCGATGATCGCGATGGCCGCGCCGGAGTAAGAAGGGCAACTCACGCAAACCTTCTTCCAACACGTCGGGCACATCGTCTTCGTATTCTTCCTCACCTCCGTGACACCAGCGCTCCCCATCTTCCCGATGACAGTGGCGATAGGATCGCGAGTCGACCGGCTGCATATTGCCCTTTACTTCGCCCTTCGCCGGCCCCGAGGTCTGACCGAGTGGCGCAGCGCCAGCCGCGGCCGCAAAGCCGAAAACCGCTGCCGCGACGGCAAAACCTGCAAGGTTACTCTTGTTCATAACGCATTCCTTTCAAGCTAGGACTAGCTTGGCAGGAATCCCTTCGCCTTGATCGGGATCAAAAGCGGATATTGCTAGCATTCGGTACAGTATTGATCCTCATCAAAGCAGAGAAACGCAACTCGGACCGACGGGCAAAAGAAGAAGTGGCCCGGTTTGATGTCGGCTTTTGGGTCTTGAAGCGGAGCCTAACCTTGTAGACAGTTAGCGCATGTCATTATTGCAAGTCCTGAGGCAGTTTTTCTCGACGCTCAACGTTGTGCGCGTCCCGCTCGCCGTGGCGGTTCTCGCCTCCCTCGCACTCTATGTGCCGCCGCAAACGCACGAGATCTACCGGATTCTCGCCCAGGATATCCAAACGGATTGGCCTCAGATCCTGGCCTCTTATGTGTCCCTGTTCCTGGCCGGCTGGATCTTGTGGAACACCGCTTACTACCTGACGCAGAAGCTGGCCAAAGACTCCGGCTCCAGAAAACCAACCGATTCCACACTGAGCCGCTGGTTACCGCGCCTGATCGGCGCCGCCCCGATTGTCGCCTGCGGATTTGGCATCCTTCGCGCCCAACAGAACCTCATCTATGCCGCGGTCCATGCGGGCAACGTCATGGCGGGCTTGGGCAGCGATGGCCGCATTGCGGAACTCAAAACGTTCCAGGCCGAACTTGAGGCCTATTCCGAAATTTTGCAGATCGGCGCCTTTATCTGCTTCGGCTTGGCGGCGCTGCTC
>CAZFYL010000197.1:0-3134 GCA_964523345.1 uncultured Methyloceanibacter sp.
GCGCTCGGCAAGGACATCAAGACCGATTGCTCGGTCAATACCGTCTATAACGGCAGAACCTATTGCTTCGGGAACGAGACCGCGAAGACCCTGTTCCTCAAGAAGCCCGACGAGTTTCTGCTCCAGGCGCACGTCTACTATTCGAGCAAGCAGCCGCAAGAGTAAGCGCCCGTAGGCGCCGGCGCGCAGACGCTAAGATCTAAGACCCGCTCGGCTGCGATTTGGCCGCGAATCGCACGTCATCCGTATCGGTAATGACCACGTCGAGATTGTTGTCCGTCCCGCGTCCGAAGGTGAAGCGGAAATTCGGATTGGTCGAGACCGAGAACGTGCTTGTCATCTTGAACACCAGCTCGCCGGCGCGTTTCACCGTCACGTCTCTGACGTAGCGCGCCGGGATCACGTTGGCGGTGTTGATGTCGAGCTGCATCCCGTTCGAGTTCGGGTGCTTGATCATGACCTGAGCCGACCAGATCGGGCTCGAATTGAGCGCAGGCGGAAACGTCTTCACGATCATCTTGCCGAGCCCGACCATCTCGGTATCGGGATCCTTGGCCTGCATCGCTCCGCAGCCGCCGGCAGCGGCGATGAACTTGGTCGCCATGTGCAGCGTGCCGTCGGCAGTCTCAAGCACGGCGCGCACGTGTGAGAAATTGTCGATTCGCACGCGGGTCGAGAAGCTCCGCTCGCCGCCCTTGCCTTGCGCCGGGCCGAAGGTGAGGGTCGCCACTTTGGGATCGGGATTCTTGTCGATGAACAGCGTCAGCGATTTCAGATCCTGCTTGACGTGCGGCGGCACGCGCACGGTCAATGGCACGATCGCCGCGTCCTCGGCCGTCCCGGGGAGCTCGAGCACCACCATGCCGTCTTCCGCCACGATGGCGCGGTCGCCGAAGGCCTGCTTCTTAAGCGTCGGCCAAACGTCCGTGTCGGCGCTGGCCGCAGGGGCGGCGAGAATGAGCGCGGCGAGCGCGGCCGCGCAACTCAAAGAACCGAGGGTCTTGATGGACAAGGTCATGGCACCGTCCTCATTGGCGAACGAACAATTATATCACTCCCACTCGAGTTCCGCGAAGGCCGCCGTGACATTGCGGACATGATAATGGTCAAAAAGTTTCCAGGCATCGCGCTCGGAATAGCCGGCGGTCTTGGTTGCCTCCTGTAAGGTCTTGCCATCATTGATCAATTTCCTAACGTCGGTGGCGATGGCGGAAAGGTATTTTTGCTCCGGCGTGAGCGCCTCGGGGAAGGCCATGGCGTGCGGTCCGTGGCCGGGGACGACCCGTGCGGCCTGTTTCTGGGAGAGTTGGTCGAGCAGCGTTAACCAGCCCTTGATCGATCCATCCAGCGTCGGCACATGCCCCGAGAACAGGAGATCGCCGAGAAACAGTGTGTTGGTGGCCGTGTCGGTGATGATCAAATCGTTATCGGTATGAGCCGTGGGCTGGGCTTCGAGCACGAGGCTTCGGCCGCCGAGATCGAGGGTGAGGCTGTCCTTGACGGCAACGGTGGGCAGGATCACCTCGGTCCCTTCGAAGGCTTCTTCGCCAAGCAGGGTCTTCATGATTGTGAGGTAGCGTTCGGCGCGCGAGCCGAGACCGCGGGCGAGTTTGTAATGGCCGACGAATTCGGGCTTGTCCTGCTTGAAGGCGGCGTTGCCGAACACATGGTCGGGATGCATATGAGTGTTGATCACGTAGCGGATGGGCTTGTCGGTGACGGCGCGGATTGCCTCTCTAAGCTCGCGGCCCATAACCGCGCTTCCCGACGTGTCGATCACGGCAACGGCGTCGTTCCCCACCACGAAACTTGCATTGGCCATGTCGCCGCGATTTTCCGGCGATTGCAGCTCGTAAAGTCCTTGATGCACGAACACACCGGGCGCGATCTCGGTGACATCGACTCCCTCGGCGGCTTGCGCCGGCAGGTAACGCACAAACGGTACCGAAGCGAGCGCCAGGCTTGCGCGCAAAAACGCTTGCCGCGAGATGCTTGCCGCCACTGCCGGCCGTTGCTCTTTGCGGTCCTTCATCGGCACCATTCTAGCCAGCGTTGCAGGGGGAGTTTAGCGGCTGGGAACATAGGAAATGGCGCGTGCGCCGCTCGATGCCAACTAAACTTTAGGCCATGAACGGCTGCAACGCCTCCGCGGGGACGGACGGGAAAGGCGGCGAAAACCCTTGTAAAATAGTGGTTTCCTGCGGCGTTGCCGGTCAAATGACGTAACGGTGAAATTGGGGTAGGTGTGTGCGCGGGCTCTTTTTGTTTTCGGCCCATTCGTATACTTTACGCCCCGCGATACAGGGAGGGTGGTTGAAATGCGAATTCTTCTGATTTTGATTATTATCGCCGCGGTGTTCGTCGTGGTGCAGGCACAACGGCACGGCTGCAAATACGACGCGACGCTGATCAGCTGCGTGTTCGGCTCGAGTGAGGAGCAGCCGGCGGCGGAAGCACCGGCCGACGCCGAGATGCCGGCATCTGAAGCACCGGCCGAGGCCCCGGCGCAGTAGGGAATAGCTGCACCAAAGGATTACCCAATCGAGACCGCGCGTGTTGAACGCGCGGTCTTCCTTGGTGCACGATTGAAATTCAGACTGCTAGAGGACTTGCAGACCGGTCCCCGCGTCAGCGCGGGCCCGGCAGGTCGTCATTGGCGGGAAGCCGGCGCGCGCTCTCCCGCAAAGCCTCTTTCAATGAGGCCGGACGGTGGTATTTGGCGAGGAGATCGGCCAAGGCCTCGTCGGCGAGATCCTGCATGTCTCTGCCCGTGTCTTTGGCAAGCAGGTCGAGCGCAAGCCAAAGCTCGGGCGAAAGCCCGATCAGCTTACGTTTGAAGTCGCTCGGATGCCGGCGTGGAAACATGCTCGATCTCGTGATCCGTACTTCAGCGCGATCATATCCGATTCGCGCCCGCTTCAAGCAGCGCGCTCGCGAATGCGCACCGCTCCTGCACCACCCATCCAAGCCTCTTAGCCGTCCTCGCCGATGCTGGTGGTGAGGGCTTCCTCGATATAGAGAGACCGGAAGCGGCGGCCGACCGGACCGGGGCGCCCATCGCCGATTGGAACGCCGTCGATCTCGACAACCGGCAAGACGAGGGCCGAGGCCGCGGTCATGAAGGCTTCGCGCGC
>CAZFYL010000198.1:0-3121 GCA_964523345.1 uncultured Methyloceanibacter sp.
GGTTCCCGCGGACACGGAATTTCAGTATACGAAGTAACTTAGTCGGCGTCCATCTTTAGCGCCGCGATAAAGGCCTGTTGCGGGATCTCGACGCGGCCAAAGCTTCGCATCTTCTTTTTCCCGGCCTTCTGCTTTTCCAGCAGCTTTCGTTTGCGCGTGATGTCGCCGCCGTAGCACTTGGCGGTCACGTCTTTGCGCAAGGCGCTGATGGTTTCGCGCGCGATCACCTTGCCGCCGATTGCCGCCTGGATCGGAATTTTGAACAGATGCCGCGGGATCAGATCCTTGAGCTTATCCACCATGGCGCGCCCCCTCATCTCGGCCCGGGAGCGATTGACGATCACCGACAGAGCGTCGACCGGCTCGTTGTTGACGAGCAAGGCCATCTTGACCAAGTCGCCTTCCTCGTAGCCGGTGATGCGATAGTCGAACGAGGCGTAACCGCGTGAAACCGATTTCAGCCGGTCGTAGAAGTCGAACACCACTTCGTTGAGCGGCAGCTCGTAGACCAGCATGGCGCGCGACCCGGCATAGCTCAGGGTTTTCTGCCGGCCGCGCCGGTCCTCGCACAGTTTGAGCACGGCACCGAGATGTTCGTCCGGCACGAGGATGGTGGCCTCGATCCACGGCTCTTCGATCTTGGCGATCTTCTGCGGCTCGGGCATGTCGGCGGGATTGTGCAGCTCCTTCATCGCGCCGTCGGTCAGGTAGACGCGGTAGATCACCGACGGCGCGGTGGTGATGAGGTCGATATCGAACTCGCGCTCGAGCCGCTCGCGCACGATCTCAAGATGAAGCAGGCCGAGAAAACCGCACCGGAAGCCGAAGCCAAGCGCAGCCGAAGTCTCCATCTCATAGTTGAAGCTCGCATCGTTGAGGCGGAGCTTGCCGACGGCCTCGCGCAAATCCTCAAATTCGCTGGCATCGACCGGAAACAGACCGCAAAACACCACGGGCTGGGCCGGCTGGAAACCCGACAGCGGCGTAGCGGCCGGTTTCCTTTCGTCGGTGACGGTGTCGCCGACGCGGGTGTCGGCGACCTGCCTGATCGAGGCGGTGAAGAAGCCGATCTCGCCGGGACCGAGCTGGTCGCGCATTTCCTGCTTCGGCCGGAAGATGCCGACCCGGTCGACCTGATAGGCCGCGCCCGTCGACATCAGCCTGATGCGCTGGTTCTTACGAAGCACGCCGTCGATGATGCGGACCAGCACCACCACGCCGAGATAGGAATCGTACCAGCTGTCGACCAGAAGCGCCTTCAGCGGCGCATGCGCCTCGCCCTTGGGCGGCGGCAAGCGGTGCACGATCGCCTCGAGCACCTCCTCGACGCCCTGTCCCGTCTTCGCCGAGATCTCGACCGCGTCATGCGCGTCGAGCCCGATCACGTCGGCGATCTGCTGGCGAATGCGCTCGGGCTCGGCGGCAGGCAGATCGATCTTGTTGAGGACCGTGACGATTTCGTGGTTGTTGTCGAGCGCTTGATAGACGTTGGCGAGCGTCTGCGCCTCGACGCCTTGGGTCGCATCGACCACGAGCAGGGAGCCTTCGCAAGCGGCCAAGCTCCGGTTCACCTCGTAGGCGAAATCGACATGACCCGGGGTATCGATCAGGTTCAGCTCGTACACTTCCCCGTCGCGCGCACGATAGTCGAGGCGCACGGTCTGCGCCTTGATGGTGATGCCGCGCTCGCGCTCGAGATCCATCGAATCGAGCACTTGCGCCTTCATCTCCCGCGCCGTCAGGCCGCCGCATAGCTGGATCAGGCGGTCGGCTAGCGTCGACTTGCCATGGTCGATATGGGCGATAATCGAAAAGTTGCGGATGCGGGAAAGCGGCGTCGATTCGGGTTTGGTCATGCGCGGCTTGGTACGGGAGCAAGCCCTTAAGGGTCAAGCAATTGCGGCAAAATGTGGGGTGGCTTTGCCCTAATCTGGCCGCCGGTTCCGGTCTAGGGAGTCCCGGTGCATAAAACCAAACGGAGAATCTAATGCTCAAGAAAATGATCCTGGCCGCAGTCGCGACCGCCTTTGTTGCCGCCACCGCACTCCCGATCCAGGTGGCGCCGGCCGCTGCCGAGGGCATGAGCTGCAGGCAGGCCGCCAAGGCAAAGTTTGCCAAGGACCGCAAGGCCCGTCACGCCTACAAGAAAGAGTGCAAAGCGGCCGCCAAGACTGAAAAGTCCTAAACCCGGCTAGAGCCAATAATGCGTTACCTGAAAGGGGCCGGTTCCGGCCCCTTTCTTTATGGGCGCCTCGCAGAAGGCCATGGGGTGCAATTTTGCGGGAGCGCCTAGCTCGGCTTGCCCCAGATCTGTTCGAGGCGCTGAGCCCGGCCGCAGCCCCATTTGTAGTACTTGTAACTCACAGGATTCTCTTCGTGGTAATCCTGGTGATAGTCCTCGGCGGCGGTGAAGGTGGTCGCCGGCCTGATCTCGGTCACCACCTTTTTGTGAAGCTCGTTGGCGACCTCGGCCTTGGACTTTTCGGCCAGGGTCTTCTCCTGGTCGTTGGCGACGAATATCACGGTGCGATAGGCGGGCCCCTCGTCGCAGAATTGTCCTTCCGGGTTGAACGGATCGATGTTGTGCCAGAACTTATCGAGCAGGGTGGCGTAACTCACCTTGGCGGGGTCGTAAGTGACCTTGACCGCCTCGACGTAACCATGATGTTGCCCGTAAGTGGGGTTCGGCTTGGTGCCACCGGCATAGCCCGAAATCGTCTCGGTGACGCCGTCGACCTTGTCGAAGGCATCCTCGACGCACCAGAAGCAACCACCGGCGAAGATCGCGGTCTTGGTCTCACCGGCGCGCGCCTCAGGCCAACCGCAGGCGAGAATGAGAGCTGCGAGAAAGGCAGCAGTGAGCGTGGCACAGACCGTTCTTGCCATCATCGAGGTCTCTCCGGGGATGAGCGCGTCCGCCCATAAACTATTAAGTGCGGCAAGCGCGGCAAAGTGGTTCTCGCGCGACCGTGATGTGAATTGAAGCGGTCGCCGATAAGCGCTTGGGCCCGCTCTGTCATCTGGGCTATTGAGGGCCGATGCAACAGCGCCTGTCGTCTCGTTTAAGCCAACTTGAGCGCGCCTATGACGTGGTCGTGGTCGGCTCGGGCTATGGCGGCGG
>CAZFYL010000199.1:0-3022 GCA_964523345.1 uncultured Methyloceanibacter sp.
ACGAAATATTTCAATCCCGCTTCTGCCGAGCGTGCAGAGTCGCGCTTGAACGTAGCAACCACGTAGAGCGAGAGACTCTGCAGTTCGAGCCCGACATAGAGCGTGATGAGATCGTGGGCCGAGATCATCATCAGCATGCCGGCCGCGGCAAATAGGACCAGCACCGGGAACTCGAACTTCAATCCCCCATCCTCGCGCCAATAATCGATAGACATGACGAGGGCGGTCGCCGCACCAATCAACGTGAGCAGCTTGAGCACGCGGGCGAATGGATCGACGATGAAGCTGTTGCCAAAGGCGGTCGCGGTTTCGGAGGCGCCGCTCATCACAAAGACACCGGCCAGCACCAGGACGGCGACAGCAAGCCAGAGCACAAGCTCGCCGCGGGGCCTCTTGGTGAACACGCCGAGCATCAGAAGTGCCATGGCGCCGCAGACCACGGTCAGCTCCGGCAGCACGGTCTCAAGATTGGCGAGAGGAGGCACGGTCGAAGCTCCCTAAGGCACAAGCGCAAGCCGCGCCTGCTCGGCCGCGGCAAGACTTGCATCGAAGCCCTTGATCAGCGTCTCGACCGACGTCGCCGAGACATCGAGAATGGGCGCCGGGTAGAACCCGAACAGAATTGTCAGGATCACGAGCGGCGTCATCACCGCGACTTCCCGCCACGTCAGGTCCGTGATGTGCTTGAGGCTCGCCTTTTCGAGCTTGCCGAAAATGATGCGGCGATAAAGCCAAAGCGCATAGGCGGCGGACAGGATAATGCCCGTGGTGGCAAGAAACGCGACCCAAGTGTTGACGCGGAAGGCGCCAACGAGACTTAAGAACTCGCCGACGAAACCGGTGGTGCCGGGAAGCCCGACATTGGCAAGGGTAAACACCATAAAGCAGAAGGCGTAGAGCGGCATGCGGTCCGCCAGGCCGCCAAAGGCCGCGATCTCCCGCGTATGCATGCGGTCGTAGATCACACCAACGCAGAGGAACAGAGCGGCCGAGACGATGCCGTGCGACAGCATCAAGAAGATACCGCCCTGCAAGCCCTGCATGGTCAGGGTGAAGACGCCGATCGTGACGAAGCCCATATGAGCGACGGAGGAATAGGCGATCAACTTCTTCACGTCCTCCTGCGCCAGCGCCACGAGCGAGGTGTAGATGATGGCCACGACCGAAAGGGCGTAGATGAGCGGCGCGAACTCGGCAGATGCTAGCGGGAACATCGGGATGGAGAAGCGCAAGAAGCCATACCCGCCCATCTTCAGGAGGATACCGGCCAGGATCACCGAACCCGCGGTCGGGGCCTCGACATGGGCGTCGGGGAGCCAAGTATGCACGGGCCACATCGGAAGCTTCACGGCGAAGGAGGCGAGGAAGGCAAACCACAGCCAGGTCTGCATCTCCGCGGGGAAGCCATAGTTCAGCAGCGCCGGGATATTGGTCGTGCCGGCCTCCCAATAGATCGCCATGATGGCGAGCAGCATCAACAGCGAGCCTGCGAGCGTGTAGAGGAAGAACTTGAAGCTGGCATAAACGCGGCGTGGTCCGCCCCATATGCCGATGATGAAGAACATCGGGATCAGTCCGCCCTCGAAGAACAGATAGAACAGGACAAGATCGAGCGACGTGAAGACGCCGAGCATCAGCGTCTCCAACACCAGGAAGGCGATCATGTATTCCTTCACCCGCTCGGTGACCGCGATCCAGCTTGCCAGGATGCAAAGAGGCATGAGCAAAGCGGTGAGCAGCACGAACGGCATGGAAATACCGTCGACGCCCATGTGAAACGTGATCGGACCAAGCCAGGGTCTCAGCTCGACGAATTGGAACTGAGCCGTGAGAGGATCGAAGTCCCGCCACACGACCAGCGCCAGCACGAAGGTGATCAGCGTGGTCCACAGAGCGACGAAGCGGGCATTGCGAAGCGCACTCTCATCCCGTCCGCGCAGCAAACCGATAAGCAACGCGCCGAGCAGCGGCAGGAACGTTATGGTGGACAGAATGGGCCAGCTATAGCTCACGGTTTGAGCCCTCCGCCGGCGAAGAGGAAATAGGTGATGATCAGCGCCACGCCGATCAGCATGACAAAGGCGTAGTGATAGATGTAACCGGTCTGAAGCTTGATGGCGCGATTGGCGATGTCGATCACGCGCGCGGCGACGCCGTCAGGACCGATGCCGTCGATGATCGTGCCGTCACCGGTCTTCCATAGGAAGCGGGCGAGCCGTTTCGCCGGCCTCACGAACAGCGCGTCATACAGCGCATCGAAATACCACGCATTGAGCAGGAACAAATATGCACCGCGGAAGCGTTTGGCGAGACCGAACGGCACGAGCGGGTTGGTGATGTAGAAATACCACGCGACGGCAAATCCGAGCGCCATGGCGACGGTCGGCGCGAACAGCACCCAGGTTGGAACTTCGTGGTGCTCGCCGCCATGCGTTACCAGCGACCCGCGCCAAAATTCGACTTGGTCTCCTCCGATAAAGAGAGGAAAGAACATCAGGCCCAAGAACAGAGCCCCGAAAGAAAGGACCGCAAGCGGAACCGCCATGGTCCAAGGCGGCTCATGGGCGTGCTCGAGTTGCTCTTTCGGCTCACGCGGTTTCCCTTCGAAGGCGAGAAACATCAGCCGCCAAGAGTAGAACGCGGTGAGACTGGCAGCGGAGAGCGTGAGCCAGAAGGCGTAGTTTCCAACCCAGGAATGGGCCGCATAGGTCGCCTCGATGATGGCGTCCTTGGACATGAATCCTGCCGTGAAGGGAAAGCCGGTCAAGGACAACGTGCCGATCAGCATCATTGTCCAGGTGAACGGCAAGACTTTGCGCAGCGCGCCCATGCGGCGGAGATCCTGCTCGTCATGCAACGCGTGAATCACCGCGCCGGCGGTCAGGAACAAAAGTGCCTTGAACGAGGCATGCGTGAAGAGGTGGAACATGCCGGCGCCATAGGCACCGACACCTTCGGCCGCGAACATGTAGCCGAGCTGCGAGCAGGTCGAATAGGCAATCACCCGCTTAATGTCGGTCTG
>CAZFYL010000200.1:0-3019 GCA_964523345.1 uncultured Methyloceanibacter sp.
CCGCAATCCTCGGGCATCGGCGGCGGGGCTTACATTCTTTATTGGGACGAAGACGCCGATCAACTTGTCAGCATCGATGGGCGCGAGACCGCACCGGCCGCCGCCACGCCCGAACTCTTTCTCGATGAGGCGGGAAAGCCGCTTCCATTCAGAGCCGCAGTCCCGAGCGGGCTCTCGATTGGCGTCCCCGGCGTGCTCGCGGCGCTGAAGCGCCTTCACGAGACCCACGGCAAGCTCCCTTGGGAGGCGCTGTTTCAGCCGGCCATCGCGCTTGCCCGCGACGGGTTTCTTGTATCCCCCCGCCTTGCCTCTCAGATCGCCCGCAAAGATCCGGACAGTTTCACGCCCGAGGCGCGCGCTTATTTCTTTCCCAGCGGCAAGCCTTTGCCGCGCGGTCACCGGCTCAAAAATCCTGCTTTCGTGGCGACGCTTGAAGCAATCGCCCGTGACGGGCCGCGCGCCTTCTACGAAGGCGACATTGCCCGCGACATTGCCGAGACCGTGCGGAACGATCCGCGCAAAGCCGGAAGCCTTACCGTGCAAGACCTCGCCAACTATCGCGCCATCGCGCGCGAGCCGGTGTGCATGGCTTACCGGCTCCATCAGGTGTGCGGCATGGGCCCGTCTTCGTCGGGCGGCGTCACCGTGGGGCAAGTGCTCGGATTGATCGAGCCTTACGATCTCGGTGCCAAACCGCTTGCGCCCGAAGCGGCGCATCTGATCGTCGAGGCCGAGCGGCTCGCTTATGCCGACCGCGCGCGCTATCTCGCCGACCCGGAGTTCGTTTCGGTCCCTGTCGCGGGACTGCTCGATCCCAAATATCTCAAGAAGCGGCGCGCTCTGATCGATCCGGCCCGGGCACTTGACCATGTCGCCGCCGGCTCGCCGCCCAATGTCAAGCAAGGCGCGTTCGGACGCGACCATACGCGCGAGCAGAATGGCACGAGCCACATCTCCGTCGTCGACGGCGAGGGAAATGCCTTCGCCATGACCACCAGCATCGAGCAGGCCTTCGGCGCGCGGAGCATGGTGCGCGGATTTCTGCTCAACAATCAGCTGACCGATTTCTCCTTCGTGCCCATTGATGACGATGGACGCCCCGTCGCCAACCGGGTCGAAGGCGGCAAACGCCCGCGAAGCTCGATGGACCCGGCCATCGTGTTTGGACCCGGTGGCAATCTCCGCTACGTGCTCGGCAGTCCCGGAGGCCCGGCGATTATTCTTTTCAACCTCAAGACCGTCATCGGCCTGATCGACTGGCACCTCGACGCGGCGCAAGCCAGCGCCTCGGTCAATTTCGGCAGCATCGGGGATGCGGTTCTGCTCGAACACGGCGCGGCGTGGGACGATCTCGCCGACGCGCTTGGCGCCATGGGCCATGACGTGCGCCGCATGAGCCTGACCAGCGGCGAGAATGTCATCGCCGTCACGCAAGAAGGCCTTGAAGGCGGCGCCGATCCGCGCCGCGAAGGCGCGGCACTGGGGGATTGATGGCGCGCTCGCCTCGTACCATTGCCGTCCGCGGAGCGGGCGTGGTCGGGCTGTGGCAAGCCCTGACTCTTGCCCGGCGCGGTCATGACGTCACGCTGCATGAGCGCTCGGCCGAAGCATTTGCCGAGTCCTGCAGCGTCTATGCCGGGGCCATGCTCGCGCCGGCTTGCGAGGAGGAAACCGCAGAGCCCGTGATCGGCGTGCTCGGCAGACGCGGCGTGGCGCTGTGGCGTGAGACCTATCCCGGCACAATCGCCAACGGCACGCTGGTGGTCGCGCTCGCCCGGGACCGCGCCGAACTCGACCGCTTCGCCCGTATGACCAAAGGGCATCAATGGCTACCGGCGAATGAGCTTGCCGCGTTCGAGCCGGGCTTGACCGACCGCTTCGCTGGCGCGCTTTATTTCGCCGAGGAAGCGCATCTTGCGCCTGAGCCTGCCTTACATTTCCTGCTCGACCGCGCGCGCCAAGACGGCGTGCGGTTAAGCCTCGGCGACGGCGGAGCGCCCGAAGGCGCCGATCTCGTGATCGATTGCCGGGGGCTTGCGGCCAAGCCCGATCTTCCGGACTTGCGCGGCGTGCGCGGCGAGCGGATCGTCGTCAAGAGCCGCGAGGTGACCTTGTCGCGGCCGGTAAAACTGGCGCACCCCCGCTTTCCCGTTTACGTCGTGCCTTGGGGCGACGGTCTTTATATGATCGGCGCCACCGTGATCGAGAGCGAGGAGACCGGCCCGATTACGCTCCGCTCGGCGCTCGATCTGCTTTCGGCCGCTTATGCCGTCGATCCCGCTTTCGCCGAAGCCGAAATTGTCGCGCAAGGCGCAGGCGCAAGACCCGCCTTTCCCGACAATCGGCCTAGGATTATCTCGCGGAACGGCTATATCTACGTCAACGGTCTCTATCGGCACGGCTTTCTGCTCGCGCCTGCTTTGGCGGAGCTGGTTGCCGATTTTATCGAGACCGGGGTGAAGAATTCGGAGGTGTTCGGTGAAGATCGTGCTGAACGGTGAGGCCTTCGCCACCGATGCGGTGACGCTCGACGAGCTTTGCGCGCGGCTTGGCTTCGCCGAGGCGAAGATCGCCACCGCCGTGAACGGCAACTTCGTCGAAGCGGCGAAGCGTCCGGCGACGCCGCTCGCGGAGGCCGACGAGATCGAGATCGTGGCACCGAGGCAGGGCGGCTGATGCTTACTGTTTACGGCAAAAGTTTTCAGTCGAGGCTGCTGCTCGGCACGGCGCAATACCCTTCGCCGTCAAGCCTGAAGCAGGCAGTCGAAGCGTCAGGCGCCGAGATCGTCACGGTTTCGCTTCGCCGGGAATCGTCACGCGCCCGTACCGGCCAAGGGTTCTGGGGGCTGATCGAGGAGATGGACGTGCGCGTGCTGCCGAACACGGCAGGTTGCCGCACGGCGAGAGAGGCGGTCGCCACCGCCAAGATGGCGCGCGAGATGTTCGGCACCGATTGGGTCAAGCTCGAAGTCATTGCCAATGACGATACGCTGCAGCCGGACCTGTACGGCCTGGTCGA
>CAZFYL010000201.1:0-3015 GCA_964523345.1 uncultured Methyloceanibacter sp.
CGTCGCTAACGCCGGCTCTGCGCCGCTATCGTCTGGCGTCGGCGGAGCCTAAGAACTCCCGCTCCTACAAGCGGGAGATCGCCCGCGCGACACGCGACCGCCAGAGCCGCCGCAAAGACCTGCACGACGATGCGGCCGGCTATCGTGCGTTCGGCACCATTTCGGCCACGCGCTGGAATGCGCATGCGAAACTTCCGACCCAGCTTCATTGTTGGGCGCGCGCCTGTCTGGAAACGGTCAATGCCAATGACGAGCCATGGCCGATCGTTTGCGGTCATGATTTGGCTCCGCTCATCTTCAAACCCGGCAGAAAAGACGACCCGCACCGGCTCGCGTTCATCGGCGATCCTATCGCTGAAATCTACGATGTTATGTCCAGCGGCGATCCGGTTGACGGTCTTGCCGAGGCCATCGCCGAAACCGGAATGCCGGTCCATTTCAAGCGGGTCCCAGAGGACGCCCCGATCATCGCTGCGCTCGAACGCGCTTATCGCGGGCGCGGCTTCGTGACGGTAACACCGTGGCGGTGGGGCGGCCCCTATATCGAACTGGACGATAGCTGGCGCGACCCGGAAAGCCATTTCCGTTCGCGAGAACGTTGGGTCTTTCGCAAACGCCGCCGCGCGGCGGAAAGCCTGGGGCAGCTTGCTTTCGAGGTGGTCACACCCGACACCTCGAACGTCGATCGGTTTTTGAAGGAAGCCTTTGCGGTCGAAGCGTCAGGCTGGAAGCGAGAAGCCGGCAGCGCGATGGCGGTCAGCCCGTGGCGGCGAAAGTTCTACCGCCAGTATGCACGATATGCCGCCGAGGAAGGAATTCTAATCATCTGTTTTCTCCGCATCGGCGGAAAGGCCGTTGCGATGGAATTGGCGGTCGAATGCGACGGCCGCTTCTTCGGTCACAAAATTGGGTACGACGAGAGCTTTGCGATCTGTGCACCGGGAAATCTGTTGAGACTCGAGATCCTCCGCTACGCCGCCGAGCGCGGGCTGCGCTCTTACGAGTTTCAAGGCAAGGAGGAGCGCTGGATACGCGATTGGACTAGATCATTCCGTAAGACGGTCTCGGTGACGGCGCATCCCGTGACGGCAAGGAGATTTTGGGGGCTGCCGTAGGTCGAGGGGCCCTTGTCCGCTAAGGTAGGTGCGCGGATAAAGTGATAAATTGCGAATCGGTTGCCGGAACCGGATCGGAATGGACGCTATCAGCCTAAAAGCGCCGAATAGCCAAGATGACCGCTTCGAAGTCGTCACAGATCTCACCGCCTTTACGGCCCTTGAGAGCGACTGGGACGATCTTTGCGGCCGGTCCAGTCACGTTCGCTTTGCGCAAAGTTTCGCGTGGCGCCTGATGATCTGGGAGGAGGTCGAAGCGCCGCAGGCAAGATGGCTGCATTGCATCGTCGCGCGAAACCGGGATCGCGCCGTGCTGATCTGGCCCTTCATCGTCTATCGCAAAGACCATCTGGTCGTGGCGTCTCCCTTAGGCGGTGCACATTTTGAATATCCCGATCCCCTGGTCGAGGATGGCCCTGAGGTCGATAAGCGAATCGAGGCCGCATGGAAGAGACTGTGCGACACATGCGGCTGCGACCTGGTTAAGTTTCGCCATGTGCGAAAGGGATCGCCGCTTCACCGGTTTTTGCGGGGCAAGGCGGGCAAGCACGCAAAAAGAGTTGCCCGGCGCAAAGACCTCAGCACCTACCTGGTGGGCGTGTCGCCATTGTACCGGTTGGGCCGGCGATATCCGGCGCTTAGACCGGTTCTTCGCCGATATCGTCAAACGTCGCGAGACCTCAAGCACGCCCTCACCTACCGAAGGGAGGTCGCGCGCGCGAAACGAAAACGCCAAAGCAGGCACGGCAATGTCCAAGCAAGCGATGCCGGATTCCGCGCATTTGGCGACATCTCCGCCACGCAGTGGAACGCCTTGGCGCGAATGCCAACGCAGCGCCATTGCTGGGCTCGGGCCGCTCTGGACACCGTTAATGCCCGCGACGAGCCATGGCCGATCGTTTCCGGTGACGCGCTGGCACCGTTCGTGTTCAAACGAGGGGATCCGCACAGTCTCGCATTCATCGGTGACGCCGTCTCCGAACCCTTCGACGTCATGTCCGAAGGCGATGCGCTCGACGGCCTGGCCGAGGCCATCGCCGAAACGGGAATGCCGGTTCATCTCAAGCGGGTTCCTGAAGGCGCGGCAATCATCACTGCGCTCGATCGCGTCTATCGCGAACGCGGCTTCGTTACGGTAAGGCCATGGCGTTTCGGCTGCCCCTATATCGAGCTTGACGATAGCTGGCGCGAACCGGAACGTCATTTTAGTGCACAGAGGCGCTGGACCTTAGGCAAGCGCCGCCGGAGGGCGGAAAGCTTGGGGCATGTCGCGTTCGACATTGTCACGCCGGACTCGACCAACATCGATGCGCTTGTGACGGAAGCGTTCACGGTCGAAGCGTCAGGCTGGAAGCGAAGGTCAGGCAGTGCGATTGCGGTCAGCCCGTGGCGGCGCGCTTTCTACGGCCGATTTGCACGATACGCCTCGGAGGAGGGCATCCTTCGCCTATGCTTTCTCCGCATCGGCGGAAAAGCGGCGGCAATGGAATTTGCGATCGAATTCGACGGCCGTTTCTTCGGTCATAAGATTGGATATGACGAGCGCTTTGCGGAATGTTCACCGGGAAATCTCCTGAGACTCGAAATCCTCCGCGATGCCGCCGAGCGCGGACTGCAATCTTACGAATTTCAAGGCTTTGACGCGCCGTGGACCTATGGGTGGACAAAGTCGGTGCGGCCGATGGTGTCGGTGACGGCGCATCCGGCGACGGCCCGCAGGTTTTGGGCTTTCCCATAGCGTGAGGTGGTCTCGCGCGAAGCATCCTTCGGCGATGTCCCGCTCGACGGCTAAGCGTTCACTTTGGCTTCACGGCTGAACCCGCGTCTTTCACGCCGCCGGCTTCCTTTCCGGTGAGACCAAGCCCATACATTATTAATGCCGCGAGGATCGCCATTAATG
>CAZFYL010000202.1:0-2949 GCA_964523345.1 uncultured Methyloceanibacter sp.
GCAAGCTCGTCCTGGACCCGCTCGATCCGTTCCTCCAGCCAGGTTCCCTCGATCGAGACGCCGAGGTCGCACAGTCTGACCGACAGCAACTGGCGCTGCGTCATGTGCTCCCAGGGATAACGCTGACCGTCTATTTGCCGGTTCAAACCCATCCGCGCGTGACTCAAGTTTCTTTTCGATCCTAAGCGAGGGCCCCGGGCGTGACCAGCCCAACGGCTGCTGAGACATCCGCAAAGCCGGCGCCGGGCGGACCCGCGCGAGCCGCCCCGCCGCCACGCGGCCGACGGATGGACCGGCGTTACCGGCGCTCCAGAGTGACCGGGATGTCATAGGCCGGCATAAGCGTGATCTGGGGTTTGATCTCGATGACGGCTTCGGGATCGACGGTGAACCGGTATCGCTGGCCGACGCCGGCGAGAACAAGTGCCGCCTCTATGAGGGCGAAGGAATTTCCCACGCAAACGCGCCTGCCGCCGCCGAACGGATAGTACGCAAACTTCGGCAGCCGCCTGGCAAGTCCGCCCTCCCACCGTTCCGGGCGAAACTCTTCAGGGTCGGGAAAATACTCCGGGTCGCGGTGGTTGACCCATTGGCTCATCATCACCGTGTAACCCCGCTTCACACGGTAACCGCCGAGTTCCAGATCCGTGGTCGCCTCTCGCCCGAGCAGGTAAACCGCCGGAAGCAATCGCATCGATTCGGTGATCACCGCATTGGTATAGGGCAGGCGGGGGATGTCGTCCGCGGACGGGATCTTGCCGGCCAGCACATCGCGCCATTCGCTGACGAGCTTGGCCTCGACGCGGCTGTGGCGGGAGAGCAGGACCCACGTCCAGGTGAGCGTCAACGCCGTTGTCTCGTGGCTCGCGAGATAAAGCGTCATCGCTTCATCGCGAAGCTCGCGATCGTTCATCTCAGATCCGTCTTCGCGTTTGGCGAAGATCAGCCGCGACAGCAAATCGTCGCCCGACTTTCCGCGCGACCGGCCTTCGGCGATAAAGCCTTGCACCGTCCGGTCCAGTTCGGCGATCGCCCGCCGCAACCGCACATTCTCCGGCGTCGGCACCCATAGCGGAAATTTGACAACCCGCCGAAGCCGCGCGGTCATCAGGTCGAAGGCAAGCTTCAATGTGTCGCTGAAGCGCTCGCGGTCGCCATCGCCATCGTCATCGAGGTCGAACAGCGTCTTCAGCGCGATCCTGCTGGTCAGAGCTTCGAATTCGAAATTGATCCGAACCGATTTTCCCGGAGCCCAGGACTGAAGCATGGCTTCGGTCAAGTCCGCCATGGCAACCGCATAGGAACGCACCCGGGTCTTTTGGAACGCCGGTTGCACGAGCTTACGCTGACCTTGCCAATACGATCCCTCGCTCGTGACAAGCCCATTGCCGAGCGCGGGCCTGAAGGCGCGCGCGCCGAAGTGCTTGACGTAATGTTTGGCGTCGGTGACGAGCACCTGCTCGATCAGCTCGGGCTTGCTGGCAAGAAAGATTCGCTTCGGGCCGACGCGAAAACTCGCAAGCGGGCCATAGGTCCTGGCCGTCTCAAGAAGAAAGTTCAACAGTTCAGCCCCGCCGAAATGACGGATATGGCCGCCGATCAGCATCCCTCTTGGGCCGGGCGGCAGCCCTGAATAGAGGGTTTTGCCCGCTATCGTGTCCATAAGGTCAGGAAAACCAGCATAGTTTTGCCAGGCAACTGGGTCAGCAGGAGTCCACCGGCCGCCGCTTTGGAAGCTATTTGCACTTGCCCAGAAAGGGAAGCGGTCATGCCCGATGCACTCTCTACATATCCGTTCGGGAACTAAGCTTGCTAAATGCGGTGCCAAGCCCCATATATGTAGTGTGGCGCGCCCAAAGAGGGGGGCGGGCTAGACCGACGGCAAGAATATCGCGCCGATTACGAGCAAGTCTCTTTCCCGAAATGCGAGACGCCAAGTGGCTTTGAAGGGCCATGCGGCCCGTTGATCAAATCTTACGGGAAATCGGGCGCGGTTGACGCGCCAAACACATCGAAGGCTCACAGCAGGGTGGCGTCCCTGCCCAAGCGGGACGTCACGGTTGGCCTTCGCAATCTCCGAAGGACTCAAGACGATGACGAGTATCAATTATCAGGCTGAAGCAGAGCTCTTCCCCGCACGACGCAGGTCCTCGACCAGAGGGCCGATTGGGTACAAGCGCTTTAAGTCTGCCGCCGAGGCTATCCGGTTTGCCATAGAGGAGCTTCCGCCGGATCTGCTTCTTGGCACCTATCTTGAAGTCGACGAGGAACGATTCGATGGACACAGCATTCGCCGCCTCTACCACGGCGATGCTTTTCCGCTGAAACGGCAGCAAAGCTGATGATGAAAAATCGGATATCTGCCGCACGGCGGAATGCCGAGTCGTTGCTGAGTCAATCGATGAAGCGCGACTCCAATCTTAAGCAGGAGCAGCAGCGTGAATACGACGCGATCGCCCTGAAGACGGCCAAATTGCGTGAGCTGCGTCTGGCTAAAGAGGCCGCCGAGAAGAAACTTGAAGAGCAGGCCGCGCCGGCCAAGCGGCCTTCCAAGCCGCGGCAGCCGAAGCCGCGGCGGTCGAAGCAAACCTAGCCCCGGGCAAGAGAGACAAACATGGCATTCAAGCCGAACTACAATCGTGAGCGCGCGGAGCGTAACCGGAACAAGGCGCAAAAGAAGCAGGAAAAGCTGAAGCGTCTCGAAGAGGAGACAGCCAAGCGCAAGGCCGCGCGCGAAGATGCGCCCGACGCCGAGAAGACCGAACAGGACGCTTAGGCGGACCGAACCATGGGTAAGAAATCGCAAGCCCGGCCCAACGGCTTTGTGCTGTTTGACGTCCTCTATGAGGACGGCACGCAAACCTCGAACCGGAAAGTTCCCGCCGCCGATCTCGGCGGCCTCGACGGCGATGCGCCGGCCCGTGCCTTTGTCGAGGCGCAGGATCGGGA
>CAZFYL010000203.1:0-2934 GCA_964523345.1 uncultured Methyloceanibacter sp.
AGATAGAGATGGCCCCCCTCAATCAGCTCGCGCATCTCGCGGAAGAAGAAGGTGATGAGAAGGGACGCGATATGGGCGCCGTCGACATCGGCATCGGTCATCACCACGACCTTCTCGTAGCGCAAATCCTGTTCGCGATAGCGCGAACCGGTGCCGCAGCCGAGCGCCTGGATCAGGTCGCTCAACAGCTGGTTGTCGGCAAGTTTGGTTGAGCTCGCACTCACCACGTTGAGGATCTTGCCCCTGAGCGGCAGCACGGCTTGAGTTGCCCGGTCGCGCGCCTGCTTGGCCGAGCCTCCGGCGGAGTCGCCCTCGACGATGAAGATCTCCGTTCCGCTCGCGCCGCTGACGGCACAATCGGCAAGCTTGCCGGGGAGGCGCAAGCGCCGTGTTGCCGTCTGCCGGCCGATCTCCTTTTCCTTCTTACGGCGCAGGCGGTCTTCCGAACGGTCGACCACCCAATCGAGCAGACGATTGGCCTGCGACGGATTGCCGGTCAGCCAATGATCGAAGGCATCGCGTAAGCCGCTTTCGACGATCCGCGTGGCCTCGGAACTCGACAGCCGGTCCTTGGTCTGCCCTTGGAACTCCGGCTCGCGAATGAACACCGACAGCATGCCGGCCGCGGTGCCAAGCACGTCGTCGGCCGTCACCTGGCTGACGCGCTTATGCCCGGTGAGTTCGCCGTAGGCGCGCAGGCCCTTGGTGAGTGCGCCGCGCAGTCCCGTTTCGTGCGTGCCCCCGTCCTGCGTCGGCACCGTGTTGCAATAGGAATTGAGAAAGCCGTCGTCGCTGGCGATCCAGGCCATGGCCCATTCGACCGAGCCCGAGCCCTTCTTTTCGGTCCGCCCGGTGAACACGTCCTTGGTCACGGTCTCCTGGCCTTCGATGCGGCTTGCCAAGAAATCCTTGAGACCGCCGGGGAAGTGAAAGACCGCGCTTTCCGGAGTCTCGCTATCGCCGGCAAGAAGCGCCTTGGCGCACGACCATCTGATTTCGACGCCGCGGAACAGATAGGCCTTCGAGCGTGCCATGCGGAACAGGCGGGCCGGATTGAACGCGGCGTCTTTGCCGAAAATTTTCGGGTCCGGCCTGAAGCTGACCCGCGTGCCGCGCCGGTTCTTGACCGCGCCGAGGTTCTTCACCGGGCCGTCCGGGTTGCCCCGCTTATAGCTCTGGCGGTAGAGCTTCTGCCCGCGCGCGACCTCGACTTCCATCGTCTCCGATAACGCATTCGTAACGGAGACACCGACACCGTGCAGCCCGCCGCTCGTCTCGTAGACCTTGGAATTGAACTTCCCGCCGGCATGCAGCGTGGTCATGATGACTTCGAGCGCCGATTTCTTTTTGAATTTGGGATGCGGATCGACGGGCATGCCACGGCCGTTATCGGTGACGGTGAGAAGGCCATTCGCCTCGAAGGCAACGCTAATATGATCGGCATGGCCCGACACCGCCTCGTCCATGGCGTTGTCGAGCACCTCGGCGAAGAGATGGTGCATCGCCTTCTCGTCGGTGCCGCCGATATACATGCCGGGGCGGCGCCGCACCGGCTCGAGCCCTTCGAGTACCTCGATATCGGCGGCGGTATAACCCTTCTCTGCGCGGGACGTGGTCTTGCTGGGCGCAGGCTTCTTGGCCCGACTCGCGGGCTTCTTCCTCGCTCCGCCCGCCGGCTTCTTGCTCCGGCCGCGGCTTGCGAACAGGTCGCGCTGCCCGCCCGCTTTGCGCTTGGGTCGTTTGGCCACCGATGGCTCCGCGAATCATCTCAACACATAGGGAACGCGTTTAGCTCGCATGCGCGTGCGGCTTTTTCAAGAGTGCGAAGACCGGTCAGGATCGTCAGGCGATCTTGCCGCCGCCGATCTTGGTAATGACGAGCACGGAGGGCCTCGGCGGCATATTGGGATCGAAATCCGGCCAGCGGGTCGCCGGGTCGGCGAAAGTCGAGGCCCGTTCGAATCCCTGGTAGCGGTCGGTCGCGTCGGTGCCCGGGTGCTGGACGGCGACGAACAGCGTCTCTTGGTCGGGCGTAAAGCGGGGACCGCACATTTCTCCTCCAACCGGGCAACGGAAGAACAGCTTGCCTGTCCCCCGCCGCATCCCTTCGGTTTCCAGCGCATAGAGGCCGTCCGCCCGCCCCGTGGGCCAGGGCTCGCCCTGGTCGGTCGAAATCCACAGCCTTCCATCAGAATCGGTGGTCGCGTTGTCAGGGCAGGCAAACCAGCCATTCTCCGAAGTCGCCGGATTCCACAACGCACCGACCGATGCCACCGAAGGATCGCCGCAACGCACCAAGAGATCCCAGGCGAACCGGCCTGCGGCATGATCGCCGTCAGGCGGCGTCATCTCGATGACATGACCGAACACGTTCTCGGCTCGCGGATTGGCGGCGTCTTCTTCGCCGGCTTTGCGCTTGGTGTTGTTGGTCAGGATCACATAGACGCGGCCGGTGACAGGGTTGGGCTGGACGTCCTCGGGCCGGTCCATGCGGGTGGCGCCAAGCAGATCGGAGGCCAAGCGCGCATCGATAAGGACATCGCCCTGATCGGAGAATCCGTTCTCCTTGGTGAGCGGGCCTTGCCCGAAAATGAGCGGAAGCCAGGTCACGCTGCCATCGGCATCGAACCGCGCCACCGACAACGTTCCCTCGGACAACAGCAATTTGTTCCCGGCGCGATCTTCGGGATCGTATTTGCCGTTCGAGACGAAGCGATAGACATAGTCGAATCGCGCATCGTCGCCGGCATAGACAACGACCCGGCCATCCTTGTTGACGAGGCACTCCGCCCCTTCGTGACGAAACCGGCCGAGTGCCGTGTGCTTGACCGGCACCGAGTTGGGATCGAACGGATCGATCTCGACGATCCAACCGAACCGGTTGGGCTCGTTCGGTTCCTTGTCGACATCGAAGCGGTCGACGAACTTGCCCCA
>CAZFYL010000204.1:0-2926 GCA_964523345.1 uncultured Methyloceanibacter sp.
TTAGGATCGAGGTGGACTTGAACGCTGCCCTCTCCGTCGGCAGGTTTTACCGGGGCTTTCAGGGCGATATTCATGCTGCGACCTCCAGTCCCACACCTTCGACGCGGTCTTCGAGCTCTTCGCCCGCTTTGCGCAAGGTTTCGAGAGTTGTTTCATCGGGCGTCCAATAGTTGCGCTCGTGCGCTTCCAGTAGCCGATGGGCTACCCGGGCAGACGCCACGGGGTTGAGCGCCGCCAGGCGCTCGCGCATCGCTTCGTCGAGCACGAAGGATTCGGTCAGGTTCTGATAAACCCACGGCGCGACCTGGCCGGTGGTGGCGGACCAGCCGACCGTGTTGGTCACATGGCTTTCGATCTGTCTGACGCCCTCATAGCCATGTTTCAGCATGCCCTCGTACCATTTCGGATTGAGCACGCGGGTCCGGGTCTCGAGCGCGACCTGCTCGGACAAGGTGCGAACCTTGCCCTCACCCTTGGTCTGATCGCCGATATAGACGGGCACGGCCTCGCCTCTTGCCCGAAGCGATGCCCGGCTGATGCCGCCGAGCGTGTCGAAATAGTGGTCGATGGTGGTGACGCCGAGCTCGACGGATTCCAAATTCTGGTAGGCGAGGTCGACGCGGGCGAGCACGCTTTGCAGCAGCGCCTGTTGCTGCTGAGACTTGCCGTTGCGCCCATAGGCGAAGCATTTGCGGCGCGAATAGACCTCGGCGATCTCGCTCTCGTCGTCCCACCGGCCGGAGTCGATGAGATGGTTGACGTTCGAGCCGTAGGCGCCTTCGGCATTGGAGAACACCCTGAGCGCCGCCGTTTCCAGATCGCAGCCATGTTCTCCGGCATGTTCGAGCGCATGCTTGCGCACGAAATTCTGCTCGATGGGCTCTTCGGCAATCGCGGCGAGATAGGCCGCTTCGGCGAGAAGCTTCGATTGCAGCGGCAAGAGATCGCGGAAGATCCCGGACACCGTCATGACCACGTCGATTCGAGGCCGGCCGAGCTCGGCAAGCGGCACGAGGGCGGCGCCACAAAGCCGGCCATAGGCATCGAAGCGCGGCTTGGCACCCAACAGCGCAAGGGCTTGCGCAATCGGGCCGCCTTCGCTTTTCAGGTTGTCGGTCCCCCACAGCACCATGGCCACCGATTCGGGCAGGCCGTGGCCGTCGGCGGTATGGCGGGAAAGCAGGCGATCCGTTTGACGCTTGCCGTCCGACATGGCGAAGGAGCTTGGCAGCCGGAACGGGTCGAAGCCGTGAATGTTGCGCCCAGTCGGCAATATTGCCGGATTGCGCAAGAGATCGCCCGACGGCGCCGGACGGGTGAAATTGCCGTCGAGCGCGTGGATCAGCGCCGGCAGCTCGTAATCTTCCGAAAGGAGCCGCGCCGCCTCGCCGAGTTTGCCGATGACGTCCCGTGCATCGGAGTCTCTATCGAGGCCGGACAGCGACAAGATGCGATCGGCGCCCGCGCCATCCACCAAGGCCGCAGCAGCATCCTCCGCGAGCTTGACGCCTTGCGATTCGGCGGAAGCCTTCAGCAGATCGATGCGCTCTTCGCGCGCCGGAGCTTGACCGAGAACGTGGAGCCCTTGCGGGATCAGCTCATATTCGAGTTCCTGGACGGCGGCGATCAACGCTTCGATGGATGACGTTTCGTCCGCCGACCAAGCGGGCTCGGCCGGAGCCAGGTTGAGTTCAGCCGCTTGAGTCTGAACGAGCGTGACAAGCTGCTCGCGATCGGAGGTTTCTTCAGGTTCGAGACCGCGCCAGCGCTCGAGCGAAGCCTTCAGATCGAGCAGGCCGCGATAGAGGCCTGCATTGGAGATCGGCGGCGTTAAATAGCTGATGAGGGTGGCTGCGGCGCGGCGCTTGGCGATCGTGCCTTCCGACGGGTTGTTGGCGGCATAAAGGTAGAAATTCGGGAGCGCCCCGATCAGCCGGTCAGGCCAGCACGTCTCGGACAGGCTGGTTTGCTTACCCGGCATGAACTCAAGTGCGCCGTGGGTGCCGAAGTGGAGCACGGCATGGGCGCCGAAATCCTCGCGCAGCCATCGATAGAAAGCTGAGAAGGCATGGGTCGGCGTAAAGCCGCGCTCGAACAGGAGGCGCATCGGGTCGCCTTCGTAGCCGAACGCCGGTTGTATCCCGACAAAGATGTTTCCGAAGCGCTCGCCGAGAACGAAGATCGAGCCGCCATCGGCCTGATGCTTGCCGGGCGCCGGTCCCCACTGCGCCTCGATTTCGGAAAGCCAAGTTTCGCGGCGGATATGGTCATCGGCAGGAATGCGCTCGTGCACGTTGGCCCCGGCGCCGAAGCGGGCCGCGTTGCCCTCCAAGAGCCGCTTCTGCAAATCCTCGGCGCTGGCCGGTAGCTCGACGCTGTATCCGGCTTCGCGCAGCGCAACGAGGCTGCGGTACAGCGATTCGTAGACCGACAGAAACGCCGCGGTGCCAGTTGCGCCGGCGTTTGGCGGGAAGTTGAACAGCACGATGCCGACTTTCCGGTCCGCACGCGCCGTGCGGCGAAGCGCGACCAGTCGCTTGACGCGCTCGGCAAGCATGGCCGCCCGTTCGCTGTGAGACTGCATGGCACGTGGATTGTCCGCCTGGTCCGACCGGCCGCCGAACAGGATCGGTCCGGTGGAGCCGTCGAGCTCGGGAATCGCGATCATCATCGTGGTCTCGACTGGCAGTAGGCCGCGCTCCGATGCTTCCCAGTCATCGAGCGTCTCGAATTCGACGGCGTGAGCGGCGACGTAAGGGATGTCGAGCTTCCCGAGCATTTCCTCGGCGCCGTGCGCGTCGTTGTAGGCCGGACCGCCGACAAGCGAAAAACCGGTCAGCGACACGAGCGCATCGATTTGGGGAACGCCGTTCTTCATAAAGAATTTTTCGATGGCTGGCCGGGAGTCGAGCCCGGTGGCGAAGGC
>CAZFYL010000205.1:0-2905 GCA_964523345.1 uncultured Methyloceanibacter sp.
GTACTTCTACGCAGTTTCGGGGCAACTCGGCCCACAATGTAGTCCCGCCATAACGGACGGCTTCGCCTTCGATACCCGAAAGGGAACTTGGCGCGAGTTGCCCGCACTGCCGGCTCCTCGTTATGCCGGCACGATGCAATTACTGGAAAATCGCCTGCACTTCGTTGGTGGCGCACTGCCCGACCGATATACGCCCGCCTCTGACCATTGGAGCTTGGCGGTCGAGGGGGGGCAGGCCATTGAAAACTGCTGGCACGAAGAAGCTCCAACTCCGAGACCGGCCATGCATCGAGGCAGCGTCGCGATCGGAGACTCGTTTTACGTCTTCGGCGGACAGGCAGGGGACTTTGTAGCAATTGACGGCGACCCGAATTACACCTGCACCGGCAAAACGCAGGAAACCTACTTCGCTGACACCTACCGTTTCGATTCCGGCAACAAGAAATGGACCCGGCTAGGCGACATGCCTGTCCCGGCATCTCATACGGATTTTTCCGTGGTCGCTTCTGGCGGCTTGGTGCACGTGATCGGCGGGCAGATCTACAAACATCCCAAACATTTCCGTTTGCGGCTGACGAATCTGATCCAAACCTACGATGTCGTTGCCGATCGATGGTCGATCGGCGGACGTCTTCCATACCGATTGAAGCTCCCGGCCTGCGCTATCCATCGCGAGCACTTCTATTGCACCACTGGCCAGAGGGACAGAGGCAGCGCCAATGACGCTCCCGGCCGGATTGTTGCTGATACGTGGTGTGCTCCACTTTCCTCTCTGGGAGGGCTCACTCCGCAAGTGGTAGGCAACGATCTGTTGCAAATCCTAAAGGGCAAAGATGTTGCGCTGATTAGCCACCAACTGAGTTACACAGGCGCGGCCCTTCTCCTGGCCGAGATCGCTCGTGCCATGCAGGACAGCGGTGCCAATGTACGTCTTTTCACACTCGCCGATGATGCCGTCTACGGCCACCCGGCCGAGCGCTATAGGATTCCGGTGCTGCCGATCGAGACAGCGATGGAATGGGCGGCGAAAGCAGATTTGGTGATCGCCAATACGCTGGTGGCCGGTCCATGGATCCGGACATATCTCGCCGTGTATCCTTCACGCGTCGGACGATTGATCTGGTGGAACCATGAATCGTCGGTCGAGAAATTTGGGCGCTTCCTCCGTGGCACCACGCTCGCAGCAACGATGCTGTTCGATTCTCAAACCTCCCGAGCAACTTGGGAAGAATCCGGGCTTCCGCTGCCACCCAAACGCATCGTCGTACATCCCGGTAACCGGAACGAGTTGACGCAGGCGGCAAACGCGGAGCGTCTCCCATGGCCCAGCTCGAAGCGTGAGCGGCTGGACCGCAAGGCTGCCCGCGGACGGATGGGTATCCGTGACAGTGATTTTCTTATCTTGTGCATAGGCACGATGTGCGAGGCCAAGGGACAGATGCTGCTGGTTCGCACCGTTGGCCGACTATTGGCGCAGCAGCCCGACCTAGCCATCCGCTTGTTGCTGGTTGGCATCGGCAATAAATTGCATCGTCGCAGGATTCTGACCGGTTTGTCCCCAATGGAGCGCAAGGCTGTGCTCGACGGCCGGCTGCTTTGGCTAAAACAGTCAGAGATCAATATTTTCTATAAATCCGCCGATGCGTTTGTGATGAATTCCCAAGGCAACGGCGAGCCTTTTGGGCGAGTCACGATTGAAGCTATGGCCTTCGGCCTACCTGTTCTCGGCACCGATGCAGGGGGCACAAAGGAAATTGTCCTCGATGGCAAGACCGGATTGCTCCACCCGGTAGGCGAAGCGGGGCTAGAAATCTTAGGCGCGAATATATTGCGTCTGGCAAACGACCGCCATTATGCAATGCAGCTCGGGGCAGCCGGACGGCAACGAGCAAGTGAATATTTTTCTTCGCAACGGTTCTACCGCGAATTGCGAGATGCCGTGGCGCTGGCGCTCTGACAAACCGTATCAGAGGCGGTTGCTTCTCCGTGGCAAATGTCAGGTCCTCGCAACACCAATGTCCGCTTTGGGTCATTAACGGACATTGTAAGGTAGATCGGGCATGTCCGCTTTACCCCCCGAAAGCGGACATGGGCCGTAGCGGGACTTTGCAAACGGAATTGCAAACGAACGACGCAGCACAGCATGGCACCGAGTGTAACAAGGCGGGATCAGGGTATTGAAATTGTCGAACAGAAGGGGATACTTAGGTACGAGGCGACACGTGCCAGCATGAGAATCTTAGAACTCGAAAACCGTTGTACGGGTAACCGTACCGTGGGTTCGAATCCCACCCTCTCCGCCAGTAAGTCGCCTGTTTTGGGTAGAGATCTAGCTCCCTGAATTTGTCGGAGAAGATCCGCCAGGTTAGCCCTCCCGGGGTCAGCACGACCGGCCATAGAGAAGCGCCCAGAGGTGCGCCCTCAGGCCTTTCTGCTCCCTTTCGTCAGCGGCAGCCGGCGGCGCGCGATCTGCAAGGCAGCTTGCGCTGCGTCAACGTCCGGGCCGGTCTGAGCGGGCGATAAATCGAAAATTGAGAGGCATTTCCGGCGTTCGGCCCCTGGGCCGGCGCGCCTTGCTGCCGAATGCCTGGCGCTGGCTCGGAGCGCTTGATGTGCTGTCGATGCCAAGGGGATGGACGCATGTCAGCAAGACTGAGCCGGGAGCAGCCTAAGTCCAAAGGGTTGGAGGCAGCACGGGCCGATCTTCGTCGGGTTAAGGCGGGGATCGGCGCGGCCCAAACTTAGCTTTTGGCCTGGCAATGGGGGAATGAGATGACCAGCGACGCCGTTCCGGGGGCAAGCCGCGCTCTTTGGCTATCGACGGTCGCCTTCACGGTATGTTTTGCCGTTTGGACGATCTTCGCCATCATTGGCGTCCGCATTCAGCAGAACCTCGGGCTCGACG
>CAZFYL010000206.1:0-2895 GCA_964523345.1 uncultured Methyloceanibacter sp.
TCGGCGCCGGGTGTTATTCCGGATCCTCGCTGCGCGGCGGCGGCGTGAGATCTCTGCTCTCCGACGCTTTCTGGTTGAGCGTCTCCAACTCCTCTTGAATGGCCTTGAGGTTGGAGTCGAGCTCGCCCCGCACCGCGTCGAGCCGCGTGTTCGAGTTTTCGATCGCCTCCAAGGCGCGGGCGAACCGCTGGCTTGCGCCGGAGAGATAGACCCACATCAGCGCGCCGTTGACGGCGAGCAGGATGGCGCAGACGGCGAGCAGCAGAATTGCCAAGTTTGCCCTTGCGTCACTCTTCTTGTCGCTCATCCCGTACTCCAACGGCTAACAGCCCCGGGCCTGCAGGGGCCCCCGCGCCTGAGTTCCGACACAAATGCGGCGGCATTTTGAGCGGGATGGTGTCATCGCCGGTGCGTCGTTTTAGCGGTCCAGACGCCAAGTTTAAGGATTCCCGGACATGCGCATCTCGGTTATAGCACTGTCACCAATTCGATAGGACGGATTGATGACACGGGAAAGAACCAGATCGATCAGACGATTTGCCTTGGGCGCGCTGGCGCTTGCGGCCGGCCTGTTCCTGGTGCCGGTCTTGACGATCTTCTATCTGATCACGGGACTGATCGACGTCATGCGCAACACGCGCCGCGACCGCATGGTGTTCGAGCGCTATTTCCTCGGCAAGGGAATGACCACCTGGCTGCTCTCGCCGTTCAATCTTTTCGTCGACCTGCTCTCTTACCGGAACAAGGGCGTCTACCGCCTCGAGGATCTGCCGCCGGAATGGTCGGCCGAGATCGAACAGGTGCTCGACGTGTTCCGCACCCGGAAGGGCGAAATCATCGCCGATGTCGACCGCGCCTTTCAGGACGGCAAGCGCGGGATGTTGGTCTATACCTGGTACGGCAAGAAAAAACCGCACGGGGTCGAAGAGTTCAAACGCGATTTCCGCTTCATCAAGACCATCGCCGTGTCGGTGTTTTCCGGCAAGGAATCGACCTCGTTCCATTATGGGCCGCTCCGCCTGACCTTGCGCGTGCTCTACAACTTGACGCCGGTCGAGACCGACAAGGTCTTTATCGAGTGCGGGAGCGAAAAGCATTACTGGCATCAGAACCCGCTCTATATTTTCGACGACACGCTGATCCATCGTTCGGTCAACGATTACGATGCGCGCCGCTACGTCGTGTTCATGGATATCATGCGGCCGACGCCCTATCCGAAGGTGCTGGACGTGCTGATCTCCGCCGTTTCGCTCATCGCCGAGCGTTTCAACGCGATGTTCTACAAGAACTGGAAGATGCTCCGGCCCGATGCGAAGACGCCTGAGCCGTCTCAGGTCAAAACCCCGAGTTAACGATCTTTCTGCACAACCGGCAGGGCTAACCGGCGAGTAACGATTACCGGCCATGCTCGCCGGAAATGTCAGGTTGCGAGCTCATTGTGGCAGGCGTACTCGCCACCAACGCGATCCTCTCGGCGCTCGACCGTTGCGCGCCGGGTGAGACGCTGCACATCCCGAGCGGCAGCTATCTGATCGAACCGGCTCGGATCACCATCCGCAAACCGGTGAACATCGTCATGCAGCCGGATACCGAGCTGCGCGTGATCCCGAACGGCCTGACCGCTTATTACCTTATCCGTGTCAGGGCGAACGACGTCACCATCAGCGGCGGCACGCTCACCGGCGACAGATATCACCACAAGGATACCAGAGGCGAGTACGGCCACGGCATCAGGATCGGCCGGTCGAGCAACGTGACCATCAGCGGAGTCACGGCCAGGAATATGTGGGGCGACGGTTTCTACGTGGAAGGCGGGAGAAACGTCACCTTCGACGGCGTGATCGCCGACAACAATCGCCGCCAAGGCCTGTCGATCATCCACGCGCGCAATGTGACGGTCAGGAATTCGGTGTTCAGCAACACGCAAGGAACAAGGCCAAGTGCCGGTATCGATATCGAGCCCGACCGGAAACGGGGGGTCGATGGCGTGACCATCACGCATTCGGCCTTTTTCGGCAACGAAGGCCCGGGGATCAAGGTTCACGACAAGAGAGGGCCGGTCGAGAACGTCAAGATCAGCGATTGCCGGTTCGCCGGCAACGAATACCCGATCAAGAGCCAAACGTTCTCGTGGATCAGCCGGAAATTGATCGGCTTGCGGCTGTTCCGCGTGACCGAGGCCGAGATCGCCGGACAGGGCTAACCGGCAGCACCCGCTTTGAGTGTCCGCAGCAGATATGCCGGCATGGTTGTGCTGGCGATGAGGAGCCTGTCACACGTCTGTTGGTTCCTGTAGGCTTTTGCCGGGCCAACAAGGATGCGGATCGTGAGATCGGGAACTGCTCAGGACACGGACCGGCTTCTACGGCGGCTTGCCGCCGT
The DNA here is from genome assembly GCA_964523345.1 of uncultured Methyloceanibacter sp. Classification (GTDB taxonomy): domain Bacteria; phylum Pseudomonadota; class Alphaproteobacteria; order Rhizobiales; family Methyloligellaceae; genus Methyloceanibacter. The sequence goes on from CAZFYL010000206.1 coordinate 2,383, forward strand.
GATCGAACGGGTTCCTGGACAGGGGCGCGGCCGCAATCGCGGCCGCCGCGGACGGGTTATCCGGAGATTTTGGCGCCTGAAGTTTTGGTATGCGCGGCTCCGCCGCTTGGCGCTGACCAAGACCACCTTCATTGCCGTCACCGGGTCTTGCGGCAAGACGCTCACAACAAACTTGACCGGCGCCATCGTTGCCACCGACGGGGCCTCCTACCTGGGAATTGATGCGAACCATGTTACGCGGTCCGTTAGAGCGGTTCTGTCGGCCGGGTCGTCCACGAAATATGTCGTTCAGGAGGTGGCGGCCAACCGGCTTGAAATTGCCGACCATGTGCGCGTGCTCAGACCTCACATTGCGATTGTGACCACGATCGGCAGCGATCACTACAGGATCTTCCGCAGTCTGGAGGCCGCGGCCAAGGAAAAGGGAAAGCTTGTGGAGAAGCTGCCACGGCGCGGCACCGCTATTCTCAACGCCGACGATCCACACGTGCGAGCCATGGCGGAGCGGACGCG
>CAZFYL010000207.1:0-2890 GCA_964523345.1 uncultured Methyloceanibacter sp.
ATGACGGATAGCGCGTCAGCGGGCGAGCCGCCGTCGCCGAACCAGCCGCAGCCGGTCTATCCCGACCAATAGCGGCAAGCGCTTTGGGGGCGGCAGGACGTGAAAAGCCTGCCGTCCGGCGCCCGCTGGCGGGGATCCGCTTAAGCGCCGAGCTCGAATTTGGCGCGGAGCGTCTCGTGTCCGTGCTTGGTGATGAAGTAGTGGCCGAGCGCGCGCGCGTCCTCGCCGATCCAGCCGTAATCCGCGGCGAGCTGAAAATAGCGCGGCAGATCGTCCGGCGCCGGCAGGCCTGCGAGCGCGAACTTGCCGCCGATCTCGTCGCGGGTGAACTCGTCCTTGTTCCCGGTCGCGCACACGAACTCGGCGATGGCGAGAATTTGCTGGGCCGCGCCCTTGGCCCCCGACGAAGCGACGAAATCCTGAAGCGAGGTCAGCGAGGTGGGCTTGCGCTGCTGGCTCGCGGGGGCGACGCCGACCGGCGGCTCGGTCATTCCGCTCATGATCACATGCATCACCACGCGCGCCACCGTCTCGTCGGTCATGGTGTCGATATTCACGTCGGGGCCCGACACCGTGACGTGATATTTCTTTGAGCTGTCTTGCGCCGCCATGCCGGTGGAACTCCTCGCGTGTTAGGTCCATTATATATGCATTGCGTATATATGTAATGCGCGGCCGGGATCAAAAACTGGGCGGGCGGTACGGCTTCCTCCATGCGCTCGGCGTGGTGAAAGGGCTATAACACTCTACCGTCGCGACACATCGCCAAGCGGGCAGGCATGAAGGTCAGCCGTCAGGGCATCATCGAGATCGCCGCCCATGAAGGGATCGTCGACATGCCCTATCGCGATTCCAAAGGCATATGGACGGTCGGAGTAGGGCACACGGCAAAGGCCGGTCCGCCCGATCCGTCCAAGCTGCCGCGCGGGCGCCGGCTTCCCTTGAGCGAAATCTTCCGCATCTTCGCCGGCGATCTTGCCGCCTTCGAGACGCGCGTGAACAAGGCGGTCAAGGTGCCGGTGGCGCAGCACGAGTTCGATGCGCTGGTCTCGTTCGATTTCAATACCGGCGGGATCGACCGGGCGACCCTTGTGCGGCACCTGAACCGGGGCAATCGGGCCAAGGCGGCGACGGCGTTCATGAACTGGAGCAAGCCGCCTGAAATCATCGACCGCAGATCGAAGGAGATGGAGCTGTTTCGCGCAGGCCAATACAGCTCCGGCGGCAAAGTGAGGATCTATCCGGCCGACAGACACGGCCGTGTGGATTGGCGGCGCGGGAAGACCGTGGACGCCGAAAAGATTCTCGGTCCGCGCGTGTTCGAAGGCGCGCCCGAGGCCCCGCTCTTTGCCGCCCCGGTCGTGTTGCGTATCGGCTCGACCGGGGACGCGGTCGCCAGGGTGCAGAAGAAAGTGGGCGTGGAGCAAGATGGCTGGTTCGGTCCGGTCACCGAGGCCGCGGTGAAGACTTACCAGAAATCCAAACGCCTTGTGCCTGACGGGATTGTCGGCCCCGTCACGTTGAAGGCGATGAGACTGCCTTAGCCCGCATTTTTGCGCGCCGGCTCGGCGGCAAACAGGAGGCGGGTTGCGCCTTGGTGATAGGCGCGCGTCTCGGCGATGACGCGCACGTTCTTGAGCCCGGCCCCTTCGAGCAGCGCGCGCACGAAGATATCCTGATGCCGCGCCTCGGCCGGCAGGGCATGTTCGAAGGCGCGTTCCTCGCCCGAGCCCATCTCGAAGATCAGGACGCGGGCCGCGCGCGAGGCGCACGCGGCGATGAAGTCCTGCGCCGCCTCGAGATCGTAGGCGCGCATGATGTGATGCACCACCGACATGCAGATCACGGCGTCGAATTGCGGCCAGCGGCGGAGCTCTGCCGCCGTCACGAAGGCGCGCATCAGACTTGAGCGTTCGGCGCGGGCGTAAAGCAGCGCAAGCGCGCCGAGCGTGCCCCGGTCAGACGCTTCGACGCCGACGGCGAAACAGCCGAGCTCGGACGCCGCGCGCCGCACGAAATAGCCTTCCGCGCAGCCGATATCCAGGACGCTGCGAACGTCGTAGCGGCGCAGCACGGGCGCGATCGCCTCCCAGCGCGTCTTGGCGTCGCGCGCTCCCTCTTTGCGCTTATCCCCGATCCCAACCGGCTGATAGGATTTGCGCGCGCCCTTGCCCGCCATCGAGGCGAGGCGGATCAGGCCGCGCGCCAGCGCCCAACGCGCGGCGCGGACGAAGGCGCGGAGGCGCGCGCCAAGCGATCGCTTGCGCTTTGTGGGATAAAGACCCGGTCCGTTGCCTGGCATCGCGTTCGCTTGCGCAACGCCGTCAGGCGCTCGCGCGCCAATTCGCTTCGTACAGCGCCGCTGCAAGAGGCTCTGCCTCAAGAGGCTCTGCCTCGAGAGGCGCTGCTTCGAGAGGCGTCGCCTCGAAGGCGGGCGCGGCGAAGAGCGTGAAGGACGGCGCGCCGTCAGGGCCGGGGACAGGAACGGCGATCAGGCGATGCACGTCGCCGCGCGCGGCCGCGAGCCGGTCGAGATACGCCTCCCAGCGATGGGTCCACTGGAAAAATCTCCGGTCGGACCCGTAGATCGCAAGCAGGGCGACTTGCAGGCGCGACAGCGAGATGCGCGGCAGGCCGAATGCGCTGGCGCGCAAATGACGCAAACTCCGCTTCAGCCGCGCGACGCGCCCTCGCGCGGGCTCCATGCCGTCGCTGCGCACCACTGCGAGGGTCAGGAATTGCGCGAACAGCCTCTCGCGCGGGCACCCGACGGTGACGGCAAAGAGCGGCCCTTTGGCGCTTGCGATGAACTTGATGGCGGGGTCGTCGCCATGGTCGGCGAACGTCTGGGTCAAGACACGCATCGTGTCGTAATGGACGATGAGACCCT
>CAZFYL010000208.1:0-2872 GCA_964523345.1 uncultured Methyloceanibacter sp.
GTTGAGAATTCGATTCTGAACTGACCTTGGAGGAATCTTCCAAGGCGTCGCTGCGTTTTGACGAGTTCCCAACAAACGTGGCGCGACGCAAATCCGTTAAGATTCGCGTGCAACACGCCTATTGGCTTGAAAAACGCAAACGATCGTCAGAGTCTCGTCGCCGGTTTCCGAAGAAGCCGGCTCGCAAGGACTCCGCCGTCTGCGTTTCCCTTTCTTCGCATCACAATGTCAAAGAGCCGTTCGAAAAGCGCGGCAAAAAGCCACGCTCCCGAACCCCCGATGGAAGCAAATCCCCCATCCGGAGTCAACGACAGCCGGTCATCCCCTGAGGCGAACTCAGGTACGATTCCGCTTCTGTCCGAAGGATCGCGCGGTCGCGTATAGTCCCGCAGGAAGTGGGAGCAACCCGCGCGAATTCTTCATGTAAGCATTGGAACCAGCCTTGTCAAGGGGCCGGTAAAACCGTGGTCAGGCCCTCATTTTTTCAGCGATTGTGACCTTAAGGCCACATTCCTGCCTGAATACGCCGCCAGTCTCAGCGGTGTTAACGGCGAGGTAGCCATACAGGGGTATGTATGGCTTCTAGGGAACCCGCCGAAGGGGGAGACCTCAGGACCGAAGACCTTGAAATAGTGCCGAAAGACGCTGCGTCAAGTGGCGGCGCGAAAACGGCTCGGTCAAGGATTTTGTCAGGGTCAACGACCTCCATCGGCGATCGCTCCCGCCTCGTTTGAGGGATTGCAACCGTTTCGGTGCTGTCCGTCCGGACGCGAACTGACACTTAAGCGTGCGCGCGGGCACCGATTGACGGGGGGGAATGCGGATTGTTTAGACGCCGCGATCGCTTTGCGCGTCGAAAGCTCGGTCAGGCCCTGGTGCCGGCCGCCGCTTCCGGACTCCCATCCATCTTTCTTGGCGAATTGCCTAAGCCCGAGCGCAAGCTGCCGGCGGTCTATCGCTGCGAAACGGGACCCGAGGGCGCAAGCGGCCGGCTGAAATGGCTGGCGAGCACGTGTCTTGCCGGCGTGGTCGGCGTCTGTCTCATCGGGGTCGCGATCTACGCCTCGCTGAACATGAGCGACGGCTCCGGCATGGTCAGCTCGTTCAAGCGCGCGAGCCTTGCCGCACTCCAGCCGATGCGCACCGCCACACGCGCCACCGACTGGCAGAGCGCGAACGGCCATAAAGGGGACCGCATCCAACTGACCGAAGCAGGCTTTGCCACCCGTCAAGTCATCCACGACACGGTGGTCGAGCGGATCGGCAGCCGCGAATTCATAACCATCAAGCCTTACCTTCGGATCATCGCCGGCCTTGCCACCGAACGTCCGGACGATGCCGATGAATTACCTCCGTTCAATCCCTTCAAGCTCTATTCCGATGCAACGCCGGTCGGCGCCGACGGCAAAGCCGAGGACGCGGCGCAGACGGTGAGCCTCAATGTGGTCGAGGTCGCCGGCGGGATCTTGCCGCAGTCGGATGGCATCGAGCTCAAGCCTGAGGACGTCGGGCGGCTGGTTGCCGAGGCGGCGGAGATTTTCGCTTATGCCGAGGGTGCGGTCGCAACCGACGGAGAGCCGCAGCTGATCGAAGCGGCCTATCATCCCGAAGATCGTTTTGGCGCTTTGCGCGGGCCCAAGACGACGGTGATCCATAAATCGGCCGATGGGAACGTCGACGACGACGACACTTTCGAGGATATCTATCCGGGCGCCGAGACCAAGACGCTGAAGGTCGGGCGCGGCGACACGTTGTCGAGCCTCCTGACCAAGAACGGCGCGGAGCTCCCTCAAGCCCAGGAGATCGTCGAAACGCTCGAGCCTCTGTTCGCGGCCAAGGACCTGCGATCGGGCCAGGAGATACGCCTCACGCTGGTGCCCGCCCCGTCAGACACCGGGCAGATGGAACCGGTCAAGGTCAGCATCTACGCCAAGGGTGACCACCTCGCCACCGCGGCACGCAACCGGAAGGGCGAATTCGTCGCCTCGGCAAAGCCGATCGGCGATGACGGCAAGATGCAGAAAGCCTCTGCCCGTCCCTCGCTCTATACGAGCTTCTATCACGCCGCCCTCCAGCAAAAGATTCCCGCCGAAACCATCCTCAAGCTGCTTCGCATCCATTCTTACGACGTTGACTTCAAGAAGCGCGTCAAAGCCGGCGACAATTTCGAGCTGTTCTTTGACGGCGCCGGCGACGAAGGCGAAGCCGGCGAACTCCTTTACACCTCTGTGACCATCGACGGGCAAGTCCACAGATTTTACCGCTTCCGCACGCCCGACAATGTGGTCGACTACTACGACGAGCAGGGCAACAGCGCCAAGAAATTCCTGATGCGCAATCCTGTCAAAGGTAGCCGCTACACTTCAGGATTCGGCAAGCGCGTCCATCCGATTTCGCATCGCTCGCGCATGCATACCGGCGTCGATTGGGCCGCGCCCTCCGGAACGCCAATCCTTGCCGCCGGCGACGGAACGGTGGAGCGGGTTGGGCGCCACGGCGGTTACGGCAATTACGTTCGCATCCGCCACGCTAACGGCTTTACGACCGCCTATGGCCACATGCTTCGCTTTGCTTCCGGCGTCGAGCCGGGCGTCAAGGTTAAGCAAGGCCAAATCATCGGCTATGTCGGATCGACCGGGTTCTCGACCGGTCCGCATTGTCACTTCGAAGTCCTGGTCAACAACGACTTCATCAACCCGATGACCATGCAAGTGCCGCGCGGGCTGCAACTCACCGGACGCCAGCTCGCCGAGTTCAAACGGGAACGCCGCCGCATCGAAATGCTGATGCAGATGGATCCGGTCACCACCCGCGTCGCTCAAGCCAGCACGCAGTAGCGCTTCCCCCCTCCCTCTCCCATCCACGAACGTTC
>CAZFYL010000209.1:0-2821 GCA_964523345.1 uncultured Methyloceanibacter sp.
GAGTGCGTCGCCGATGTCCTTCAGCCCGGGCGCATTCGGCGCCCAGTCGTCATGGCCGAACCAGCTCTGCCGCGCGCCGGTCGCAACAACAAGATAATCGAACGGAATCCGCTCCCCTTCCGCCATCACTTCGTTGCTGTTGCCGTCGATCCCGGACACATTGCCAAGCATGACACTTACGCTGGGCTTGCGGCGAAACTCGTCGCGGACCGGCGAGGCGATGTCCGATGGCGACAGGTCCGCCGTCGCGACCTGGTAAAGCAGCGGCTGGAACAGATGATAGTTGAAACGATCGATCAGAGTGACGTGAAACGGCCCGCGCGCCAGCGCTTTCGCCGCGGACAAACCCCCGAACCCCGCACCGATAACGACCACGCGTGAAGGCTTCGTCGTAGCAGTGCCTGCCATCCGCGACTCTCCCAAACCGGACAGTTTCTTCGCGTGGTCAATCTATCGAACCGTGCATGCCGTTCGGTGACATTGCAACCCCCTTCGAGACGTAGCGGAGGCTCGCCAATAATCGTCAACGGGATCGTTCGGTCTTCCAGTGGGAGAATTCTACGCCTACACTCCATTCCGCAGCGAAGGCGGGAACAGGTCACCGCGGAAGGGTGACCGCAGAGCCGATGAGGGGCGATTTGCCAAAGTTTTTTGCCAGAAATATAGGCAAATTGCCGCCATTCGAGCCGGTGAGCGGCGTCATCCGCGCCGCAGCGCCATAGGCAAATCATGGCGCACCGGATCGAGGATTATGCACTGATCGGCAATTGCGAAACGGCGGCGCTCGTTGCGCGTGACGGCTCGATCGATTGGCTGTGCTGGCCGCGCTTCGACAGCGATGCATGCTTCGCCGCTTTGCTCGGCACCCCCGAGAATGGGCACTGGCAGATTGCGCCGGCCGGTCCGGTACAGAAGGTCACGCGACGCTATCGCGACGATACGCTGGTGCTGGAGACCGAGTTCACGACCAGCGATGGCACCGTGACCTTGATCGACTTCATGCCAATTCGCAAAGACGACGAGGCATCGAAGATCATTCGCCTCGTCAAGGGCGAGCGCGGCCGGGTCGCGATGACGTGCGACATCTCCTTGCGCTTCGACTACGGGTCCACCGTGCCTTGGGTCACGCATCTCGACGACGGCGCGCTCCGCGCCATCGCCGGACCCGATATGACGGTCTTGCGCACGCCGGTCGAACTGCGCGGCAAGGACATGAAGACCCTGGGCAAGTTCATTGTGTCGGAGGGAGAAACGGTTCCTTTCGTTCTCAGCTACGGCCGGTCCTATCGCGATGCGCCGGCTGAGCCGATTGATCCGGCGGCCGTCCTAACCGAGACCGAGAAGTTCTGGTGCGATTGGGCGCGCCATTGCCGCGATACCGGCAAGTGGTCGCCCGTGGTGCGGCGCTCTCTGATTACGCTCAAAGCGCTCACCTATCGACCGACCGGCGGTATCGCCGCAGCGCCGACCACCTCTTTGCCGGAGCAGATCGGCGGATCGCGCAATTGGGACTACCGCTATTGCTGGCTACGGGATGCGACCTTCACTCTGTTGAGCTTGATGAATGGCGGCTTCTACGAATCGGCGCGGCACTGGCGGAGATGGCTTTTGCGAGCGGTCGCCGGCAGTCCGCAGCAGTTGCAAATCATGTACGGCATCGAGGGCGAGCGGCGCCTGACCGAATTGGAGCTGTCTTGGCTGCCAGGATATGAGAACTCGGCGCCGGTGCGGATTGGCAATGCCGCGTCCGGTCAATTGCAGCTCGACGTTTATGGCGAGGTGATGGATGCGCTCTATCAAGCGCGCCGGGGCGGGCTCGGCGCGCTCGATGCCGCGTTTGACCTTCAGCGCGCCATGCTCGATCACCTCACCACGATCTGGCGCCAACCGGATGATGGAATCTGGGAGACCCGAGGCGGACGCCAGCACTTCACCTTCTCAAAGGTCATGGCCTGGGTCGCTTTCGACCGCGCCATCAAGGCAACCGAAGAATTCGGCCTTGATGGTCCGGTCGATGACTGGAAGACGCAGCGCAAGGAAATCCACGACGATGTCTGCGCCAATGCGTTCAATGCCAAAATTGGGGCGTTCACTCAGCATTACGGCTCCGACACGCTCGATGCGAGTACGCTGCGGATCCCGCTGGTCGGTTTCCTGCCGGCAAGCGATCCGCGTGTTCAAGGGACCGTCGCCGCCATCGAGAAAGGTCTCATGTCCGACGGATTTGTCATGCGCTACAACACCGAAAGCAGCAAGGATGGTCTGCCTCCCGGCGAAGGCGCGTTCCTCGCTTGCAGCTTCTGGTATGTCGATAACCTCATACTGGCCGGCCGGATGAGCGAGGCCGAGCAGTTCTTCGAGCGGCTGTGCGGGCTCTGTAACGATGTCGGGCTGCTGTCGGAGGAATACGATCCGAAAGCCAAGCGCTTGGTCGGAAACTTTCCGCAAGCCTTGTCGCATATTGCCTTGGTCAACAGCGCCCACAATCTCGTGCTGGCCAACAATTCACTTACGCAACGCGCCGCGGATTGCCTGCAATCGGAGCCGGCCTCGACCTCGGCTCCGTCCACCCAGAAGCCAAGCAAGGCAAACTGATCATTTGCATGCGTGAGGTCTGAGGCATGGCGCAATCTGGTCAGGGCGACGGCGCGACATTCGCCGTCTATGGCGACGAATTCCGCGAGGTCCTTGGTGCGCGCTTCCAGCGGCCCGTCTTGATCGAGACGAATGCGCATGAGGGGCCGGTCTACGTTGCCGCGGAGCATGCCCTTTATTTCACCACAGTGCCTGAGCCGGGGCCTAAGAACGTCGCCATCAAGCG
>CAZFYL010000210.1:0-2819 GCA_964523345.1 uncultured Methyloceanibacter sp.
AGGAAGGTGAGAAACTGCATGAATTGCTCGGCTTCCTCCTTGAAACCGAGGCGGAGGAAGGCGTAGACCGTAAACGCTGCGTCCCGGATCCACGTGTAGCGGTAGTCCCAATTACGCTGGCCTCCAATTCCCTCGGGCAGCGAGCATGTCGCCGCGGCGACGATGGCGCCGGTTGGCTCGTAAGTCAGCATCTTGAGGGCCAGTGCCGAGCGATGAACCATTTCTCGCCATCGCCCCGTATATCGGCACTTGCCGATCCAGCCATGCCAGAACGAAACAGTGCGCCGGAACAAGACTTCCGCCGCTTCGGCAGACATGGCGTACCCGCAGCCCATCTCCGGCGAGACGTGCCGCAAGGCGAAGACCGCCGTCTCGCCTTCGGTCAGGGTGAACTCCGAGTAGACGCGGCCATTCTGCTCCTGCAACGGTGTGCTCGTGGCCAAGCCCAACGTCAGAGACGGCGAGGCCAAGATCGCGCCCTCGTTTGTGATCGTTACGGTGTGATCGTCCCGGGCGTAGTTGAAGGCTGGATGACACTCCATCAGGAACTTCAGAGTCCCGCGGACGACCGTAACGCGCCGAACCAGACAGTGGCGGTGATGATTTCCAGAGACGGCCCGCCCGGCCGGCATGAAATCCGTAAGCTCGGCAGCGCCGTCAGGTGCCAGGAAACGCGTGATGAGGACGTTTGTTTCCGGCCAGTAGAACTGTTTGCAAACTACATCCTTGCCAAGTGGTGCAATCTTGAAGCGTCCGCCCTTTTCGTCGTCGAGAATCGCCGCAAACACGCTGGGCGAATCGAAGTCCGGCACGCACAGCCAGTCGATCGAGCCATTGATCCCGACCAGCGCGACCGTGTGCATATCGCCGATCATTCCGTAATCTTCAATCGGTTGATAGGGCATGCCTTCTCGTATCTCCGGCGGGGACCCGGGCCCCCCAATTTCCAATCTTCCCGCTAGGAGCCGATAAAGGCGCGTTTGCCCTCAACCAAAGCCCCGCCGGACGAGAAAGTCTGTCTGGCGGCTTTTTCGGGGTCAACCTTCAATTTGGCGAGGGGCGCGGCTATGCTGACGGTGGAGGACGTTCTGGCAGCGTCCGGCAGGAGCCGGGAGGATGCCGCTCAGCTGTGAGGCGACGGGCGGACTAGAGTGCTTTCGCTTCGAAAACCGGGATGCCGATGCAAGCGGTTGCAGGTGTGAAGCCGGACCAAGACCCGGGCGCCGTCCTGGTCGAGATCGCCAGGGCCCTTGCGCTTGAGCTCAACCCGGCCCGCCGGCAAATCATGCATGCCGGTCTCAAGAGTTCTCTGGAGAGCGATTGGGGTTTTGACAGTCTCTCGCGTGCCGAACTCTTGCTCCGGGTCGAACGTGCCTTTTCCGTACAACTGCCGCCAAACTTGTTGGGTGAAGCCGAGACGCTGAACGACCTGCTCCCGGCGCTGGCGGGCGCGGCGGCACGGCCATCTGCGGATTTGCATCGCATTCTCCCCTTGGGCGAAGGCAGAGCCGAGCCGGCGCCGGAAAGTGCCAAGACCCTTACCGAGGTGTTTGACTGGCATGTGCGCCAGCATGGCGACCGGGTCCATGTCGTCCTCTGGCACGGCGATGGACAGGAGACCGCTTTTACCTACAGCGAAGTTGCGGCCAAGGCCCGAGCCGTTGCGGGCGGCCTGATCCAGAGCGGGCTGCAGCCCGGCGAGCGGGTCGCGATCATGCTGCCGACGAGCGTCGAGTTTTTCGCCGCATTCTTTGGCGTGCTTTTTGCCAGGGGCGTACCGACACCGATCTATCCTCCGGCACGCCCGTCGCAGCTTGAGGAGCACCTCAATCGGCAGGCCGGCATCCTGCGCAATGCAAAGGCTGCCCTGCTGATTGCTCCGGCTTCGGCATCGGCAATAACGCGACTGGTAAAATTGCAGGTCGAGAGTTTGCGCGATGTGGTCACCGTCGAGGATTTAAGCGAAGGAGCGCCAAGTAAAGCGCGCGAAGCGCTCAGCGGCGACACGGCCCTTATTCAATACACTTCAGGGAGTACCGGCGATCCCAAAGGCGTGGTCCTCAGCCATGCGAATTTGCTGGCGAATATCCGCGCCATGGGCGGGGTGATGGACGCGGGGCCGTCCGACATTTTCGTGAGCTGGCTGCCTCTCTATCATGACATGGGCCTGATCGGCGCTTGGCTCGGCAGCCTCTATTTTGCCGTGCCGCTGGTGGTGATGTCGCCGCTGACCTTTCTGGTGCGTCCCGAGCAGTGGTTGTGGGCGATCCATCAGCATCGGGGAACGCTGTCGGCTTCGCCGAATTTCGGTTACGGGCTTTGTCTGAACAAGATTGACGACGAGGCGATCGCAGGTGTCGATCTCAGCTCGCTTCGTATGGTAGCCAATGGCGCCGAAGCGGTATCACCGGAGACCATCCGCGAGTTCACGGCCCGCTTTGCCAAATATGGCTTCCGCCCAGAGGCTCTCGCACCCGTCTATGGCCTGGCCGAAGACGCGGTGGGATTGTCGTTCCCTCCGCTCGGGCGCGTTCCCCCGATCGACCGCGTCGATCGCGACGTGCTGACGCGCCAGGGCCGTGCCGTCCCGGCAGCGCCGGACGATCCGGCCGCGTTGGAAATCGTCGCCTGCGGGCGTCCCCTGCCAGGGCATGAAGTCCGCATCGTCGGGGAGACCGGCGAACTCGGCGAGCGGAAGGAAGGGCGGCTTCAGTTCCGCGGCCCGTCTGCCACGAGCGGCTATTTCGACAATCCCGAGAAGACCCGCGAGTTATACGACGGCGATTGGCTTAACACCGGCGACCTTGCCTACATCGCCG
>CAZFYL010000211.1:0-2812 GCA_964523345.1 uncultured Methyloceanibacter sp.
CGAAATCTAGTCAACAGGGCCGATGGCCGCTGAGGATGGCGGTGTCACTGGCTCTGGCAGGCGTCTTGGCAGTCGCCTCGGCCTCGCCCGGCCAGGCATTCGATTTTTGGAGCCGAAAGGACAAGAAAACAGCCGGAAAATGTCCGAGCGGCAAGGCCTGGAGCGTTCAGCAAAAGAAATGTGTCGATCCCAAATCGGGCTCGCTTTCCGATGAGGATCTGGCGCGGGCCGGGCGGCAGCTAGCAAGGGACGGAGATTATCAAAACGCCATCGGCCTCCTCAAAATGGCGGCGAACCAGGACGATCCCGTGGTCCTGACCTATCTCGGTTATAGCCACCGCAAGCTTGGCGAGGTCGATCTCGGCATCTCGCTCTACAAGAAAGCGCTCGACATCGATCCGGACAATGTCGACACGCGCGAATATCTTGGCGAGGGCTATGTCACCAAGGGTGAACTCGACCTGGCTTGGCTCGAGCTTAAGGAAATCGAAAGAAGGTGCGGCATGGCTTGCGAGGAATACCGGGCCCTCGAAACCGCCATGCGGTCCGGCAGCTCGCAGTACTAGACGATGTCACGCCCGGCCTATCTCAACGCCGCCCGCCTCAAGACGATTGGCTTTTCGGCTCTGAAGCTCCTGCTCGCGGCGTTTTTCTTGTTCGCGGGAGGCGCCAAGCTTGGCAGTCTCCCCGCCACGGTCGAGGTGTTCGAGCGCGTCGGCTTCGGCCAATGGTTCCGCTATCTCATCGGATTTCTCGAGGTGGGAGGAGCGGCCTTGCTGCTCTGGCCGACGACAGTGTTCTACGGAGCGCTGTTGCTCGCGCTGGTCAGCGTCGGCGCCATATGGGCCCAACTCTTCGTTCTGCATGAGGATGTGATCCACGCCGTCGTCGCCGCAGCACTCCTTGCCGCCATCAGTTGGACGCATCGCAAGCAACTTCGCCTGGAAGAACGCTAGAGCTCAAGCCGGTCAGATCAGGCAATTGTCTGGTCTTGCCGCTCATGGAGGCGCAGACCGTAACGAGCGGCGGGAACAGCTTCAGCAAGGAGATCGCCACAGCGGCGCTTTGCGGGCGCATCAAGGCGTGGGCAAAGATGGCAGCGGCGCGGATTCTTCCCGAGAACTGCGCGCGCCAATCGTTGGCGTAAGCGCGGCCAAGTTCGGCAAGCGCAGAGTCGTTTCTGAGTTCGTCCTGCGCGGCGATGAGTCTCTGGCCGAGAAGCCATCCCGACTGCGCTGCCATGCTGATACCCTCGGCGATAATCGGGTGCGCCTCGCCGGCCGCGTTGCCGGCACGAAAGATGCCATTCTCGAACGCCGCCCGAATACCGGGCCTAATCGGCCCGGCTGAGAGCCAGATCCCGTGCGGGACGGCGCGCCGCAGCGCCGTTCGCACACCGGCGCACGACGTCAAGAGATGCCGCAACACGGCCTCGCCCGCGCGCAAGCCTCTGCCGCGACACTGGTTGAGGCTCCGCCGCTTAATGCAGCAGGACAGGCTCAACCGCCCGTCATCGCTCCACACCATGCCGCCATAGCCGCCCGGAAAGACGAGCAAAGGCATCAGATCGCCGTCGAGCTCGGCGTGGTCGAAATGCGCTTTGAAGGCGATCAGGTCGGAGTCTCCGCGCCGCGCCACGTAGTCGGGAAGGAAGGCATTTCTCTCCCAGGAGCCGCTCGCGGCAATAACGACGCCACCGTGGAGCGAGACGCTGGTGTCGCCGCGCGTGACAGCGCAAACGAAGCCGTCACTTGTGCGTTCGATCTCGGTGGCCGCGCAGGGCTGCCAGACATCAGCCCCGGCCCCTGCGGCCGCTTGCAGCATCATGAGGTCGAGATGCTCGCGGCCGAGGGCCCGCCCCCATTTGCCGAACGGACCAGCGACTTCCGGCATGGGGGAGGCTTCGACGGAGTCGGCGGCAAAGATGCCGACGCGCCGCACGTCAGGTCCGGCGAGACTGGAAAACTCATCGAGGATGCCGAGACGCTCGAAGAGAGGAAACGTGCTCGCCGAGACGAACTCGCCGCAGACCTTGCGCCTCGGGAAACGGCGCTTCTCGATTAACGCCACCGACCATCCGGCGCGCGCCAGTACGATTGCGGTGACGGCCCCGGCGGGACCGCCACCGATGACAATCGCATCGTAGGCGCTCGAGAACGTTTTCAACATGTTTGCGCGACGAAAGAGTGGGTCCAGATACCGGCATTTCCTTCCATCAATCTCCAGCCTTCTCCGTTCGGCCAGAGATCCGACAGCTCGCGACCCTGGAACCCGGCATAGACGCTTGCCACGGCATCGTGCCGGCTCACGTGATTGCATCCAAGCAGCCAGATAGCCCGGCTGCCGGCAAGCGGCAGCGCGGAGCGGAGCGGCTCGAGAGCGACGAAGAGAGGCGCAAGCTCCGCCGACCGCCTGAAGATTTCAGTGAGCTGCTCAGCGGTGAAATGATGGAGGAATAGATTTGCGATGATGATGTCGGCCGGTTCCGCCGATTCGAGATAATCGAATACGTCTTGCGTGAGCGGCGAGCTCCGCCAAGAAAGCTCTGCAAGCGCTTCGCGTGTGGCCGGGCGCACAATGTCCTGCCGGTCGACCAGAACCGCTTTCACGTCCGGCCATTGCCGCGCAACGCGGCGCGCAAGCCGCAGCATCAGGCTACCGTCGCCGGCACCAAGCTCAACGATCTTGCGCGGCCTGTCCCCGGCATAGCGCAGCATCTGCCTTGCCATGATGCGGGGATGTAGCATGACAAGATTGAGCAGCTTGAGGTCGCGGCGCGATCTTACCGCGGCAGGATCATGGGCCGGCAGAA
>CAZFYL010000212.1:0-2783 GCA_964523345.1 uncultured Methyloceanibacter sp.
GGCATGGCGGAGAGGGTGGGATTCGAACCCACGAGACGGTTACCCGCCTACACGCGTTCCAGGCGTGCGCCTTCGACCACTCGGCCACCTCTCCGTCAAGGCGGCGCACTATAGCGAAGCCCCCCTTAGGTTCAAGCGAGCCCAAAAAGCCTCAGCCGCTCGCACGCCCCTCACGCAAAGCTGAAGAAGGGGCGATTTGAACATCGCCCGCCAATGGCTTATGTAAGCGGCTCGGTTCTTATCCGCACGGTCCGAACATGCTGATGCTGTTGCGCCTGCTTGGCGTCTGGCTCCTTCTGCTTGCCATGGTCGCCGCCGTTGTCGACGCCACCAAGAGCTTGGCGGGCGGCGGCGCGTGGGTGGTCACGCCGATGGGCGAACAGTGGAAGGCTCTGAGCCCCGAGACGCTGGAGAGCGCCAAGACCGCCATCCAAACCGATGCCGCGCCGTTTCTGTGGGACCCGGTCATGACCACCATCCTCGGCGCGCCGACCTGGGTCGTGTTCGGCATTCTCGGCGTGCTGCTTTATTGGCTCGGCCAGAAGCGGAAACCGGTCGAAGTGTTCATCAATTAGGGGGAATTCCGGATCTTCGGATCGCTCGTAACTTAGGACCCCGCCCATGTTCACGCTGAAGCGAAAACCCTTATCGATGCCGTCGCCTGACCAGGCTTTGCCCGGCCGCGACCAGCCCATTCCCACCGCCAAGACCCATTTCGTGACCGGCGCGCCCCTCAAGGGGCCTTACCCGCAAGGCTTGGAGACGGCGATGTTCGGGCTTGGCTGTTTTTGGGGCGCTGAGCGAAAGTTCTGGGAGGTTCCGGGCGTCTATGTCACGGCGGTCGGCTATGCCGGCGGTCACACGCCGAACCCGACTTACGAAGAAGTGTGCTCAGGCCGCACCGGTCACAACGAGGCAGTGCTCGTGGTCTATGACCCTGCCCGCGTGAGCTACGATCAGCTCTTGAAAGTCTTTTGGGAAAGTCACGACCCGACGCAAGGGATGCGGCAAGGAAACGACGTCGGCACGCAGTACCGGTCGGGCATCTACACTTTTTCCGACGCGCAGCGCCGCGCAGCCGAAGCCTCGAAGGCGGACTACGAGAAAGCACTCAAGGCGCGCGGGCTCGGGGCCATCACCACCGAAATCATGCCGGCGCCGGAGTTCTATTTCGCCGAGGACTACCACCAGCAATATCTCGCCAAGAACCCGCACGGTTATTGCGGGCTCGGCGGCACTGGCGTCTCCTGCCCGATCGGAACGGGGGTCGGTGCGTGACGCGAACGGCAACCCGTGAGTCACCGACGTGACAGCTGCGCTTTGTGTTAAATGCGGCGCCGAGAAATTCGGCTCCTTTACGCCGTGCTCAAAATGCGGCTTCTTTCCCGAAACGGAAGATGATTTTGTCTACTCACTTGTTCTCTCAGACCACTACTTTTCTCTAAATACACTGTCTGAAATCGGGAAACATATCGCGGCGTCAGGGTGCACTTTTCGGCTGCCGCCGGATCAAGAAGAAGAATTTCGTAAACTTATTCGAGAAAGCCCGACCGTATCGGCGCTTCGCGCAAGGCAAAAACCCGTCACCGAGTAGGTCAGTTCCGGATCAGACCCATAATATCCTTGGTCTTGGCCAGGATCGGATCGGCGATGGCGTGCGCGCGCTCCGCACCTTGCGCGAGAATGCTGTCGATCTCGACCGGATCTGACATCAGCCGCTTGATCTCAGCCCCGATCGGCGTGAGCTTGGCGGCCGCAAGCTCGGCCAGCGCTTCCTTGAAGCGCGAGAACGTCGCGCCGCCGAATTCGCGCAAGACGTCCTCCTTGGTCGTCCCGGCAAGGCCGGCATAGATGCCGACCAGATTGTCGGCCTCGGCGCGTGACGCCAATCCCTTCACGTCGGACGGCAGCGGCTCGGGATCGGTCCTGGCCTTTCTGATCTTCTTGGCGATGGTGTCCTGATCGTCGCTCAGATTGATGCGGGTCATGTCGGAATCGTCGGACTTCGACATTTTGCGCGTGCCGTCGCGCAAGCTCATCACCCGTGTCGCAGGCCCGGTGATGAGAGGCTCGGGAAGCGGGAAGAAGCCGTCGGGATAGCCTTCGCGGGCGATGGCTTCGGCGAAGTCGTTGTTGAATTTCTGGGCGATGTCGCGGGCAAGTTCGAGATGCTGCTTCTGGTCCTCGCCGACCGGAACGCGGGCGGCGTGATAGAGCAGAATGTCTGCCGCCATCAGGTTCGGATAGACATAAAGTCCTGCCGACGCGTTCTCGCGATCCTTGCCGGCCTTCTCCTTGAACTGCGTCATGCGGTTCAGCCAGCCGATCCGGGTCACGCAATTGAAGATCCAGGCAAGCTCGGCATGGCCCGACACCTGGCTCTGGTTGAACACGATATGGCGGTCCGGATCGATGCCCGAGGCGATGAAGGCGGCCGTGACCTCGCGCGTGTTCCGGGTGAGCTCTGCGGGGTCCTGAAACACGGTGATGGCGTGGAGATCGACCACGCAATAGAGGCAGTCATGCTCGGCCTGGAGCGCCACGAATTTGGTGATGGCGCCGAGATAATTGCCGAGATGAAGATTGCCGGTCGGCTGCACGCCGGAAAACACGCGGCTCTTATGTTTGGTCGTCTCTTGCATGGCTCGCCCCTAAACGCAGGCGGGTTATGGCTTGGGGCAGGCTTGAGCGCAAGGCCGCGCTGGCTAGCCGCAGGCTGCCTCCATCTCGCGGATCTGGTCGGCGATGGCCACGGTGCGCTGGGCCATGGCGAAATGGAGCCG
>CAZFYL010000213.1:0-2728 GCA_964523345.1 uncultured Methyloceanibacter sp.
ACCTTGAGAGCGAACGGCTTGAGCTTGTCGTTGTCTTTCAGGAAATCGGTGACCCCCTTCAGGCCTTCGAGCGTGGCGGAGGAATAGAGGCCCGTCGTACAGGTCGACGCCGTAAAAGCGTCGGTCACCATCACGTAAGGACCTTTGCCCTTGGCGATATTGCAAGAGCACACGGCTTTCGCCGGATCGTTCTTGTCGACGATGCACGGCCGATCGTAGCACCAGGCCCACGGCCGGTCGTTGGTGCACACCGCATAGCTCTTGATCGGGGAGTAGCGCGATACGATTTGCTTGCCCTCTTCGCTATCGACGGGGTCGTGGCAAGGCGTGCTCCCGGCCGAGTAGCCGGTCTTCACCTGGCAATCGCAGAACACCGTCTCCTGCCCCTCCTCGATCGGCGTGCACTGCGCGGTGGTGCAAAGCGCATAGGTGCTCTCACAGACGATGTAGTCGCTGTTGGCGTCTTCGCTGCAGCCGGCGAGCGCGCCTGCGCCGAAGGCAAGACCGGCGAGCGTGAAAAATGTCTTCCACATCCGACGCCTCCATTGCGGGCGCGTCCGCGACGCCCCTTGCCGCTCGCGGGCGGACGCCTCGGTCGAGGCATCCGCCACGAGGGAAGGCTGAAAACCCGCGGGCGTTAGCCTTCGACCTCGAAGGTGATCTTGCAGGTCACCCGGTAGCGCTTGATCTTGCCGCCTTCGACCGTCGCGGCGTGGTCCTTGATCCATACCGAGCGGATGTTTTTCACGGTTTTGGAGGCCTCCTCGACGGCTTCCTGGGCGGCCCCCTCCCAGCCCTTGCCGGAATCGCCCATAATCTCGATGACTTTCAATACGGACATAGTTCGCTCCTTCTTGGTTTTTGTGCGGGTTTGAAGTGTTCTCGATGCTGAGTATGGCAGTAGTTTGGAGACAACGCCTACGGTTATCGCAGGTTGCGTCTCATCATCGCTCGCGAGGCGCCGGATGAGGCGGATCGGAGTCTGGCTGATCGTGCTTTATGGACTCGTCTCGGCGCTCGCGCTGGCCGCGATACCGCTGAGCGCGGCGGGGTGGATCGCGCCCGATCCGCTCTCCGCCATTCCCGCCTTACTGCTCGGCCTGCCGTGGAGCGTCCTGCTGCCGCAGCTCTTGGACACGCAATCCGTGACGGTGAATTTCGTCCTGCTCGCTCTGGCGATGGCGATCAATGCCGCGCTTGTCTGGCTCCTGGTCAGAGCCGTGCGGCGATGGCGGCGCGCATAACGGGCGCGCCGCGCTCCGCGCGCGCGCGTTCGCCGGACTATTTCGCCGTCATGTTGCGGATCACGCCGGCAATCACCATGAGGATCGCGCCGCCGACCGCGCCGCTGGCAATGCTGCCGACCCAGCCTTCGATCATCTGCCCGGCCATGGTGCCGATCAGCTGGCCGGCGATGCCGCCGCCGACCGCGCCGGCGATCGCATTGCCGACGGCGCCGAGCGAATATTGCTTGGCCGCGGCGCCTGCGGCGCTGCCGCCGACCGCGCCGGACACGAGTTGCACGATAAGAGCTGTCAGATCCATGGCCTGCCCTCCCCAATTGATTCTATGGCTGATGATACGGCGAGCCCGGCACCGGCACCACAGAAACCGCGCGCCCCCGAAGCCCTCAAGAATGCGGCTCGAACTCTGGCTTACTGCGCCTTATGCGGGCATTTGCCTGTCCGCTGCGCCCGGAAATTATCCTCGTGCCGACAGGGCAATCAGAATCCCCATCGCGATCATGCACATCGCTTGCACAAAGAAGAAGGCGAACCGGATGGCGGCGACGGTATTGGTCTGTTCCATCAGCAAATGGATCGAGCTCTGGCAGATCCTTGCGGCGAGGATCGTGATGGCCAATCCGTCCATGATGGGACCGCCGGCACGCGCGGCAAGCAGGGCGACGACGATCGCCGCATAGACTGGAAGGTTCTCCACGCAATTGAGGTGCGCGCGAACGGCCCTGCGATACCAATCGCTCCCTTGCTGTTCGTCGGCGCGCCACTCGGAAATCTCCGCGCGGCCGGTGAAAATGCGGCTCCAGCGATAAACCCCGACCGTCGTGAAGAGAATGAGCAAGGTCCAAGCGGCGAAGCCGAGCAAGACCCAAACCGGAATGGGCATGGAAACCTCCTGTCATAGACGAATGGGGTGCGCCTCGGTGCAGCATGCGCGCGAGGATAAAGCGGGGGCGGGCTGGAACGTCAATCCCATCTCAACCCCTCCGTGTCTCGTTCGTTTGCGCGGGACAAGTTGCGCCACATTTGGACGGTAAGCGGGTTTCATCAGCCTAAAGACAATTCCTACAGCAATACGGGGTTCAGCTTATGCGCCATGCCATTCTTCTTGCGCCGCTTGCGATCGCGGCCCTCATCGCCGCCAGCGCTTCGCACGCGTTCGCCGCCGACGAGATCCGCAGCGAACGCGTGCAGTTCAAGCCGGGTACCAGCAGCGCCACGGTCAAAGGCAAGATCAAGGGCTACGAGGTTGTGGACTACGTGCTCGAGGCGGCGAAAGGCCAGCAGATGAACGTCAGCCTGGCGACCGACAACACCGCGAGCTATTTCAACATCCTGGCGCCGGGCTCGACCGGCGCGGCGATGTTCATCGGCTCGACCAAAGGCAACCAGTTCGAAGGCACGCTGCCGGCGGGCGGCGATTACAAGATCCGCGTCTATATGATGCGCAGCGCCGCGCGCCGGAACGAGGTGGCGAATTACCGGCT
>CAZFYL010000214.1:0-2698 GCA_964523345.1 uncultured Methyloceanibacter sp.
GCCGTCGTCACCGTCGTCATCATCATCATCGTCGTCATCATCGTCAGCGTCTTCGTTCTCAGCGAGCTGGACCGCGCCGGTCACGTCCGCTGCCTGGGCGGCTTCATCGTTGCACGCGTAAGTCGTCGATGAGCCGGTGCTCAAGCCAAACATCAGAGCAACGGCGAAAAGCAAGGCAACAAGCAATTTGGCCATCTTTGGTCCCCTCTTGATACTGCCCATTCACGGGCGCCAAGACTATAGCGCCACGTGAAGCAAAGGGCATATGGCACGTTAAGCAATGCACAAAGGAAGATTTGGTTCCAGGCGTTACCAGAGTCGTTTGGAAAATCCGGACCCACGTCGTTGACGCAGGTCAAGCGCGTCAGCCGGACTTGAGCGAGGCCATGTCGATCGAGAAGCGGTACTTCACGTCGGACTTGAGCAGTCTCTCATAGGCCTCGTTGACCTTCTGGATGGGGATGACTTCGACGTCCGCCGTGATGTTGTGTTCCCCGCAAAAGTCGAGCATCTCCTGGGTCTCGGCGACGCCGCCGATCAGCGATCCTGACAGGCTTCTGCGCCTGCCGATCAGGCTGAAGGCGGCGAGCGCGAGAGGCTTCTCCGGCGCGCCGACCAGCGTAAGGTTACCGTCATGCTTGAGCAGCGCGAGATAGGCGTTGATGTCGTGATTGGCCGACACCGTGTCGAGGATGAAGTCGAAGCTCCCGGCATGCTTCTGCATCTCGTCTTGATTGCGCGAGACCACCACCTCGTCGGCGCCGAGGCGGCGCGCGTCGTCCGTCTTGCCGGGCGAGGTGGTGAACACGACCACATGGGCGCCGAGCGCGTGGGCGAACTTCACACCCATATGGCCGAGCCCGCCGAGCCCGACCACGCCGACCTTCTGGCCTTTGCCCACGCCCCAATGGCGCATCGGCGAATAGGTGGTGATGCCGGCGCAGAGCAGCGGCGCGGTTCCGGCGAGATCGAGGTTTTCCGGCACGCGTAACACGAACCGCTCGTCGACCACGATGCTGTCCGAATAGCCGCCATAGGTGACGCCGCCGAGATGCTTGTCGGGGGAATTATAGGTGAGCGTCATGTTCGGGCAGAACTGCTCCAGCCCCTCTTGGCAATTGGGACAGGTGTGGTCCGAGTCGACCATGCAGCCGACCGCGGCGAGGTCTCCGGGCTTGAAATTCTCGACCGCCGGGCCTGTTTTGGTGACGCGTCCGACGATTTCGTGGCCGGGCACGCAGGGATAGACCGTCGGCATGAACTCCCCCCACTCGTTGCGGACCTGATGCAGGTCCGAGTGGCAGATGCCGCAGAACAGAATCTCGATCTGCACGTCGCGATCGGTCGGATTGCGCCGCGGGACGGTATCGGGGGCGAGCGGCGCCGTCTCGCTGGCGGCTGAATAGGCTTTGGCGGTGTAGGCGTTTTCCACGGACGATCTCCTCGTTTTGTTCCCTCTCCGGTGTCTCGCGGAGAGTCGCTGCCCAAGTTCAGTGAATTAAGGGCGGCAGAGCCGATGCTGCAAGATCTCATCGGCGAGCGCATCGGCGACCAAGCCATTGGCATAGGTATCGAGATGGACCCAGCTCACCAGATGTTGCCGCTCTTGGTCGAGCAGGCCGATAATATCGACGAATGGCAGCGTGTTCTTTTCCGCCCAAGTCCTGAGATCGCGCATGAGTCGCGCATGAATCAGAAAATCGAACTCGTAGCCCGATATGGCGTCGCCGCGTTTCAGGATGCGCTCGATGGCGGCCAATTCATCGGCATATGTGACACCCTTCAAATCCGCCCTCCGAGCCGCAGGGATGCCGAACCATGACTTGGAATTGGCTTGCTGGTTGGCAACAACAAAGAGGATGTTCCTGCGCTTGGCCGCTTTGCGGATCTGGTCCAGGTCGAACAGAAACACCTCGCTCGTTTCGGCACTGAGGTCGCGCAACGACTCGAGCGTCTCCTCAGCCGAAGCCTGAGCGTGGGCCGCGGCCTGCTCGTCTACGAATCGCACCAAGAGGGAAATGCGAGCCGCATCGTTCCACGCGGTTTCCAGCCAGCCCGTGGATATTTCGCTTCTGTCCGCTTGCCGGAACTCCGTGGCGCGAGATTCGACGCTGTCGTTTCTTCCCTCGTAGAAGGTAATGACATCGGGGTGGAGTGCGAGACCCTCGGCCATGAACATTTCCCGGATCTCATAAACACCGGCGTCGGGGATGGCGAAATTGATGACCTCGAACCGCTTCGGCCCATGGCAAAGCGCGTTCAGCCGCTGCTCCAGCAGATAGGGATAGGTTTCGTCGTCCTTGTTGAAGAACCCAAACGTCGATGACGCGCCGAGCGTCAATACCCTGATGACGTGATCAGGCTTGGCGATCGAAAATTCACGCCCGCGAAATCCTTGGCTGTTGATGGCGACGGGAAAAATCTGGCCGCTGTCGATGTCCTTTATGTATTTCGTCTCGTTGGGAAAGAACTTGAAATATCCGCGCTTCTCATTGTCGTGCTTCGACACGGTATTGAGCGCGTTTTCGTTGGCACGCCAATCGAGACGTTCCCGCGCGTATTGCTTAAGCAGCTCTTTCTTCCGGTATTCGCTGAACGCGTTCCGGTACCACGGCGTTCCGTAAAGGAGGACGCGGGGGCCGGCCTGCCAAGCAAAGTATCCGCGGAATGCGAGCTCGAGCAGCACCGCCACGGCGAC
>CAZFYL010000215.1:0-2697 GCA_964523345.1 uncultured Methyloceanibacter sp.
CGCCGGTCAAAATCGGCATGCGCCCCGCTTGTTTCGCTTCGGCGATGGCGCTTGCAGCATCGGCGAGCCAATGACCAACCGAATAGGCTTCTGCCGCCGGGATTGCGCCGTAAAGACGGTGGGGCGCGCGGCCGAGATCGGTTTGCGGCGGCCGCGCCGTCAAGATGCGAAGCTCGCGATAGACCTGCATGGAGTCGGCATTGATGATGGTCCCGCCCAAACGCTCGGCAAGGCTGAGCGCCGCGGCAGACTTACCGCTCGCTGTCGGCCCGGCGATAAGAATGGCTTTCGGACGGATTTCTCTAGCGTCGCGATGGGTCACGTCGTGACCGCCGTCTCGTTTCTCTAGCCGGTCGGAACGGCGACGAATCTCAGCCCGCCCCCGGCATCGGACAGCAAGAGCAGCACCGATGGCCGGCCGGATTTTTTCACCGCGCTCAGCCGCGCCTTGACGTCCTGCGGCCGGCGAACCTTTTCCTGGGTGACCTCGACGATCACATCGCCGGGCTTGACCCCTTTTTGCGCCGCCGCACTTTTCGGATCGACGTCGACGATGACCACGCCCGCGACCGATCTCTTGATGCGATAGCGTTCGCGCAAGGTGTCGGTCAGTGGCTCAAGCGACAGGCCAAGCAGATCTTCGCGGTCGGTCTCGGGCGCCGGCTCGACCTGGTCCTCCGTTGCCTCCTCGACGTCTTCGTCTTCCGACAGCCGCGCGACGGTCGCCGTGACGGTCATAACCCGGCCGTCACGCAGCAGCTCAACGTCGACAGTTTTGCCAATCGCCGTGGCGGCCACCGCGCGCGGCAGGCTGCGCATGGTGTCGACGGGCTGGCCGTCAAATTTGACAATTACGTCGCGCGGCTGAATCCCGGCGGTCGCGGCCGGGCTTTTCGGCGTCACTTTGGCAACCAGCGCGCCCTTAGGCTCGGGAAGGCCCAAGCCTTCGGCGATCTCCTCGGTCACGTTCTGGACATGCACGCCGAGCCAGCCGCGCCGTGTCTCGCCAAACTGCTTGAGTTGATCGATGACGTGGACGGCACTGTTCGACGGCAGGGCAAATCCGATGCCGATTGAGCCGCCGGACGGCGAGATAATGGCCGTGTTCACGCCGATGACCTCGCCGTCCATATTGAACAGCGGACCGCCGGAATTGCCGCGATTGATGGCCGCATCGGTTTGCAGGAAATCGTCATAAGGACCGGCATTGATGTCGCGTCTGGTGGCGGAGATGATGCCCACGGTCACGCTGCCGCCAAGGCCGAAGGGATTACCGATGGCCATGACCCAGTCGCCAACCCGCAACTTGCCCGAATCGCCAAAGCTGGCCGCTTTGAGGGGCTTCTCGGGTTCGACCTTGAGAAGCGCGAGGTCGGTCTTGGGATCGTGTCCCAAGATCTTGACGACCTTCAGGCTCGTGCCGTCGGTGAAGTTGACGATGATCTCGTCGGCCCCTTCGATGACATGATTGTTGGTGACCACGAGCCCGGAAGAATCGACAACGAAGCCTGAGCCGAGCGAGCTCACTTTTCGCGACAGGCCGTTCCCGCCTTCACCGTCAAAGAAATCTTCGAAGAACTCCTCGAACGGCGAGCCTTCGGGGCCTGGACCGTTGGACCCGCTGTCCGGCTGTCCTTTGAGCGTTTGCGTGGTGGAAATATTGACCACGGTGTCCTGGAGGCCCTCGGCGATGTCGGCGACGGACTCAGGACCGCGGGCCTTGCCCGGTGTGGTAGACCCGGCCGCCAGACACAGCATCAGCACGGCCACCAACACACGTGAAGGCCAAGGACCAGACTGAGTGCCGGGTTGTTGCATAAAGGGGCGCCCCGCTTTCAAATCACACAAGCGACTTCCAGAAGCTTAGCGGAAATCGCCGACCAACTCAGAATCGATTCGGCCCGGGCAGGCCTCAGCCGCGCACAAGCCAAATCACCAGCACGCCCGCAGCGACCGCCGCTGCCCCCACAAGACGCAGAGTGGATTCGGGCGTCTCTGCCGCCACTTCCAATAATCTCCGGCCAATACCCGGCGCGAGCGCCCACAACGACCCTTCGATGACCAGAACGAGCCCCAAGGCCACGGCGAGATTGGTCATTGCGCCACCCTATACGTCGCGGCCGCCTCGACGGCCTAAGGGGTGTCAGGCGCTGACGGGGCGCTCTCAACCGTCGCCGCGTCGCTCCCGGTCTCGGAAGGGCCGGCGCTCTCCGCCGCTGCTCCTGAATCTTGCGGCTCGGTGCTGTCCGCCGGCGCGCTGGGCGCTTTGGCGGGAGCGGCCGGCTTCGCCGTGACATCTTCAACGGACTTGCCGAACGCGTTGTTGAAATACCGGAAGAATTGTGAATCGGGACTGAGCAGCATCCTGGTGTCGCCCGCCTTCAACGCGCCCTCATAGGCCTGCATCGAGCGATAGAAGGCGAAGAAGTCCGGATCCTGACCGAAGGCTTCGGCGAAGATGCGGTTGCGCTCGGCGTCGCCGGCGCCCCGGATACGCTCCGATTCCCCGTTGGCCTCGGCTTTGATGACCGTGACCTCGCGGTCGGCGGTGCCACGGATACGCCGCGCAGCGCCCTCGCCCTCGGCACGGAATTCGGCCGCTTCACGTTGCCGCTCGGTCTGCATGCGCCGGTAGATCGCCAGCATGTTCGCCTCAGGCAGATCGACGCGCTTGATGCGGACATCGACAATCTCGAC
>CAZFYL010000216.1:0-2685 GCA_964523345.1 uncultured Methyloceanibacter sp.
GGAAAGGGATTGCGCGCAAGCAGCGCCGTCACGGCCGGTTCGTTTTGCAGCAGCTTTTCGAGGAACCGCGACCACCACTGAAGGCGTCTCGGGTCGTCGAGCGCCGCGAACCACATCTGCCAATCGAGCCTGGGCTGGTGCGGAATGTTCCAAGGCGCACCGCGCGACACATCGCCTGGCTTGTAGCGGAATTCGTAGCCGCGCCATTCCGTGCCGTCATTCGAGCCTTGGATGACGATCTCGTGGCGCTTGGTGGTCATAACGGCGAACAGGCCGTAAGGGCTGGTGATATGGAACGGATCGGACAGGTCGGCCACGTCCATCGACCAGCCGGGCGGGCGTGCGCCGAACCGTGCAGCCATCTGCACCAGGCTGCAAAACACGGCGAAGCCCGCAATCGCGCTGACAACGATGGTGACCGCTCTTCGCGGCGGCCGATCAACCGTTTCCAGCCTTGCTAGCCGCGCCGGCAGGATGGTCCGGAGCGCCGCGTCGTCGAACAGCGCCAGGCACAGCACCATGGTTTGCAGATTGAACCAGTTATAGTTGCCGGTGACGAGGATGCCGGCTTGAAGCAAAAGAAAGCCGAACGCGGCGATGAACCGCAAGCGCCGCGGGGCAAAGATGAAGAACGGCAAGACGAGCTCGATGAAGAACACAGCGCCCGTGGCGAATGTCAGAACGGCTTGCGGCAATTCGGCGGCATACCAGGCAAGCGGCGTCGGCAGCGGCTGGGTGAAGAAGTGATAGGACAGCGCCGACAGATCCCACCAGGTGGGATCGCCGCTCAGCAGCTTGACCACGCCCGACATGAACATGAAGCGGAACATCAGCCAGCGCAGCAGCCAGATGCCTGGCGCGAGCGCGAAGCTCAAGAGCAGCGCCGCGAAACCGGTCTCCAGCAGGTAGGTGTCCCACTGGTAGCTCATGAAGGTCTGGCCGGCGTAGAGCAGGGACAGATAAAGCGCGTAGAGCAGAAACAGGCTGAGACGCGGCAGCACGTTCCCGATCAGAAGCACGGACAGTCCGGCGCCGGCCCAGCAGGTGGCCTGGATGGCGGTGTCGCTGTCGTTCAGCCAGAACACCATCGGCAGCAGATAAAAGCGCTCCGCGCCGTAACTCGCGGCGATGGCGTCGGCGAAGTCCTTCAAAGGGAGGATGCCGTTACTGCCGATCAGGCCTTGCGCCTGCACCGCGAAGGAGACGAACGCGGCGAGATAAATCAGCCCGAGCAGCCGCAAGAACACGAACGCGACGAGGTCGTAGCGCGGCGGCTCCGGCGCCTTCCCCCATAGCAGCGTGCTGATGCTGTGAAAGGCCGGGCGGTGCGCGGCGACGAACTTGTAAGCCCATTCCGAGACCGGCGCGAAACCGGGCAGATGCCGGTACAGCCATAGCCCGATCCCTCTGCCGCGCGCGTGGCTCAGCGTGAGGAAGCTCGCCTCGGCGGCGCTGGCGCGGCGTCCGTCCGGCGCGATGTATTGGATAGCGCGTTGGAATTGGGCTTGCGAGATGTCCGGGAATTGCGCCCCGACCTCTTGATAGGGCCGGTATTCGACGGCGTCGCCGGTGAGCTTTTGCCAGTACCGCACCGAATAGACGCAGAACCCGCAATCGCCGTCGTAGATCAGCAGCGCGCGCGACCGGGCAGGGGGCGTCTCAGTCCCGTCTGTGGATGAGGTCCCGGATGTCTGTTGCACAGGTCCAGTCCTTATGCGCCTACCAGCTTTTTTCTGTTCTTACAGGTTTGTCCGGCGTCGTCTAATTGGATAAGAAGACGGCGGCTTCGGCGCCTTACCGGGCCGGGCGGCAGATTTAAGGAGTGGGGGGCGATGGCAAAGCCTGAGCTAGAATTCGACGCGACGGCCTTGGCGTTGCGGTCGGCCGCGATCATCGGGGTCATTTACGGGCTCGGTTTTCTGCTCATCCCTGAGTTTTTGTTGCAGCTCAGCGGAGACCCGGGTGCGCCCACCAACCCCGGTTGGGTGCGCTGGGCCGGAGGATTCGTGCTTGGCATCGCCATTGGCCCCTGGCTCGCGGCGGAAGGTTGGGGCAAGGAACATCCGTTTCTTGCCGGTCTCGCGGCAGGCTATACGCTGGCCTTTTTTGCGCTCCTCTATGGCGTCATAAGCGGGGAATATGCCGGTGCCGCCTGGTTCATCTGGACGCCGATCGTCATCGTGGGCGTGCTCGCCCCGACCATGTGGTGGCTGGCGATGAAGGACTGACCAGAGCCCCAAGGTCAGTCCCTGGATTTATTCCAATAAAATCATCGTTTTAGCGGTTCCAGGCGCGCTTGCGAGGCGCCCCTCAAAAATCGTCATCGGGCCTTGAACCTGGCCCCGGCCGGAAGCGTCCAACGAATGATTGGACCTTGGGAGACGGAGGCCGCCATGACAAATACCAGCACCCACAACGCATTCTGCTTCACCCTGTTCACGCTGGTCGCCTTGGCGTTCGGCGTTGCGTTCACCAGCAGCCTCGCTTCCAACCCGGTCCTCCGGGACCATCATGCGGGCCCGAGCGAAACCGTGTTCGCCCCCGGTCAGAACAAGGCCAGCCCGGCGACCGCTGAGACGCCCAGCGCGACCCTCCCCTGTCCAACCGGCTCGGCCCCGATCCACGTCGCTCTCTGAGAGGAGGCCGTCATGACACGCACAGTCAGCCACCACACATTTTGCTTCC
>CAZFYL010000217.1:0-1490 GCA_964523345.1 uncultured Methyloceanibacter sp.
CACTTTCCTCCGTTACGAATAGAGACGCGTCACCTCGTGCCAACGCCCTCCAGCTTTGGGATGTCGCAAGCGGTGAGCTGCTCCGCACGCTCAAAGCTCGTGGGTATTTTACTTCGATCGCCTTTTCCCCTGATGGGTACACCGCGCTCTTAGGGGGGAATGATGGCAACCTGGAGGTATGGGAAGTGAGAAAAGGAGAAGAAGGCTTCCGCACCCTCCAAGGTCGTAAGTTGTTGCCGAGTATTACGACAGTCGCCTTTTCCCCTGACGGGCGTACCGCACTCTCTGGGGACCTGAATGGTAACCTCAAGCTGTGGGACGTGGTAGGTGGCAACGAGCTTCTTACTTTCGAGGATGCCAAAGGCTCTATCAGTTCAGTCGCCTTTTCCCCTGACGGGCGTACCGCACTCTCTGGGAATTGGGACGGCACTATCGGGCTATGGGACGTGGAGAAGGGTAAGAAACTTCGCACTTTTGAGGCTGAAGCGAGTTTTAACTCAGTCGCCTTTTCCTCTGACGGGCGTACCGTGCTTGGTGTAGGTGGTGCATATGCAGGTGCCCTAACACTCTGGGATGCAGCAACAGGCGAGAAACGACAAAGCTTTACTGGTATTGCTCCGTTTGGGGGCGCTTTTGCGCCCGACAGGCGTACCGTGCTGGCGAATGGAAACCCTCTCGGGCTGTGGGACGTAGCGACTGGCGAGCTGCGCCGCAGCTTCGCAAGTGATAGAGCTTCTTCGATTACCTTTTCCCCTGATGGGCGCAGGGGGCTCTCCGGAAAAAAAGACGGCACAATAGAGCTGTGGGATGTTGCGGTTATACCATTTCCCCCTCCCTTTGATCCAGGGCCGCCGTAGTTGCGATGTTCCCCATGGGGAGTGACACTTTGATGGGTAACAACGAGAAGGCCATAGCCGACTTCCGCAAGGCGCTGGAGATCGGCACGACGATGCGAAAGAGAGCCTGAGACGGTTGGCGTGATGTCTTAGGTCGGATTAGCTTGTCCCAGTGTTCTGTCTCTCGCCTATCTGCTTTCGGCTGTCGACGTTTTTAGGTTCATGAGCAGTCATCGAGAGGGAGGGTCAGGAATATCCACTTGCCCCCGATAGCGGACATTCTCACTCGCGTTTTCACGTTCGCTAAGTGCCAAAAGCGGGCATTGCAGCGCTCCCCACATCAGGCCGTTCGGGATAAAATTGGCTTTCTGACCCGCTCTCAATGGAGGCACCGATGACACGGCTTCTTGAAGCTGCCTTGGCGCTTTGGCGGTCCGTGACTACATCCCGACACGATCGCCAGATCGCGGACTACACGAAGGCTATCGCGCTCGACCCGAATAACGCCAGGGCTTACTACGACCGGGGCGAGGTCTACAACTTCAGGCGCGACTATGAACATGCCATTGCCGACTACACCACGGCCATAGAACTCGAGCCGAAACTTGCCGTCGCCTATCACAACCGGGGCGGCATCTACACACAGAAGGGAGA
>CAZFYL010000217.1:1500-2683 GCA_964523345.1 uncultured Methyloceanibacter sp.
ATGACCGCGCCATCGCCGACTACGACAAGGCCATCGCACTCGACTCAGATGATAGCACCTATTGCGCGCGGGGCGACGCCTACAAAGAGAAGGGCGAACTTCGCCGCGCTATCGCGGACTACACGAAGGCTATCGCGCTCGACTTGGATAATGCATCCGCCTTTTACGCACGCGGCAATGCTTACTACGAGAAAAGGGAAGTTGATCGAGCCATTGCCGACTACACCAAGGCCATAGAAATCGACCCACGTTTTGCCGCCGCCTATACCCGCCGAGCCCACGCCTACCACGTTAAGCAGGGATGGCACCATGCTGTCGCCGACTGGACTCAGGCCATAGCACTCTATACCCAGGCTATCAGGACCGGACCGACTTCCGGGGCCGCCTACCGATTGCGGGGCAACGTCTACAACGAGAAAGGCGACATTGATCTCGCGATCTCTGATTGGAGCAGGGCTATCGCACTCGACCCGCATGATGCCAAGGCCTACACCAGTCGGGGCCATGCCTACAGCATTAGGGGGGAAGGCGACCGCGCCATGGCCGACTGGACCCAGGCCATCTCACTCAACCCAAATAACCTCTCAGCCTACGCACGTCGAGCCTCTGCCCACCGGGAGAGGGGTGACTATGACCGAGCCATTGCCGACCTTGATAAGGTCATCTCGCTGACCCCGGGAGATCCGGATGCTTACGCGTCGCGAGCCTCCATCTACCAGGAAAAGGCTGAGTATGACCGAGCCACCGATGACTTTACCAAAGCCCTCGAGATCAATCCCAATGATGACACCAATTATGGTGGACGCGCCTACGCCTACCAGGGGAAGCGCGACTATGACCGAGCCATCGCCGACCACGACAAGGCCATCGCGCTCGATCCGTCCGATGAAACCTATTACACGGGACGGGGCTGTGCCCACGAGAAGAAGGGCAGCAAAGAGAAGGCCATCGCGGATTATCGAAAGGCGCTTGAGATAGACCCGTCATCCCAAGAAGCGAAGGACGGCCTCAAGCGCCTGGGAGTGACGCCATAGACAGGATCGCGTCCGCACAAGGCCCCGTCTCTGGTAACTGAGCGCCCAACTCCAACTTACAAATTGGTACTGCCTAGAGGTTCAGGCTTAGGCACAAAGCGGACATGATCAGAGCCGCAGCGATGTCTGCTCCGTACCAGTGATCGGCC
>CAZFYL010000218.1:0-2658 GCA_964523345.1 uncultured Methyloceanibacter sp.
TGCAAAAGATCGTCGCCGAGCGGTTCACGGTGGAGAACATGACGCACGAAATCGTCGATTTCTATATTTCGGAGGTTGGCGCCGGGCTCTCGTAGTGTGCGACGTGGAACACACCACCATCAGCCTCAAAGCCTCATGGATGTGCTTGGTGCGTATTGTTCGCCTCAACTGACCCAGCACATTAGGAGTATCACTCGATCAGCTACCCCAGAGCGCTCGCCTGATCCGCGCGCCGAGACGTCGCGGCGCCGAGCGGGCGGGAGTGGACGTCACGAGATAATCGACTATGGCACCGGCCACATCTCGCGGCTGTCCACGCCATGGGTAGTGAGAGGTGGAGAATCCAGGACAACAATTCATCTCCAAAACGTAATAATTATCGCCGGTCGCCGGCACGCTGGCGTCCCGGATGATGGTATCGACGCCAACCAAAACGAGGCCGGGCAGCTGTTTCAGTACATGCTCGATCAATTCAACATAGGAGTCGTGGACCTCATCCGTGGCATCGGAGTGTTCGCCGCCCTGATGCAGGTTTGACAGATGGCTGAGAAATACACGCTCTCCTGCCTTGGGGACGTCATCAGGCCGAAAGCCGTCTCGACGCAGAAATGCGAGTTGCCACCTACCGAGCCGCAAGGGACTGCCATGGGTGGGATGGCGCCGGCGTTCGGCGTTTTTTATCCTGACCAGTTCGGCGATGGTGTGGGTGCCATCTCCTTCGACATTCGCTGGACATTGAAATTCGACCGCGACCACGCGGCCCGCAAGCCCATTGAAGCGGTAGACAGATCCTCGGATCGTCTCCTCGACAAGGATTCGCGCGTAACGTTCACTGACCGCTGCGAAGGCGTCTCGAAAGGAATCGACGTCGCGAATCTCGAGATGAACCAGATTGCCCCATCCGCCATCGGCTGGCTTTACGCAGACACCATCCGCCAGCGTGGGCGCAAACGTGGCGAAGAACGATTCTGCTTCATTCCGGGCATCGCGGCTGAACACGCGGCCTCGAGGGACGTTGAGGCCGTGCTTGCGCAGAAACGATTTCACCACGTCCTTTTTTCTGACAAAGTTCGATTTCCGACCGTCGATCACCGGTCCGGGAACCCGGAGTCCCCGCGGATCGGAAACGCGCAAGGCGCCACCGCCAAAATAGTAAGTCTTACCGTTGATATGGAACTCGGCGATTATCCTTTTCGCCACCTGGGGATTGGTAATCTGCTCCGGTCGCAAATACTGGTAGGCGATACCGCGCTCGGCTAACGCCTGAACGATGCAGTTTCCGCCGCTGCCCTTCGGGAAAGGCCGTAAAGCATCATCAACGGTGCGGGGTTCCTGGTTCATCGCCGCCCAACTCTTCTAATCCGTGTGGTGCGCGATTCTCCTACTTTGAATCGACCTGGACCGTTTTCCGCCGCCAGAAGTCTTGTCTGTTACATTTAGCACGGCGCCGTTCTACGATCACTTCCGATATCTTCGCCCGCTCCGGACCCCGTCTGACCTGAGCGATCAAGGTTGCAACCGCGCGGCGATCGCCTTCAAACACAGCCTCGATGGTACCATCGGATCGATTGCGAACCCAGCCGATGATGCCAGCTCTTTGGGCGCGCGTTATCAACCAGTTTTGCAGGCCGACATTCTTGACGCCAGGCCGGATCAAGACCCGGACGTTCCGCCGGCC
This sequence comes from uncultured Methyloceanibacter sp., assembly GCA_964523345.1. Taxonomy (GTDB): domain Bacteria; phylum Pseudomonadota; class Alphaproteobacteria; order Rhizobiales; family Methyloligellaceae; genus Methyloceanibacter. The sequence continues at coordinate 1,679 of CAZFYL010000218.1, forward strand.
AATCTTTTTAACAAGCCGCGCAAACCACCCAAGGTTGCGGCTGCTTAGCGACGCGGTGGTATCGGGCGGAGCTGCTGCTCTCCACCGCGAGCCTCCCCGGACGTCGCGCGCCCAACCGCCCCATTGATCGGGATTGCGCCGGACGTATGGGGCAACCCTGTCCACATAAATTCGGACCGCGCCAGAATAGTCCGGCTCGCCGTTGGCATCTTTCGGCACGACCAGTGGCGCGCCGATCGTGACCTCGAAGCGATTGACGCCTGTGCGCTGGGTGAAGACCGGCAAGACCGTGGCGCCAGTCACTTCTGCCAAAAATAGGGGGCCAGTTGCCAGCCTAAGCCGGGTGCCGCCGAGGAAGGCTGACTCCGTACGGCGGCGCCCCTGACCACCGGCCCTAAGAGACACGGCGCCGTTTTCTTTCAAACGCTTGCGGATCAAGTTGAAGGCGTCGCGTGTCTGATGCTTGTCGGCAACGAGCCGTTCGCCGAGGTAACGGTTCTCGATGCCCCGTTTCACGGCGTTGAGGTATTTGACTCCGAAGCGGGTTTGGGAGAAGCCATGGCCGGACCGGCTGAAATGGCTGACCGCGAGCCCCAATCGATGCCAGGCCATCTTGGCGACGATATCGTTGAAGCTGAAATTACCGGCCCAGAAGATGATGCCGTTACCTCTAGCCTGCGCCTCCGTCACATGCTGCTCGCCCAACACGTCAATGATTGGCGACCAGCCGCCAAAACGCCAGGACCGCAGATATTGGAATCGTAACAGGTAGTTGTTGGCGCGGGTTTCGACGGCGATGCGGCGGGCTTCATCTTCAGGTAGATCCAGGACCGCCGCGATCCGAGCCGTATGCCGGCGCGTCCGTGCGGGTTTCATCGCCGCATCGAACCGGCCGAACAAGCGCGCCAACGGCTGCCATGCGATTTCGGGCAACGTCCAGGCCAGAACGCCTTGCACAGGCAGCCGCAAAACCTCGTAGA
>CAZFYL010000219.1:0-2649 GCA_964523345.1 uncultured Methyloceanibacter sp.
CCGTGCTGGCCGGGCTGATGCGGCGGTTGTAAGCGCCGTCGCGCACGGGGCGCCATCCATCCTCGCCGCGCGCGATCTCAACCACGGTGACGCCGTGCGCCGCCATTTCGATATCGACCAGCTCGGCCGTCATGTCGGGGAAGCAGATCACATCCTGGCGGACGAGACCGGGAAACATGACCTCCTCATTGGTATATTCGTGATTGATGCAGAGGAGGCCACGCCGTCTCGTATCGTCGAGCGGGAAGAAAGCGATATAGTCGTTGTTGTACCCGAACTGCCGCAACTGCGCCTCGGCGCTCTGCCGCAGCGGGTCGAACGGGGGCGAATCGGGAAACAGAGGATCGCCCCATCTCAGCAGCACGTCTGCCCGATAACCGCTGGCCACATGGTGATTGCCGTCGACGCCGGCGGGGAGTTCGGTGAAAGCGAAGCGGTCTTCATCGTCTTGCGCGGCTTCGGCGTGGGCTGAACGCCCGGCGAGCAGCGCAGGTCCAAATAATGCCGCGGCCGCCGTCACACCGAGCGTGCCCCGCATCACCGCACGGCGGCTGTAGCGTTGCAGGATAATGTCGCCTATGGCATCTGCGGTCGCCGGGCTCAGCGGCACATTGTCGTGGGCTTCATAGGCCTCGGCACGGTTGCAGAAGCCGTCGGTTTTAGCCATATGCCATACCGAAGTTGAGTGCGGGGCATGGGAAACTAGGCCCGCACCGTGACAGATTTGCGAAGCGGAGTGACACGATGCCGGTAGAGACCCCAGTTTGCGATTTCGGATGGAAGGCGCCGTCCTTTCGCCTCCCTGGCGTCGACGGCAAGACCCACAGCCTCGACGAGGTGAAGGGACCGAACGGCACGCTGGTCATGTTCATCTGTAATCACTGCCCTTACGTCAAGGCGGTGATCGATCGTATTGTGCGCGACGCTAACGAACTGCATGAACTCGGCGTGAATACCGTCGCCATCTGCTCAAACGATGCCGCGCATTATCCCGACGATTCCTTCGCCAATATGAAACGCTTCGCTGCGGATCATGGTTTCGCTTTTCCGTATCTTCATGACGAAAGCCAGGAGGTCGCGCGCGCCTATGACGCGGCCTGCACGCCAGATTTCTACGGCTTCAACGGCGATCTCGAGCTGCAATATCGTGGGCGCCTCGATGAAAGCCGCAGAGAGGCAGCACCCGGCGATGTCCGCCGCGATCTGTTCGAAGCGATGAAGCAGGTTGCCATGACCGGGCAGGGGCCGCGCGAGCAGATCCCGTCGATGGGCTGTTCGATCAAGTGGAAGGCGGCCTGACTCACGGCTTGGTGATTTGCTTGTGTGCCGCGCTGCCTGGACATTGGCCCGCGAGGAACGGGCCGGGCATTTCGGCCCATCGAGCGCGGAACATGCAGGTTTTTGCCATTAAGCTGACGGACGCCCTGGCATGGCGTCGGGCACCCCAGTTGGCGGTCCTTTGCATTGCCCTTGTAGGCGTGCCGGCGGCGGCTTTCGCCGGCGCGCCCAAGGATTTGTTCGCCACGTCCGCCGAGGGCGCGTCACAGACGATCGACCATTCGGCCTGGGACAGGCTGCTGAAGACCTACGTGAAGCCCGGCGCCGGCGGACTCAATCGCGTCGATTACGCCGCACTCAAGGCCGACGGCCTGCCTGCGCTGCGCGCATATATTGGCTCACTCACAGAGGTCGATCCAAGCAAGCTCGATCGCGACGAGCAATTCGCGCTTCTCGCTAATCTCTACAATGCCAAGACCTTGGAGATTGTTGCGTCGAACTACCCGGTCGACTCGATCAAGGACATTTCGCTCGGCGGAGGTGTCGCCGCACTCGTGAGCGGTGGACCTTGGAAAGCCAAGGTGATCACGTTCCGTGGTGTCGATTTGAGTCTCGACGATATCGAACACGGCATCTTGCGCCCGATCTTCAACGACCCGCGCGTGCATTATGCCGTCAACTGCGCCTCGGTCGGCTGCCCTAATCTCCGCGCCGAAGCCTTCACCGGCGCAAAGCTGAACCAGCAGTTGGAACAGGCCGCAAGCGACTATGTGAACAGCGAGCGGGGGGTCAGGTTCGAGCACAAGAAGCCGGTCGTGTCCTCGATCTACGTTTGGTACATGGACGATTTCGGCGGGACCGACCAGGGCGTTCTCGACCATCTCCGCAAATACGCCTCTCCCGAATTGAAGCGGCGTCTGGCCCATTCGAAGTCGCTCGGAGGGCACGACTATGACTGGAGCCTCAACGACGCGGCTCCGTGATCAACCAGCTATGAAAACCACACATGAAGAGGAAATGGACATGCTCAGATTAGTTCCGATCGCCATCGTCATGATTGCCGTGCTGGGCACCAGTTTCGACGCTTCGGCGGCGAGGTGCAAGAAGGGCTACTACTACGACGAAGAGACCGGCATGTGCATCAAGAGGCGCGGTTCGGGGTGATCGGCGCGAGCGCCGCTGGAATCGCCGCGAAGTCCCGGTCGACGTCCCTTGCGGCAAGCTGGTTCGTAGGCGGCGTCCTCCTGACCGCGTTCGGGGTGGCGCTTGCGGTCTATTCGCCGCGCTTCGGCTACGCCTACGAACTCGGCGAAATGCCGATTGTCTGGCTCACCGCCGGGCTCGTTCTCGCCGGCCTCGTCTATTTTTTCG
>CAZFYL010000220.1:0-2637 GCA_964523345.1 uncultured Methyloceanibacter sp.
AGCATGCCACAGGCGACGGTGAGCGCCGGGAAGGCGAAAATCATCAGGATGCTGGTGACGAATATGGTCCAGGTGAACAGCGGCATGCGCAGCAGATACATGCCCGGCGCGCGGCATTTGATGATGGTGACAAGGAAATTGATGCCGCTCATGGTCGAGCCGACGCCCGATATCAGCACCGCCCACAGCCAATAGTCCACGCCGACGCCGGGATTGTACTCGGTGCCGGAAAACGGCGGATAGCCGGTCCATCCCGCGGTCGAGAACTTGCCGATCACGAGCGAGACCAGCACCAAACCGGCGCCCGCCGTGGTGAGCCAAAGACTTATTGAGTTCATGAACGGGAAGGCGACATCGCGCGCGCCGATCTGCTGCGGCATGATGAGGTTGATCAGGCCGGCGAGGAACGGCATCGCCATGAAAAAGATCATGATCGTGCCGTGAGAGCTGAAAATCTGATCGAAATGACCCGGCGGCAGATAGCCGTCGCTGTCGAACGCGATGGCTTGCTGAGAGCGCATCATGGCCGCGTCGATGAAGCCGCGCACCAGCATAACCAGCGCGACCATGACATACATGATGCCGATCTTCTTGTGGTCGAGGCTCGACACCCAGTCGAACAGCACAAGGCGCCAAGCGCCGAAATAGGTGATGACCGCCGCGACCGAGAGCGCGCCGAGCACCGTGACGCCTGCGCCAGAGGCGGCGATGAGGCTGTAGAACGGCAATGACTCGATAGTCAGTCTACCGAAGATATCCACTGGGTCCTCATTCCGGTGTCACCGCCGGGGCGGGATCGGTCACATCGCCTTCCCGCCACTTGGCGATGATGCTGTCGAACAGATTGGGTTCCACGTCGGAGTAATAGGTCACCGGGACCTTGGTGCTGGGCTTGGCGAGCTCGCCGTAAGTGTCTTTGTCGAGCGCCGACCCCGATGCCTTTGCCTTCGCCACCCAAGCATCGAACTCCTCTTTGGAGGTGGCGATCGCGTCGAATTGCTGATCGGCAAAGCCGCGGCCGCTATATTGCATGTTGCGGCCGACAAAACGGCCCGGCTTGTCGGACAAAAGGTGAAGCCGCGTCTGCATGCCCGCCATGGCGTAGATCTGTCCGCCCAAGGCCGGTATCATGAAGGAGTTCATGACCGTGTCGGAGGTGATCCTGATGGCGAGCGGCGTGTTTGACGGAAATACCAGTTCGTTGACCACGGCGATGCGCTGATCGGGGTAGATGAACAGCCATTTCCAATCCTGCGCCACCGCTTCGATCTGGAGCGGCTCGACGCTCTTGTCGATCGCCTTGTACGGATCGAGCTTGTGGGCGCCGCCCCACAGATGGAAGCCGAGCCAGACGATGATGGCTGCCGGGACGCCCCAGACCAGAATCTCGACGGGCCAGTAATAGGCCAGGTTCGGCGTATATCTCGCGTCGCGGTTGGTCCCGCGATAGTACCAGGTAAACAGCGCCGCCATGATGAACACCGGGATGACCACGATCATCATGATGGAAACGGCGTCGAACAGGAGTTGGCGTTCGGCGAGCGTAATCGGGCCGCTCGGATCGAGATCGGGGCTCGTCAGCGCGCCGCAGCCGCTGCAGAGCAGCACCAAGCCAAAGGCCAGCGCCACTCGATGCGATCGATAGGCAAGGGGTGGTCTCACGATCACCTTTGCGGTTCGATTGAGCAGTCGAGGACTCGAAAGTTAGGGTTTAGCAAGTTCTTCCCGGTTCTGCGAGCAGAAATCGGGAATGCACGGCCGTTGTCGCAAACAAAATCGTGAGGAACGTGGAGTCTCGCTGTCAGGTTTTCGTGACAAGACGGACCGGCCCGCCGCCAATCGTCATTTCTGCTTCTGAGGCGTGCTCGACGGCTGTTGCAGATCCTTCATGTCAGAGCCCACCATGCCGAGAATGAGCCTTGAGCCGAGCTGGAAGGTGATGAAGTTCCAGATCCAGTTCAGCATCACGATCAGGCGGTTCCGGTATCCGATCAGAAAATAAATATGAGCGAAGCACCATAGCAGCCAAGCCAGGAAGCCGCTGAGCTTCAAATCTCCCATCTGCACCACGGCACGCTTGCGCCCGATCGTGGCCAGCATGCCGTAATCCTTGTACTGGAACGGCGGAAGGTCCTTTCCGCGCGCACGCGCTTGAATGAGACGCGCCACGTAAGCGCCTTGTTGCTTGGCGACGGGGGCCACGCCTGGAAGCGGCCGGCCGTCGGCGCCGGTGCATGAGGCCGTATCGCCGATGGCGAAAATATGTGGCCGCCCGGGAAGCGAAAGATCGGCCCCAACCTTGACCCGTCCCGCACGATCTGTCTCGGCGCCGAGCCATTGGCCCGCCGGAGACGCTTCGACCCCTGCCGCCCAGATGACGGTCCGGCTCTCGATCCGCTCGCTTCCCATGGAGATTCCGAGCGCATCGCAGCCGGTCACCTCGGTTCCCGTACGCACCTCGACGCCGAGTTTCTCGAGCGCTGCTTGAGCGGACTGAGAAAGCGATGGGTCGAACTGGCTCAAGACCCGTGGGCCCGCCTCGACCAGCACGATCCGGGCCGAACGCGGGTCGATGACGCGGTAGTCCGAGGTGAGCCCGCGTCTTGCCAATTCGGCGATGGCGCCGGCCAACTCGAC
>CAZFYL010000221.1:0-2635 GCA_964523345.1 uncultured Methyloceanibacter sp.
GTCGCCACCGCGATCTTTATCGGCGGCCCGGGTGCTGTGTTCTGGATGTGGATGGTGGCGCTGGTCGGCATGGCCACCAAGTTCGCCGAAGCCGTTCTGGCGGTGCATTACCGCGAGCAAGACGAACAGGGCCGGTTCGTCGGCGGCCCCATGTACTACATCCGGAATGGGCTCGGGCCCCGTTGGGGATGGCTTGCCGCCACCTTTGCCATCTTTGCCGGCCTGGCCGGCTTCGGCATCGGCAATACGGTGCAGGCCAACTCCGTGGCCCATGCGCTTGAAGGCTCATTTGGGGTTCCGCTTTGGCTCACGGGTGTCGTGCTCGCCGTCCTGGTGTGGCTGGTGCTTGTCGGCGGCATTCGCCGAATTGCCGATGTTGCCGGCAAGCTCGTGCCGCTGATGGCGGTGAGCTATGTCGGCGCCGGCTTTGTGGTTATTGCGCTTAATATCGGAGCGTTGCCGGAGGCCTTCCGCCTCATCTTCGCTCATGCCTTTTCACCCACCGCGGCAACGGGCGGCTTCGCCGGCGCCACCATATGGGCCACCATTCAATTCGGCATTGCGCGCGGCGTGTTTTCCAATGAGGCGGGCATGGGATCCGCGCCGATCGCGCATGCCGCGGCTGAATGCAAAGGCCCGGTCAGTCAAGGCCTCGTCGCGATGCTCGGCACTTTCATCGACACGATCATTGTGTGCACGTTCACCGCCCTGGTGATCTTGACCACGGGAGCCTGGACCAGCGGCCAGACCGGCGCGCAGCTGACCTCTTTGGCGTTCGATACGGCGCTTCCGGGCGCAGGCGGTGCCATCACCGCAATCGCCCTGGCGATCTTTGCTTTCACGACCCTGCTCGGCTGGAGCTATTACAGCGAACGCGCCTGGCAGTATCTTCTCGGCGTCAAGAGCATTACGCCTTACCGGGTATTGTGGTCGCTCGCACCGATCGCGGGGGCCACGCTCACGCTCGATTTCATCTGGCTCCTCGCCGACACGCTGAACGCGCTCATGGCGATCCCCAATCTCATCGCGCTCATCTTTCTCAGTCCGGTGGTGTTCGCCATCAGCCGGAAATTCTTCCAATCACGCGGCGAGTCGGAGAATAATCCTTTCTGAAACCGGCCGCATGACGCCTTAACGATTTATCGCCGCGGCTGATGTAGGCTTGGTCCATGACTGTGCTCGTTACACTGCATGCCCTTGCCGCTGTCCTGTGGGTCGGCGGCATGTTCTTTGCCTACATGGTGCTGCGTCCCTCGGCGGGACCGCTTGAGCCGCCGGCGCGCTTTGCGCTGTGGCACCGCGTGCTCGGCCGCTTCCTTCCTTTCGTTTGGGCGAGCATCGCCGTTCTCTTGGCGAGCGGTTATGCCATGCTGTTTGTTCGCTTCGGCGGATTCGCGGGCGCCGGCCTATACGTTCATGTCATGCAGGCCACGGGAATTCTCATGATGCTGCTATTCTTGCATCTCTTCTTCGCGCCATGGCGCCGGTTCTCCCGCGCCGTCGGAGCGGGCGCATGGTCAGATGCCGCCACGGCCCTCGATCAGATCCGCCGCATCGTCGCCATCAATCTCGCGCTCGGCATCATCACGGTCGCCGTAGGGGCAAGCGGCCGTTTCTGGGCGTGAACGCCGGGAAGGGGATCGCGCGAGACGCCATGAACATTCTTCTTTGGCTTGCCGCCGCTTATCTCCTGCTGTGCGTAGGCGCCTATTTCGGCAACAGGCTCTTTATGTACTTCCCCGATCCGGCCCGCGTGCCGCCGGCGCAAGCCGGACTTGAAGGCGTGGAGGAACTCGAGCTTGCGGCTGCCGACGGAACCAAGCTCGTCGCCTGGTACGCGCCGCCACAGAACGGCAAAGCAACGATCCTTTATTTCCACGGCAACGCTTCCAACGCCGCAAATCGCGCGCCGAAGATTGCCATGATGCTCGAAAGCGGCTTCGGCGTCCTTTACCTCAACAATCGCGGGTATGGCGGCTCCGAAGGGCGCCCGACCGAGGCGCACAATGTCGCCGATGCGATCGCGGCTTACGATGATCTTGCCGGACGCGGCGTGCCCGCAGGCAAGATTGTCGCCTATGGCGAATCTTTGGGGTCGGGGCAGGCGGTGCGGCTTGCGGGCGAACGGCCGGTCGCAGCCATCGTGTTAGAGGCGGCGCTGACCTCGACCGCCGATGTCGGACGCTCGGTCTATTTCTTTTTGCCGCTGAGCCTCTTGATCACCGACCAATACAATGTCGAGCGTCACATCCGCGCCGTTAAAGCCCCGGTTCTCATCCTGCATGGGGAGCAGGATGAGGTCATTCCGGTGGAGATGGGGAAACGGAACTATCGCGCTGCCAATGAGCCGAAGCGCATCGAAATTTTTCCGCAAGGCCACCACAGCGATCTTTTCGAACATGGCGCCTGGGAAAAGGCGCGGGACTTTTTTCTATCTCTGAGCAAATAGAACCGGTTCAAGGGGTCCGTTCGCGCACACCGTAGACCGCAACGGTGCCTTTGCCTTTGACATCGAGCTCGCCAAGCGACTCGCCGTCGAAGGACGAGGCAATTTGATCGAAAAATTCCTTGGTGGCGGCGACGCTTCCAGGCGCGCTCATTCCGACCATACGCGCCGCGACATTGACGGTGTCGC
>CAZFYL010000222.1:0-2627 GCA_964523345.1 uncultured Methyloceanibacter sp.
CGATCATCTCCTCGGCGTCGCCCGGCGGAATCTCGTATTCATATTCGCTCCGCGTCGCGCCGATGGATGCGCCCTTGACGGTCAGCGCGGCCCTATCGCCGGCCTTCCGCACGCGGACCGTGCAGATCTTGGCGGTCGACAGATAGCCCTGCCGGTAATGCACCGGCTTCGCCAGCGCCCGCCACGCTTCGCCGATGACGAGGAACTTGCGCTCGATTTCGGTACCCATGGCTTACGCTCCTCGACCCGCGCCGGCGGCGGAGTTCCAATCGTCAGAGATCGCCTTCGAGAAATTGGGCGCGGCCGAGCCCGAACGACCAGTCCTCGTCGCTGTTCTCGACGATCGACACCATCACATCGGCGGGTGCGATGCCGCACGCAAGCTCAAGCTCCTCGCACAGGGTCCGGTAGAACGCGATCTTTTCTTTCTTCTTGCGCGGACGCGAGGTCACCTGGACGACCACGACCTGGTCGCTGCGCTCAAGGCCGAGTCCGGTGTCCTCGACGATCAGGCGCGAGCGCTTGTGCTCGTGCACGATCTGGTAGCGGTCGCGGTCCGGCACCTTGAAGGCGGCAAGCATGGCGCGGTGCGCCGCATCGAGCAAGGTCTTCAGCTCGGCGTCGTTGCGGCCTTCGATCAGGTCAAAGCGAATGAGCGGCATGCGAAACCTCTTCGGCTTGAACGACGGTCCGGTACATTCACACGTCAGGGTCCGGGCAACAACGGGCATCAAGCGGCCTTGAAGGCGACATGCCGCTGACAAAATCGTGGAAAATCATCCGCGCCGGTCGAGGCCGCGGCCAAACGGCCGTCAGCCTGCGCCGATTTCGGCGATTGATTGGGACGCCACGCATGGGACATGCCGCCAAGACGATGACGGTACGGGAGCGGCTCGACCATGGCGGGATCGCGCTGCCCGGCAAGGATGGCCAGTCCTACCTGATGCGGCCGATCCGCCCGGCCGATGCCGCGTCTCTCATGCGCGGCTTCGATGCCATGACCGACAACGCCAAATGGTTCCGCATGCTGTCCGGCGTTCCCCATCTCACCGAGGCGATGGCGATGGCATTCTGCCGCCCGGATCCGCAAGCCGATTTGTGTGTCGTGATCGAGGGGCGCGGGGCGCTGGCCGGCGAAATCCTGGGCGGCGCCCGGATCGCCGGCGCCGAGGACGGGATTTCGGCGGAGTTCTCCGTCTCGCTCCGCCCCGAGGCCGAAGACCTCGGACTTGCGCACAAAGCGCTGGAGACGGTGTTCGCCGCGGCCAAGGACATGGGCTATGCCCGCATCTTCGGGTCGATCCACGCGCGCAACGCGCCAATGCGGGAACTTGCCAAAAAGATGGGTTTTCGCCTGCGGCGGGACCCTCGGGATGCGTCCCTCATGCTGGCGGAGCTGGCGCTCTAGCCGCGCCTGGCCTTGGCCGTCGCAAAAGTTTGCCGCAAAGCCGATATTGACATCTAAGCGCGGTTTTAGGGACTCTCGGGGGACGCAAGGACATGGACTGGAAAGGGAAGCAGTGATGACGGATTCGGCGAAGCTTGAGGAAGTCGAGCGGCGCATCCAAATCGTCGAGGACAATTTACGCGAGCTGATCGAGCAGGCCGCCGCCTATTCCGGCGCGGCCGATGAGGAGCGCGCCGCCGACCGCATCGCCGAGCAGCAGGCAAAGCTCGACGCGCTGCGCCAAGAGCGCGCGGCCTTGCTTGGCGAGGATTAGAACGCTGCCTTAAGGCGGCGGCGCGTGGTCCGCAGCATCGGGCGGCGAAATCGGTGCCGGGTCCTCGCAGGCGTGTGTCTCGGAAAACCGGCGCGCCGCGATTTCGGCCGTCGCCGCCAAGGCGATCGCCCGGGTCAACGCCATGCGGACGTCGTGATGCCAGGTGGCAAAGCGGACAAGCGCGCCCAGCATTTGCAGCTGCGGCTTGAGCGCCTCGAGCCGGTTGGCGCGCTCCTCTTTCACGCGCGTGATCAGGGTTTCGAATTGAGCCTGCTCGGTCTCGATTTGCCGCTGGATCCAGTCCGCCCGGTCTTCCAGGTCGCTGCGGATGTCCCGCATCTCTTGGGTTTTGATCTCAGGCACGTTGGGGGACCTCAACCTCATCGTCGTCAAGGACGGCGAGTGGTGCAAACTCCACCGCGCATCCCGATCCGAGGGCTTCGTTGATCGCGTCCATGGTTCGCAAGAACGCCTGAGCGCTTTCATACTCGACGGCGAGCTGCTCCAAGGCGCGGGCCACAACGCCGAGATGCTCCCTCTCCTGTTCGGCCCGCATCTCCGCCAGCGCCCGGCAGGAGGCGGCCTGTACTCTGCACTGTTTCGGATCCCCAGCCATTTCGCGCCTCACGAGTTCGCTCATGAGGAAAATTCAGATCGAGGTACGCTGGTTCCGGTCGGCGGAAGCGAATTGGGAGGCCCTGTGACCGAAAAACCACATCGAGGCCCCGCGTCCCGGATAGACGGCGCCGCGCGCCGGGCGATTGGCGGCCTATGATCCGGTCTCCGGTTCGTATAGGTTGCCGCTAAGGTCGCGGGCCAGCCTCAGAGGGGACGCGAAAGTTGCGGCCGGGGACGAGTCATGAATCGCCTGCCAAATCCGGGGCCTTAACGGCATGAGCCGGCCGG
>CAZFYL010000223.1:0-2614 GCA_964523345.1 uncultured Methyloceanibacter sp.
CCGGATCGACCGGCTCGGCTTCCGAGGCCGCGGTCAAGGCGCTGCACGATCTGCCCGACACGGCGCTGATCGACATGGGCGATTTCGTCGGCGGCATGCTCAAATATGTGCGCGCCCATCCGGTGCCGCGCGTGACGATCGCCGGCGGTGTCGGCAAGATGACCAAGCTTGCGCAAGGCCTGCTGGATCTTCATTCGCGGCGGGGCTCGGTCGATCTTGCCGTGCTTGCCAAGCTTGCCGGGAAGGCAGGCGGCTCGCGGGGGCTGACCGAGCGCATACTTGCCGCGAACACCGCCGCCGAGGCTTTCTCCCATGCCGCGCAAGAGGGCGTGGCGCTTGGCGATCAAGTGGCGAGTGCCGCCTGGGAAACCGCGTCTGCCGTTGTCGCCGGGACGCCGGTCGAAATCGAAATCGCACTGTTCGACCGCGACGGCACGCTCGTCGGCCATGCACCGTTCAAGAAGGCTCACGCGGCACCTCCTCTGAAGCGGCGGTGATAGTCCGCGTCGTAGAGCGCGCTGTCGCGGAAGCCTTCGGCCGCCAGAGCCCGGCCGACCAGAATGAGCGCGGTCCGCTCGATCGGGTCCGAAGCGAGCTTTTCGCCGATATCGGCGAGCGTGCCGCGTACGATGCGCTCGCTTGGCCTGCTTGCGTCGGCCACCACCACGACTGGACAGTCCTCGCCGTAAAAGGGCTTGAGTTCATCCACCACCTTGCCGAGCGCATGGATGGCAAGGTGGATGGCAAGGGTCGCGCCCGTCTTAGCGAACGCGGCCAAGCTTTCGCCCTCGGGCATGCGCGAGGCACGCCCCGGCACGCGCGTGAGCACCACGCTTTGTGCGATCTCAGGGATCGTCAGCTCGCACCCTGCCGCCGCGGCCGCGGCGGCAAACGCCGGGACGCCCGGCGTCAGTGTGTAAGGAATATTGTGCCGCTCGAGCCTGCGCAGCTGCTCGGCGAGCGCGCTATAGACCGATAAATCTCCCGATTGCAGGCGCGCTACGTCGAGACCCTTTTCGTGGGCGGCGACGAACTCCGCCTCGATCTCGTCGAGCGATAGCGGCGCGGTATCGACGATGCGCGCATCCTTAGGACAGAAAGACAGAAGCTCGCGCGGCACGATCGAGCCGGCATAGAGACAAACCTGACAGCGCGCGATCAGATCCCGCCCGCGCAGAGTGATGAGGTCGGGCGCACCCGGGCCGGCGCCGATGAAATGCACGGTCATGGGGCTTCCTCGGCGCTTGCCAGCGCGCAGGTCACCGGGCCGAGCACGATACGCGGCAAGATCAGTTTCGCCTTCGAACCGCCTGCGGCCAGCGCGGCCGCCTCTGCCACTGAGGGAACGCCGGCGAGTGCAAACACGCGGTCCGACCAGGTTGCGCCGCGTGCGCTCGCGATTTCCAGGTCCGCCGGCGCGACGAAGACAAGCGGCACGCCGCGCGCGGACGCCGCGTCCGCAATTCCCGTCTCTTTACGCTTGCGTTCCGCCGTCGCGATCAGATCGACTCGCGCCAGCGGGCGTCCGGCGCGTTCGAGCGCCGCCCCGATCGCGGCTTCGATGTCGGCTGCGGGCACGCCTTTGCGGCAGCCGATGCCCGCCACGATCACGGCTTCACCCATGCCCATTGCGTCACCGGCATGGCGGGGCGCCATCCGGTCTTACGGCCGATCTGCTCTGCGCGTGAGATTTCGATGCGCGTAAGCGTGCCGCCAAGCGCGGCGTGACGCGCGGCAAGTTGGGTCTCGGTCTCAAGGGTGACGGCATTGACCACGAGCCGACCGTCGGGACGAAGCGCCGCAATCGCTTCATCCAACACACCGTCCTCGCTCGCGCCGCCGCCGATGAAGATCGCATCGGGCGCGGCGAGGCCTGCCAGCGCCTCAGGCGCACGGCCCTCGACCACTTCGAGGCCGGGAACGCCGAAATAAGCGGCGTTGCGCCTTATGCGCGCGGCCCGGTCGGCGCGGGCTTCGATGGCGATGGCGCGGAGGGATGGGTCGGCCAGCATCCATTCGATCCCGACCGAGCCTGAGCCCGCGCCGATGTCCCACAGAACTTCGCCCCGAACGGGCGCAAGCGCAGACAGCGTCACGGCGCGGATCTCGCGTTTGGTGATCTGACCGTCATGCTCGAACAGCGCATCGGCAAGTCCGGGCGTATAGGCGATGATGCGCGCGGCCGGCGAAGCGGCGACCTCAATGGCGACTGTGTTGAGCTCGGCAATTTCGCTTAAGTCGAACTCGGCGGCAATGGTGGTTCGAATGCGTTCATTCGCGCCGCCAAGCGCTTCGAGAACGGTGAACGTCGACTCGCCGAAACCCGTCTCGGCAAGGAGCCGCGCCAGCGCCTCAGGCCCGTCTTTGTCCGAGGTGAGCGCGAGAATGCGGGCACCGGGATGAAGCTTGGGCCGGATGCGGTCGAGGGCGCGCCCGTGCACTGAGACGAGTAATGTGTCGGGGAGCGCCCAGCCGAGCCGTGCCGCCGCAAGGCTAAAAGCTGAAGGCGCCGGAACGACCAGCGTCTCCTCGGGCGGAACATGGCCGGCAAGCACCGATCCTACGCCGTAGAAGAACGGATCGCCCGAAGCGAGCACGCAGACTTGCCGCCCGC
>CAZFYL010000224.1:0-2601 GCA_964523345.1 uncultured Methyloceanibacter sp.
AGATGGCAGATGCGGGCCAGCGTCTCGCGCAGCGCGTGGCGATGCACCACCATGTCCACCATGCCGTGGTCGTGGAGATATTCGGCGCGCTGGAACCCGTTCGGCAGCTGCTCGCGAATGGTCTGCTCGATAACACGGGGACCGGCAAAACCGATCAGAGCGCCGGGCTCGGCGATTTGGATGTCGCCGAGCATGGCGTAAGACGCGGTCACGCCGCCAGTGGTCGGGTGCGTCAGCACGACGACGTAAGGCAGACCCGCTTCGCGCAGTTCCTGAACCGCGACCGTGGTGCGCGGCATCTGCATCAGCGAAAGAATGCCTTCCTGCATCCGCGCTCCGCCGGAAGCGGCGAAGAGAATGAGCGGGGCATTGCGCATGACCGCGGCACGCATCACGGCGATGATCGCCTCGCCTGCCGCGGTGCCAAGCGAACCGCCAAGGAAATCAAAATCCTGCACGGCAGCCACGATCTTCTGGCCATTGAGCTCGCCCGCCGCGGCGAGCACGGCATCGGCCAGCCCGGTCTTGCTGCGGGCGTCTTTCAGCCGGTCGGTATAGCGGCGCTCGTCGCGGAACCTGAGCGGATCGACGGGAACTTCGGGAAGCGGCAGGATTTCGTATTGGGCGTTGTCGAACAGCGACTTGAGCCGCGCCTCGGCCGACATGCGCATATGGTAATTGGAGCCCGGGACCACGAACTGGTTCGACTCCAGATCCTTGTAATAGATCATCTGCCCCGTCTCGGGGCATTTGACCCACAGATTGTCCGGCAATTCCTTCTTGCGAAGGATGTTGCGGATCTTGGGTCTGACGACGCTGTTAATCCAGTTCACGGCTCAACAACACTCTCAAAAAATTCAGCTCACGCGTTAAAGCGCTGCGGCTTCGGCCGGATGGCGCAGCGCCGCGGCGAGCCGCCCGACCAAGTCTAACACGTCCGGCTTGGTGGCGCGGGTCGCCTTGCCTTCATGGTCAAGACTTTGCGCAATGGCCGTGACGAGGGCCGAACCGACCACCACGCCCTCGGCAAGCCCGGCCATCGCGCTCACCTGCTGTTCCGTCTTCACGCCGAAGCCGACCGCAATCGGCAAGCTCGTCTTGGCCTTGATGCGCCCGACATGGCCTTTGACGTCCTTCAGGTCAGGCGCCTTGGTCCCAGTGATGCCGGCGATCGATACGTAGTAAACAAACCCGCTGGTATTGGCGAGCACAGCCGGAAGGCGCTTGGCATCCGTCGTCGGCGTGGCGAGACGAATAAACTCAAGACCCGCCGCCACGGCGGCAGGACGAAGTTCGGCATCTTCTTCTGGCGGCACGTCAACCACGATCAGACCGTCTGCTCCCGCTTCCGCCGCATCGGCGACGAAGCGATCCACCGGATACACATATATGGGGTTGTAATAGCCCATTAAAACCAGGGGCGTGGCGTCATCGGTGGCGCGGAAGGCCTTAACCAAATCGAGCGTCTTTTCCATGGTCTGGCCCGCTTTCAAGGCCCTTTGCGACGAGGCCTGGATCGCCGGCCCGTCAGCCATGGGGTCGGAGAACGGCATGCCAAGCTCGATGATGTCGGCTCCTGCGGCAGGCAGCGCGCTAAGGATTGCCAGCGAGGTGTCATAATCGGGGTCGCCGGCGGTGATGAAGCTCACCAGGCCTGCCCGTCCCTCCCGCTTCAGCGCTGCAAATCTTTGTTCGATGCGTGCCAAGCTCACATCTCCATGCCGAGATGGCCGGCGACGGCAAAGATGTCCTTGTCGCCGCGCCCGCACATATTCATCACCAGGAGATTGTCGCGCGGCAAAGTCGGCGCGAGTTTCTCGACATAGGCCAAGGCATGCGACGGCTCGAGCGCCGGGATGATCCCCTCAAGCCGGGTGCAGAGCTGGAAAGCTTTGAGCGCTTCCTGGTCGGTGACCGCGACATAATTCACCCGGCCGCTATCCTTGAGCCAGGAGTGTTCGGGACCGACGCCGGGATAGTCGAGACCGGCGGAGATGGAGTGACCTTCGAGGATCTGCCCGTCATTGTCCTGAAGCAGATAGGTGCGGTTGCCATGCAGCACGCCGGGCTTGCCTCCGGTCATCGATGCGGCATGACCGTTCTCCACGTCGAGGCCATGGCCGCCGGCTTCAACGCCATAGATCGCGACCGACGGCTCATCGAGGAAGGGATGGAACAGGCCCATGGCGTTCGATCCGCCGCCGATGCACGCCACGAGCGTATCGGGCAGCCGGCCCTCGCGCTCTAGCATCTGTTCGCGGGTCTCGCGTCCGATGACCGACTGGAAGTCGCGCACCATGGCCGGATAAGGATGCGGCCCCGCCACCGTGCCGATGATGTAGAACGTGTCGTGCACATTGGCGACCCAGTCGCGCAGCGCATCGTTCATGGCGTCCTTCAGCGTGCCCGAGCCCGAGGTCACCGGCTTGACTTCGGCGCCGAGCAGTTTCATGCGAAACACATTCGGCCGCTGCCGCTCGATATCGGTCGCGCCCATATAGACCACGCAAGGAAGGCCGAACCGGGCGGCGACGGTCGCCACCGCCACGCCGTGCTGGCCGGCGCCGGTCTCGGCGATGATGCGCGTCTTGCCCATGCGGC
>CAZFYL010000225.1:0-2566 GCA_964523345.1 uncultured Methyloceanibacter sp.
GGGAGGTCGTTATGTCACAAGCATCGACGCAGGCCCAAATCGCCGAGAACAAGACGTGGTTCACCGTACTCGGCGTTATACTCATTCTCCTCGGCATGGCCGCGGTGGCGTTTCCATTGGTAACCACCATTGCGACCAAAATCTTTCTCGGCTGGCTTTTCCTGATCGGTGGCGTGGTCACGATCATTCATGCGTTTTCGACTCGTGGATGGAGCGAGTTTCTTCTCGATCTCCTGATCGGCGTGCTGTACTTGATCGTTGGCGGGTGGCTCGCGTTCCTCCCATTCACCGGGATTTTCACGCTCACCGTGCTACTGGCCTTGATGTTTATCTTCCAGGGCGTGATCGAAGCAGGCATCGCCTTTCGCATCCGTCCGCACGACGGGTGGATCTGGATGTTGCTGGCCGGCATCGTGGCCGTGATTGTCGGCGTGCTTATTCTCGCCGAGCTGCCGGGTTCTGCCGGTTGGGCGATCGGGTTGCTCGTTGGGATCAATCTGATCATGTCAGGGGTGGCTTACCTGGTCCTGCCGATGGCGGCGGCGAAGGCGTAGCCGAATATGTGTCGCGAAGGGCGCCGGCTTCGGCCGGCGTCCTCGCCCGGCAGCAAAGCGTCTAACAACTTGTTCTTATTGCGTAATTGCGACCGCTGGCGCGCCGCCACGTGGCGATGCACTCACCCTCCGGTTTCAAATCCCGGGTAAAGGGTCATGCCGCCATCGACGTAAAGGCTGGTCCCGGTGACGTAATCCGAATAGTCGGACGCGAGCCACACGGCGGCGCGTCCGATGTCCTCCGGTTCGCCGATACGCTTGTAGGGAATCAGCTTCATCAGCTCGGCATAGGCTTCGGGCGTCTCCCAGGCCTGCATATTGATCGGCGTGCGAATAGCGCCAGGCGCGATCGCGTTGACGCGGATTCGCCACGGCGCCACTTCCTGAGCGATGGACTTCATCATCAGCATCACGCCGCCCTTCGACGCCGCATAGTTGACATGACCGGCCCAGGGGATGACTTCGTGCACGGAACTCATGCATATGATCTTGCCGGCAGCGCATGAAATGTCGGCGACCACACCGCGCCGCTTGAATTCACGAACCGCTTCCCTGGCGCACAGGAACTGACCCGTCAGGTTGACCCCGATGACTTTGTTCCATTGGGCAAGAGTCATCTCCTCGAAAGGAGCGTCCTGTTGCAGGCCGGCATTGTTGACCAGAATATCGATGGTGCCGAACTCGCGGCACATCGTCTCGATCATTGCCTTGACCTGGTCCTCGTTTGAGACGTCGGCTTGGATCGCCATGGCTTCGACGCCACAGCGGCGCTTGATTTCCTGAACGGCCTCCTGGGCTTTCTCCTCGCCGGTCACGTAGTTGACCACCACATCGGCCCCGGCATGTCCCAGCGCGATTGCGACTTGCTTGCCGATTCCGGAGCTTGCACCGGTCACCAAGGCTTTCTGCCCTTTGAGCACGATTTGTTGCTCCAAGGACGGCATGACCACCGGTGGATAGTGCTGTGCAGGCTTGTCAGGCATGGGATCGTCTCCCGCGACGCGACCGTCTGGGCGGCATCGGTTAGGCGTCAGGGCCCAAGGCCCGGTCGAGATTATAGGCCGCGCTAATCAACGCCAGATGGGTGAAGGCTTGCGGGAAATTGCCAAGCGCCTCACCGCTATGACCGGTTTCTTCGGCATAAAGGCCGACGTGATTGGAAAAGCCGAGCATGCGCTCGAACATGAGCTGCGCCGTTTCAAGCCGCTTCGGATCGTGCTGGCCGGCCCTGGTCAGGGCTTCGACCAGCCAGAACGTGCATATGTTGAACGTCCCTTCTTCGCCGGTCAGGCCGTCAGCCGACTCCGCGATGTTGTAGCGGTAGACCAGGCTGTTCGAGGTCAGACCGCCCCTGTCGGGCGGGAGCAGCGTGGCATCGAGCGTGCTCAGCATCAGTGGATCGGTCGGTGACAGAAAGAAGGTCAGCGGCAACATCAGATTGGCGGCGTCGAGCGAGTCGCTGCCGTAATATTGGACGAAAGCCCGCCGATTCTGGTTCCAGCCGTTGCGGATGATGTCCTCGTAGATTTCGTCGCGGATCCTCAGCCACCGCTCACGCGAAGACGGAAAGGACCGTTTGTCCGCCAGGCGAATGGCACGGTCCAGCGCCACCCAGCACATCAGCTTGGAATAGACGAATTGCTGCTGACCGCCCCTGACTTCCCAAACGCCCTCATCCGAGCGCTGCCAGTTGTCGCAAACCCAATCGGCCATCGCTCTCAACGATGTCCAAAGATCGTAGGAAATCGGCGCCCCATGCTTGTTGTAAAGATAGGCCGCGTCGAGCAGTTCTCCGTAAATATCGAGTTGCAGTTGATTGAAAGCGCCATTGCCGATTCGAACCGGCTTCGAACCCATATAGCCGTCGAGATGATCGAGCGTCTCTTCGGTGAGGTCTTTGCGGCCGTCGATGCCGTACATGATCTGCAGCGTGCCACCCGGTCCCGGTTCCTTGCAGAGGAAGGTGAGAAACTGCATGAATTGCTCGGCTTCCTCCTTGAAACCGAGGCGGA
>CAZFYL010000226.1:0-2534 GCA_964523345.1 uncultured Methyloceanibacter sp.
GTCGCCTTGCCAGGAGCCTCTAGCGGCTTGGGGCATCGGCGAAGCGCTTGCAGGAAGCGCGTACTCCAATCCGCGCCGCTATTGCGGGTGAGGCGCGTCAAGCTCGCTTCATGACGCTCACGCCGCTCCGCCAAAGGCATCGCCAGCGCCCTGGCTATGGCGCTTGCCACCGACTCGGGATCGTAAGGATTGACCGCCAGTGCTCCCTTGCATTCCGCCACCGCGCCGGCGAATCGCGAAAGGATGAGCACACCGGGATTCTCAGAGTCCTGGGCTGCCACATACTCCTTGGCAACGAGGTTCATACCATCGCGCAAGGGCGTGACGAGCGCGGCCTGCGCCGCCCGATAAAGTCCAGCCAGCCGCGATCGGCTGTAAGTGCGATTGATGTACCGAATGGGCGTCCACGAAACCTCGCCATACTTGCCATTAATATGTCCGGCTGCCGCGCCGACGTCATTTTCGAGCTCGGAGTATTCGGGAATTTCAGACCGGCTCCTAGGCGTGATCTGTAGGTAGGTGACTTTGCCTCGCCAGCCGGGATGCGTATCGAAGAATCGCTCCACGGCGTCCATTCGCTGGACGAGCCCCTTGGAGTAGTCGAGGCGATCGACGCCAATAAGGAGTGCACCGCCGTCCAGACTCTCGGTCATTTCGCGCACGAATGGCGATTTCACCGCTCGTCGCGCGATGCCCTCGAACTCGGCGGTATCGATCCCGACAGGAAAACTGCCGATCTGAGTCTGGCGCGAGCCGGACTTGAAAATGAACTGACCGTCCGCCGCCTCGATTACGCCTTGGCTGGAATCCGGGCACTCGGCGATGAGATAGCGCGCCAAGTTCCCGGCATCCGTTTCCGTTTGAACGCCGACCAGGTCGTATTGCAGGAGCATGGGAAGCAGGCGCTCGTGATTCGGCAGCACGGTTACGACCTCAGGCGCCGGAAATGGCGTATGAAGGAAGAAACCCACCAAGTTTTTGTGACCGCGCTGGCGCAGCTCATCGGCAATGGGGATCAAATGATAGTCGTGCACCCAGACAAGATCGTCGGGGCGCAGAATTTTCGACAGTTCATTGGCAAAGTGGCGGTTGACGCGGAAATAGCCGGTGAGGTCGCGACGCGTGAACTCGGTCAGATCGATGCGGTAATGCAGAACCGGCCACAAAACGCGGTTAGCGAACCCGTTGTAATATTCTTCGTAGTCGGCCTCTGCCAGATCGGTCGTGACATAGGTTGCATTGGCATGTTGAGCCGTTTGCGTCCTGACCGCGCCGTCCTTGACGACCTTGCCGCTCCAGCCTAACCAAACGCACTGGGTTTCATCGAGGATCGGCTTGAGTGCGGCCTCGAGACCGCCCGCGCGCTGTGTACCTTCGCGCGGCACGGAAACGCGGTTGGAAACGAGAACTAGCCGCGCCAACGCAAATCCTCCCAGGCCGATGACCGAAGCATAGCACGCGCGAGAGGTCCTACAGCGGAGCAGGTTTTGGGGGCAAATCCCCTTTCAGCGCGTGTCATATGGATGTGTCCTCGGCCAAAGCCTGTACCGGTCTCGGTACCCCTAGAGGCTCGAAACCCGCTCGCGGCTTCTTGGCGTCCAGCTACCAAATTGGATCAGCCGCTAAGCCAGCGATATCTGACTTATATATATAGGGTATCAGACCCTTATATCAGAACCATATTAATAAGTCTAAGACGTGACATGCTTGGCCCGTAAGCGCTTTCTGGCGAAAAAATGGGTGACGTTTGCAGCGTGATGGAGTCCAGGACCGCTCACAGTGTTTCGCCGCCGTGAGCGGCGAGCGATGCGAGCCAAGCGCGAACATCGTGCGGAGACTTTATTATTCCACGTGCGCCTTTGATCGGTTTGCCGACCGAGTATCCGGCCCCGTCAAAATTTGGCAGCACGGCAAAAACCGACTCGTCGGTTATGTCGTCGCCTAAGAAAAGCGGACGTCGTCCGGCAAAGGGCGGTTCCGCCATGAGTTGGGTTACCGCCAGCCCTTTGTTCACTTGCCGCGACTTGACTTCCGAGACAGACTTTCCGCCCAAGATCTCCAACTCGCCGTCGCCAGACTGCCGCACGGCTTCAGCGACCTGCTTCCTGACGAGGTCTTCTTTCTCGGGCGCAAGGCGCCAATGCACGGCGATCGAATAGCCCTTGTCTTCGACGATGAGACGAGGGTCGGCCGCCGCAAGCCGATGGAGCGTGTGCCGTAAACTCTCGCTCATCGGTTCCTGAACGCGCCCGAGGATAGGGTCCTGAGGGGCCAACCGGATCTCAGCACCGTGGCTTCCGATCGCCGGCGTTTGGACCGGGGCAAAGAATTCGTCGAGTTGGGTTATCGGCCGCCCACTGACGAGCGCCAGCGCCCCGTTACAAAGGCGAAGCAGTGTGGCCAGGGAGGACCGCAAGCCAGACGGCACAACGACGCCATCGGGTGTTGCGGCAATGTCGAGCAAGGTTCCATCGACATCGAGAAGCAGGGCCGTTTGCTTCAAGTCGAGGTCCTTGGGCAGTTGGCTTGCCGGC
>CAZFYL010000227.1:0-2473 GCA_964523345.1 uncultured Methyloceanibacter sp.
GCCGGCTGGAGGATTCGAACCCCCGACCTACTGATTACAAATCAGCCGCTCTACCTGCTGAGCTAAGCCGGCTTTTGCGAGCGTCCGCGCGCGTTCGGAAGTCTTAGACCCGTTGGGGACGCATTTCCACTCTCCCCGCGAGGAGAGCGATCTCGCCTGGCGCTATTTGCGGCGGCTCACGAGAAGTCCGGCAATGAAGGCGATGGCGAGCAACGTCACCGGATTGACCTGCTGCATCGCCTTGTTGACGCTCTGATCGAGCAGGCCCGCACCTTCGCCAACCGCCTCGATCGGTCCTGGCACGGGTGCTGCCCGCTTCCGCGTCACAATAAGAAAGACGATCACGACGATTAAGGCGAGCGCGGCAAGTGCCGCGGCGATGATGCCTGCGGCCTCGGGCGGGGTGAAACCGTAAGAGAGAACCAGTGCCTGATAGCCTGCGAACAGGCCGAAGCAAGCGGCTCCGAGCAACAGAACCACGGCGACGGCAATGAGAGCCGCCTGCCGAAGCGAGCGCTCGATCGACTCGCGGATGCGCGCGCCGACCTGGAGCGTGGAGAAGAGCGCGAGCACCGAGCGGAGCATGGACCTAACGGCGGGTTAGGATGCCAAGCAGAAGACCGAGACCGGCGGCAATGGCAACGGCCTGAAGCGGGTTCCGCCTGATCGCGTCCTCGGCATCGCTTGCGGTCTCAAGCGCCTTGTCTTGTGCCCGGTTGAGCTGCTTGCCCGCGACGCGGCCGACGGTCGAGGTCAGATTCTGGATGTCGTTGCGAATGGCATCGATCTGCGCGGCAAGTTCTTCGGTATCGCGGGTGCGATTGCTGTCGGCTGGTGACATGGGGACGCTCCTTCTCAACAGGGGAACATAGGCCATTCCTTTGCGGGCGAAGCGCGCGTCAATGGATTGCTCCAATCGCGAGAATAGCCCGGCCCCTCGACTTGACCGGGCAGAGGCGGTCGCTGTCAAGGGCTGTCACGGGGGCAATGCGCTCTATGACAGTTCATGGTTGCCGAAGGCTGGCCTTGGAAAGCTTGCCTTCACAGGGGACGGCTCTTAGACTTTCGATGGATCGCTCAAGGGGCGCTCAAGGGGGATGAGCATGGTTAACGCTAGGCTGAGCTTCGCCGCCGCAATCTGCCTTCTCATCGCTACATTGCCGGCAAAAGCTGCGGCCCCGCAAGCGCTCACCGCGCTCGAGTTAGAGGCTGCCGCTGCGTCCGGGCCGCTCCCTGTGGTGCATTCCCGGAAAAAGCGCTCCTTCTACTGCTATGAGCGGACCCATTGGTGGTTCTACCGGCCCTATACGACGGCTCTCCACGGCCATCCCCGCTGCATGCCCTATTTCCATTATCTCGAGCCGTATCGAGGCGGCGGCGAGCGGCCCGTCAAATAGGTCACGCAAGAATTCTGACAATGCGACGTGCGTTAGCGTGCGTTGCGGTTCGCCCAGTGCAGCGCGACGGCGGCTGCATTCGATACGTTTAGGCTGGCAAGCGCGCTTTGCGTCGAGATGCGGCAGATAAGGTCGCAGCGCTCCCGCGTAAGGCGCCGCAAGCCTTTGCCTTCCGCGCCCAGCACAAGCGCAAGAGGGCGCGTGAGTGTCACTTTTTCCAGAGCCATCTCCGCGTCTTCGGCGAGACCGACTCTGAGAAAGCCACGTCCTCCAAGTTCCGCCAGGGTTTGCGCCAGGTTCTTAACGAGGATGACCGGCACGATATCGAGGGCGCCGCTTGCGGCTTTGGCCAGCGCGCCGGTCAGCGGCGGACTATGGCGCTCGGTCAGGATCAGGCCCGATGCGCCGAAGGCTGCGGCGGAGCGCAAGGCGGCGCCGACATTCTGCGGGTCGGTCACCTGATCGAGCACGAGCAGGAGCCCACCGGTCTCGACTTGGTCGAGGGCGAGCGGGGGCAGGGGCTCGACATCCAGGACGATTCCCTGATGGACCGCGTCGGCCCCCAACATCCGGTCCAGCTCCTTGGGGCTGGCGCGCTCGGGCACAAGCCCCCGTTTGGCAAGGAGCGGGCGGAGCCTATGAGCGGCGTTCTCGGTGGCGAAGGCCCTCACGATGGTCCGCCGCGGATTTGCCAGGGCCGCTTCGGCGGTATGGAGCCCGAATAATCTGGTTTGCTCGGCGCCGTCGGGCGCGCGTGCCTCTTTGGACCGTCCCCGCCCGCGAGGCTTGGCAGCTTTACCGGGGCGTGATTTTTGCCGCCTCATCGAAGCCATGACGTCTCGCTCACCTGGGGCCCGGGTTGGAAATCCCGGGGTCGGGATACGAAATTCGCCCGAAACCCCTGATTTTTGGTTGACAGCGCCCGAGGCGCTTCCCATAAACCATTCAAATGGCGGACCCTGCCGGCCGACGGCGGGGCGTTTTTGCTTGGTCACAATTCACCAGTCAATCCATCTTCGCACAAGGAGGGGTGCCCGAGTGGCTAAAGGGGACGGGCTGTAAACCCGTTGGCTATG
>CAZFYL010000228.1:0-1228 GCA_964523345.1 uncultured Methyloceanibacter sp.
CCGTTCTCGCAATATGACAGCAAGAACCCCGAGGATCTGTGGAAGCATCTTGCCGCGGTCGAGGACAAGACCGGCGCCGAATTGTTGGCTATTCCGCATAACGGCAATTTGTCGAACGGACGGATGTTTACGGTCGAGACCTTCGACGGCAAACCGCTGACCAAGGATCTCGCCGCGATGCGCATTCATTACGAGCCCCTGGTCGAGGTCACCCAGATCAAAGGCGACGGCGAAGCCCATCCATTACTTTCGCCGAATGACGAGTTCGCCGACTACGAGACCTGGGACAAGTCCAACCTCAACGGCACCGAAGCCAAGACCCCCGACATGCTGCAATGGGAGTACGCCCGCCAGGCCCTTAAGAACGGCCTGCTGCTGGAGAAAGAGCTCGGTGTCAATCCCTTCAAGTTCGGCATGGTGGGCTCGACGGACTCCCATACGTCAATGACCGCGGTCGAGGAGGAGAACTTCTTCGGCAAGCATTCCGGTGTCGAGCCCGAGCCCCATCGCTGGGAGCACGTGGTCATTGAGGCTCCCGATCCCAAGTTCACCATCAAGGGCTGGCAACAGGCCGCCAGCGGCTATGCCGGGGTCTGGGCTACGGAAAATACGCGCGAAGCGATCTTCGATGCGATGAAACGCAAGGAGACCTACGCCACCACGGGCCCGCGCATGACCGTGCGCTTCTTCGGAGGCTTCGACTTTACTGACGAAGACGCCAAGACGCGGCTTCCGGCCACTGCCGGTTACGCCAAGGGCGTTCCCATGGGCGGCGACCTTAGCGCCGCGCCTGACGGCAAATCGCCCACCTTCCTTGTTGCCGCCGCCAAGGACCCCTATAGCGGCAATCTCGACCGCATCCAGATCGTCAAAGGCTGGCTGAACGAGGACGGGAAGACAGAGGAGAAAGTCTACGATGTCGTCTGGAGCGACGGCCGCAGACCCACCGGCGACGGCAAAATCCCTCCGGTCGGCAACACCGTGGACGTCGAGAATGCGACTTGGAGCAACTCGATCGGCGAGCCCGAGCTGATCGCGGTGTGGGAAGATCCGGATTTCGATCCAAACGAGCGCGCCTTCTATTACGCCCGCGTCATCGAGATCCCCACGCCGCGCTGGACGGCCTATGAGGCGAAGCGGTTCGATATCGACATGACCGACGAGGTGCCAATGACCACCCAGGAGCGTGCCTATACGTCGCCGATCTGGTATACGCCGGCAGGGTAAA
>CAZFYL010000228.1:1328-2460 GCA_964523345.1 uncultured Methyloceanibacter sp.
GTGCGCGTGACCGAGCGCGTCGACGGACGCGACCCGCCGCTTGCCGACATCCGCGACGCCGTCGAGCAAAAATGGCGGACATGGAAGCGCGAGCAATTCCAAGACGAGGTCTTCAAGGGCCTGCGCGCCAAATATGACGTGGTGCTGCCCACATTCGACGGCGCCACAAAACAGACCGGATCGGTTCCGTGACGCGCCTCCTTGCCGCCTTGGGATTCCTGCTGGCACTGCACGGAGCTGCGCTTGCCCACGAGCTGCGCCCGGGGTTTCTGGAGATCCGGGAAGCCGGCCCCGCCAGTTACGATATCCGCTTCAAGGTTCCCGCGCGCGGCGACATGCGTCTTGGACTTTACGTGCGCCTTCCCGCCGAATGCACGACGACCGGGCCCACCCGCACCGAACGCGCAGGTTATGCCTTTCTCGAATCCATGAGCATGACATGTCCCGGCGGTTTGGCCGGCAAGCAGGTTTCGGTCGACGGTCTTGCCGGAACGTTCACCGACGTCGTCGCCCGCGTGGCGTTGTCCGGCGGATCGATCCAGGCGGCGAGGCTCACGCCGGACCAGCCCTATTTCACGGTCGCCGCCGCTCCGACCTGGCGCGACACGGCACGCACCTATTTTCTGCTCGGCGTCGAGCACATTTTGCTGGGCATCGATCATCTCCTGTTCGTGCTGGCTCTGCTGCTGCTCGTGCGCAATGTCTGGACGCTGGTCAAGGTCATCACCGCCTTTACCGTGGCGCATAGCATCACGCTCGCTCTCGCCGCGCTCGAATTGACGAGGATTCCGCAGGCGCCGGTCGAGGCGGTCATTGCGCTCAGCATCGCCTTCGTGGCGGCGGAGATCGTCAGACAAGACCGGCACGAGAAGGATCTTGCCAGCCAAGCGCCGTGGATCATCGCCTTCGCCTTCGGGCTCTTGCACGGGCTCGGATTTGGCGGGGCGTTGCGGGAGATCGGCTTGCCGCAATCCGACGTGCCGCTTGCGCTTCTCAGCTTCAATCTCGGCGTCGAAGCCGGCCAGCTTCTGTTCGTGTTCGCCGTGATTGCACTGAAGACGATCGCCGACCGGCTGGTTGATCTCAAAGTGCCGTGGGTGCGGACGGCCGCGAGCTACGGGATCGGCTCGCT
>CAZFYL010000229.1:0-2442 GCA_964523345.1 uncultured Methyloceanibacter sp.
GTCCACTCCGGTGGGCTTTAGCCAAGCGCCCGGTCCTGTTGCGGACCGGGAACACGAGAGGTGAATGCCATGTTTGGGAAACTCGCACATATCTTTGTGGCTCTGTCGGCCATCGCCGCGGTCGGATTCGCGTCCACAAGCACCCTGGCCGAAAGCGTCAAGGATGCCGGCGGCTATGACGCTACGTACACGAAGCGGGATATGCAGCCGATCCCGGATCAAGACGGCCATGTCTTGATGTTGATTGAGGCCACCGGCACCGCTGTCAGCCCCGGCGGACCATTGGACGGCTTTTCGGTGACCGAACGCGAGACCGCCGATCTGCGCCAGGGCAACGGGCCGCAGCAAGGCTACGTGATCTTTGCCAAAGGGTCCGACCAGCTCATCGTCAAGTTCCACGGCAACGTCACGACCACGCTGAAAGACGGCAAGCCGAACACGACGATGCAAGGCACGTATGCAATTGACAGCGCAACCGGAGCCCTTGCCGGCACCCAAGGCAAAGGAAACTATTCCGGCTATTTCACCGCTGAAGACAAGTATCACATCGACTGGGACGGCACGCGCTCGGTGCAAAAGGGCGCCATGCTCTCCCCCGACACGAACTGACCCTAGCGCCCCCAGACTCGGCCCTGCTGTTGCTCTCCCCAACGGCAGGGCCGTTCTCTTAGCCGAGCCGCGTTGCCCGCGATCTCGGCTATCCGGCCTTCTTGAACTTGGCCGCTTCCTCTGAGCCTTTGGTGGCGTCGCCCGCCGTGTAGGCGTGCGCGCCGGCACCTGCCAGCTTGCCGCCCTGGACGATGAGATACTCCTCGCGCAGCTTCTTGCCGGCAAAGAAATCTTCCAGGATTTCGCGGGTACCGGCGGCGTAGCGCGCCTGGGCCGACAAGCTCGTGCCCGAGACGTGCGGGGTCATGCCGTGATGGGGCATGGTCCGCCAGGGATGATCGCGCGGGGCGGGCTGCGGGAACCACACATCGCCGGCATAGCCCGCGAGTTGGCCGCTTTCGAGCGCACGTACGATCGCGTCGCGGTCGGCGATTTTGCCGCGCGCGGTGTTCACGAGATAGCTGCCGCGCTTCATCTTGCCGATGAGCTTGTCGTTGAACATATGCTCGGTGCCTGGATGGAGTGGTGCGTTGACGGTCACCACGTCGCACACCTTGACCAGCGATTCGGCGTCAGGGTGATACGTCAAGCCGAGCTCCTTCTCGACTTTCTCCGGCAGGCGGTGCTTGTCGGTGTAATGCAGTTTGACGTCGAACGGTTTCAGCCGTTTCAGCACCGCTAGACCGATGCGGCCGGCACCGACCGTGCCGACATGCATGCCTTCGAGGTCATAGGCGCGTTCCACGCAGTCGGCGATGTTCCACCCGCCTTTGATCACCCATTGATAGGAGGGGATGTAATTGCGCACGAGCGACAGGATCATCATGACCACATGCTCGGCCACGCTGATCGAGTTGCAAAACGTCACCTCGGCCACGGTGATGCCTTTGTCGATCGCCGCCTGCAAATCGACATGGTCCGAGCCGATGCCCGCGGTGATCGCGAGTTTCAGTTTCTTGGCCTTGGCGATCCGCTCCTTGGTCAGATAGGCCGGCCAGAACGGCTGGGAAATCACCACGTCGGCGTCGACCAGCTCTTTCTCGAACTCGGAATCCGGGCCGTCCTTGTCGGAGGTCACCACGAATTCGTGGCCGGCATCCTCGAGAAACTTGCGAAGTCCGAGTTCGCCGGAGACGCTGCCGAGCAGCTCTCCGGGCTTGAAATCGATCCCGCTCGGGGTCGGCGTGGTCGTGCCGTCCGGATAGTGGTCGATCTTCGGAATCGAGTCCCGTGCATAATTCGGCGGATAGCCGGTCACGGGATCGTCGTAGAGAACGCAAAGAACCTTTGCCATGTCAGTACTCCTTTCGGAGCGACATGAACTCGCGCGCCAGGGATACCCGCCAGCGCCCAGAAGCGGTGATCAACGGCTGCTGTCACATGCCGCCAGTGTTGCCGGACCGAGGCTTCAGCGTTTCCTTACGCGTTCGGCCCTCGTCCCGCGTTTCCTTAAGCCGGCTGGCGCGCCCTTTTTCGCGTCTTATGGCGTGCCGGCTTCGCCACTACACGCCTCAAACCCCCGGCCGATCAAGGCGGCAGACCCGATCGGTCAATCGAGTTCCCCGATTGAGAATTCTTATATGAATATGGGGATTGGTCCCTTTAAATGCCATCGATGCAGCAGGGGGACGGCGGTCACTCTGGGTCAAAGGCGGCTGTGGGGCGGCCCCTAATCGGCTGCGGTCGAAAACAGCCAACGCGGGCCACCCGCGCCGTTCTTGTCGCCGGCGCACCGGCAGGACGCAAATGCCGCTTAAGCGCAGGCCTTTTGCTTAGCCTCGTTCGGGATCTCGATTTCGATCTCGAGCAGAGACACCGCCTCGCCGCGGTCGA
>CAZFYL010000230.1:0-2415 GCA_964523345.1 uncultured Methyloceanibacter sp.
GTCGACTACGAAGTCACCGGATCGTCGGCCGGCAGCGTGTCAATGACCGGCACGAGCGATCCCGGGGCGACCATAAAGATTTATCATGACGGTAAGCTCCTCACGACGGTGCGTGCCGACCGGGCCGGCATCTGGAGCGTCGTTGCAGAAAAGACGCTCGGCACCGGGGAGCACAATTTCCGCGCAGAACAAATCAACGCGGCGACGGGCGAGCCCTCGGCCCAGGCCATGGTTGCGATCGAGCGACTGGTACCGAAGCCGCCCCAAGTGGCAGCCGCGGAATCGA
This sequence comes from uncultured Methyloceanibacter sp., assembly GCA_964523345.1. Taxonomy (GTDB): domain Bacteria; phylum Pseudomonadota; class Alphaproteobacteria; order Rhizobiales; family Methyloligellaceae; genus Methyloceanibacter. The sequence continues at coordinate 287 of CAZFYL010000230.1, forward strand.
CGGCATCGGCGCAGGTGAAAGCCGACCACGGCCAACGGGCAAAAGATATTTATACCGTCAAGCGCGGCGATACGTTGTGGGCCATTGCCAAGCGGTATTTCGGCAGCGGTCTACGCTACCCGGCGATTTACGAGGACAACCGCGAGAGTATCCACGATCCTGACCTGATCCACCCGAAGCAAGAGGTGAAGGTGCCCGTGGAATGATCTGCTTGGCGCATGTAGCGCGGGCGGGGCTGCTATTGCGGCGTGCATGATCGGACACCCGGCTGTCCCGTCGAAAGAACACTGTACCGGCCGCGTGAGAACACCGGTGCCGGACACCCTTCTCCAAGGTTCATGACGACGACATGAGTTGCTCCGAGGCGCGCGGCGCGCGCAAGCAGCTCAGGACAGGGTGTGTTCGCCCAGGCAGCGATCGCGCGAGGCTGCCAATTAGAACCGCCCGGACGTTCGAGAGGCCCATAGGCTTTCTCCATGCGTGCCGCCCATGCGCGAGGCGCGGGGAAACTCCATGCTTGAAAGTCAACGTAAAGCGCCCGCTCAGCGATGAATCGGAGCGGCCCGAAATGAGGCGGCGCAAGCACCAAAGCGTCGGCCGGCAAGGCGCGCATCGCCCTCGCAATGGCTCTCTTGTCCCTCGACCCAGAGTTTCTGCCCAAAAGATCTCGCGGGGCGTAGCCTGCTTGCTTGGCAAGCCGATTGGCCGACACCGACAAGAATGGGGCAAACAGGATGACGGCGGCGCCAACAACCGCAACCAAGGCAACGAGCTTGGTCGCGAGGCTGGAGCCAGCTGCTTGGGCGGCTTTCTGGATGCGTGAATAAAGATCGGGATACCGGCCAAGAAGAAATCGGTCGAATACCGTGACACCGGCGGCGATGGCAAAAAACGGAAGAATGAACAACAGCCGGCCGCCTTGCAGACCCATTCCGAGTCGTGTCGCGAACGGGTCCACGAGCATGAAAACAGTGAAGCTCAGAGCCATAACCCCGGCACAAACAAGAAGCGCTCGATTTCCGCTACCGCCGAGCGTAACGAGTAGAAACAGCGCGGCGCCGGCAATCAGAAAAATGCGCAAGTACTGTTCCGCACTCATGTGCGACCAAAGCAGGTGATGTGGATTTCGAAATTCGGCAATGATCCGGACGAGGTCGTCGGCGGGCCCAATCACGAGGCGCTCCAACAGCGCCACGGCCGCAAGGCTGACAACAATTACGGCAAGGGCGAGCGCTATGCGGGTCAACGGAGAAACCCTCGCTGGAACCGATGCAAAATGTGCAGCGCATAGGACCAAGCCCAATCCGACGGCATAAGCACCTTGGAAAACAGCGGCGCCAAGAAAAGCGAAGGCCATGGGCGTCCATCGCCGGGTTAGCCAAAATGCGAGCGTAAGCAGAGAAAACGCCTTGGCCATTTCGCGTGGCAGACCCACAGCGCTATCGGATGCCTCAAGACCGTTGCCGAAGAAACCGGGTCTTGCGAACAGCACCAGCATGACGGCAAAAAGCGCTGCCAGTTCGCTCGCGCCGAAGGCGCGCCGGGCAACAATCCAGGCCGCCCAGGCAACGGCGGACAGGGCCAAGAGATGTTGGGTCAGAATAGCGCCGTCGAAGCCTATCAAAGAGGCGAGGGCCGCATTGATGTATGCAGGCAAGGTACGCACCGAGAGGACCTGCATTTCGCAGATATAGGGGTCATTTGAAAGATAACTTGAGTCGGCGGCGCGAAGGGCCAAAGGCCACTGCGAGATGAAGGCATGCCGCAAATGGTAATCGGTGAGCAGGGGTCGAGCTCCGACCATCAACGCGCTCAGCAACCCGGCGGTACTCAGATATCGCAAAAACACGTTGCATCCCCGTTGCGCTTTTTCGCCATGAATTGCTTGTCTTTACCCCGTTGCAGGGCGTTTTTTTGACTCCTAGACGCCGTGCGCTTAACTGGAGGTGAAAGTATCATGGGATCAGTGGGTTGTGCGCACTTGGCGGCCTTTGCTGGTTTTGACCGGCGCGTAACCCAGCAGCACCCGGCTGCGGTCCTTTTTGCTGCGCCTATCGGGCGCTGATAGAACGACTTCATGCGAGACCGGCTACCGCAATCGAGAAGCGACATCCTGCTTCAGGCACGGG
>CAZFYL010000231.1:0-2395 GCA_964523345.1 uncultured Methyloceanibacter sp.
GGCCAGTATCACTTCATGAAGCTCCTGGGCTTCCATGAAGTTCTGATCGATAGCGCCCAGGGCATGTATTACACCGACAAGACGGGGCGCAGGATCCTCGATTTCTTCGGCGGCTTTGGCTCGGTGGGCTACGGCCACAACCATCCCCGCGTACTGGCCGCCCGCAAGCGGTTCCAGGAAGAGAACCGCCACGAAATCGCTATGGCCTTCATGTCGCAATACGCGGCTGCCTTGGCCCATAACCTGGCCGAGATTGCACCCGCCGATCTCGACATGGTGTTCCTGGGCTCGTCAGGATCAGAGGCAGTTGAAGCGGCGCTCAAGCTCGCCGAAAAGGTCCAGGGCAAGGACCGTGCAGGCATTGCCTACGCCGAACAATCGTTCCACGGCAAGACCCGCGGCGCACTATCGGTAACCGATTCCGATTTATACCAGTCCACCTTCAAACTGCTCAACAACCGGACGCGCGTCCCGTTCGGCGATGCCGCGGCGCTTGATGCCGCGCTCAGCGCCGATCGGTCGATCGGCACGGTGATCCTCGAGACCATCCAGGGCGGCGCCGGAATCGTCGCAGCACCCAAAGGCTATTGGCGAGAAGTGCGCCGGATCTGCGACAAGCATGATGTGTTGTGGATCGCCGACGAGGTGCAATGCGGCATGGGTCGAACCGGTCGATTCTTTGCCTTCGAGCACGAGGACGTGGTGCCCGACATCGTCACGCTCGCCAAATCCTTGGGCGCCGGAAAGACGGCGATGGCCGCGACGATCTCCCGGACGCCGGTCTACATAAAGGCTTACGGCACGCCAAAGACGGCGATGATCCACGGTCCCGCCACCTTCGGCGGGATCGGCGAGGCCTGCATTACGGCCATTGAGGGCCTAAACATCCTCTACGACGAGCGGTTGATGGAGAACGCCCACAAGCAGGGCAGCTATTTGCTTGAGCGCTTGCGCGGACTGCAGGAAAAATACCCCGGCCTGATCAAGGACGTGCGCGGCCTGGGCCTGATGATCGGCGTCGAGTTCGAGGATTTTTCCCAGACCATGCCGATAGGCTTGCGCCAAATTATCTCGGTCCTGGACGACAAGCTCAAGGGCAGTTTGTGTGGCTTCGCCGGCGCGCTGTTGCTGCGCGACTACGGTGTGCTGGTCGCCTTCACCGAATACAATCGCAACGTCATCCGCCTGGAACCGCCTCTGATCGTGACGCGGGAGCAAATCGACACCGTGATCGACGCCTTCGATGGCCTCCTTTCCCGGGGAATATTCGGCATCGTCAAAGATTACATCAAGGGCTCCATGCAGAAGTCCTAGGCACACACCAGAACGTTAGAGCTTGAGCCGCTCCGCCTGCTGAGACATGAAGGTGGGGCGGGCCGCGGAATCTATCCGCATCTCGGCGAAGGCCTCGGCTCGCGCGTCGGTCCGGCGCAGGGTCGCGGCGCTCATCCGGCTGTCCTTGGCAAGGTAGAGCCTTCCGCCGTGATCGATGACGATCCGGTCGAGTTCATCCATCAGCGCCAGCCACGTCTTCGTCACGGGAAAGTCCAGCGCCAGGGTGTAGCCCTCCATAGGGAAAGAGAACAGGCTTTCCTGCGCGCCAAAGCGCTTGAGGACCGCGAGGAAGCAGCCTTGGCCGGCGCGCGAGATCCACTTCAGCAGAGCCTCGAGACCCGCGGCCGAACTGCTCAGCGGCAAAACGCATTGGTACTGCGCGAAGCCTTTCCTGCCGTAGATCCGGTTCCAGTCCAAAATAGCATCGAGCGGATAGAAATAGCTGTCCCAGTCGACCAGGGTGGTTCCTGCTTTTCTCGCGCGGTTGCGGTAATACACCACGTTAAACAGGCGCGCAGTGAACCGGTTGAGCACGAAGCCCGGCGCATCGAACGGCACCGTCAGCTTACGTTTCGTGGGGATATCGAAAGGTGCCCTTTGCCGATTGGGGGGCAGGTCGGTGCGTCTGGCGTGTTCGCCAAGCGTCACCAGGGATCGCCCCAAGGCCGGACCGGTGGCGAGACAATCGATCCAGGCAACGGAGTAGGTCGCGTCCTGATGCTGCTCGAATGCATCCATCGCCGCGGCAAGGTCTGCGACCGGAATCAAGGTCTGCTTGATCCAGCCGGTCTCCACCTTCTGGAGCCGGAACGCCGCCCGGAGGATGACGCCGGTCAGCCCCATACCGCCAATGGTCCAGTCGAAAAGATCTTGATTATCGTCGCGAGAGCAGTGCCGAACCTCGCCATCCGGCCCCATCACCTCGATCCAATCGACGAATTGTCCAAAGGACCCAACCTTATGGTGGTTCTTGCCGTGGACATCGGCGGCGATCATGCCGCCGAGGGTCACGAACTTGGTTCCCGGCGTCACCGACGGGAACCAGCCGCTAGCCAGGTAT
>CAZFYL010000232.1:0-2368 GCA_964523345.1 uncultured Methyloceanibacter sp.
ACCCGGAGCACTGGTCAAATTACATCCAATACAGCTGTTGCTTTCCGGAACCCCCGTTACCGTCCCTGCACGGAATGGAAGCGAACATTTTTTCTGACGCGGCGTTCCTGCGATTTCATCCCAAGGATGCGACCAAGGGTCACCTTCTTGAGAGGGAAGCGCTTGCCTTCGGGCTCTCAGTGCTGCGACTTCCAAGCGGCTCGTTCATCGCCCGCGACGGAAAAGGAAAAAGGCTGAATTTCAAGTGGAGCCGCTCTCCTGTCTCGAGCGCGGTGGCTCTTGCCCTCTGCTCTCATAAGGACGCCACGCGCGCTAGACTCCGGCGATGCGGCTTACCGGTTCCACGAGGTCGCATCTTCCCCGGAGGGGACTATGACCAGGCGGCATCTTACGCTGCGCATCTCGGTTATCCGGTTGTGCTGAAGCCGGCCGCGGGCCTTCGTGGAATTGGCGTCGTCAGCGACATTAAGAATGAAAAGGAACTGCATGCAGCGTTCAAGCTCCTAGCGCAGAGCGAGCTTGGATTCGATGACTTCATCCTAGAGCAACACGTTCGTGGGAAGGACTATCGGATCGTGGTGGTCGGAACACAGGTTGTCTCGGCGATACACCGTGAGCCTGCCTCAGTCGTCGGCGATGGTCTGCACACAGTGTTGGATTTGCTGCTGCATAAGAACAAGCTCCGCCAACTCAATCCTCATTTGCGAAGACGGCTGATCAATGTGGACGATGCGGCGTTGTACAAGTTGGATCAAGCCGGCTTGACGTTACAGTCGGTACCGGCAAAGGGTCAGCTGATTCAGCTTGCGAATTCCAACAACATTTCACGGGGCGGCGACAGCATCGAGGCGGTCGACGAATTGCATCCTTCTATCGCGGAGGCGGCAATTCGTGCCGTCGAGGCGATACCCGGCCTCGGGTTCTGCGGCCTGGATCTTTTGCTCGAAGATCATACCAAACCGTTCGACCAGCAAACGGCTGCGTTCATCGAACTCAATGCGCATGGCGCAATTGGCACCGGCCAGTACCCGGTGTGGGGGACACCCCGCAATGTGGCGCGAAAGCTGCTTCTCTATAGCGCGGAGAAAGAAGGCCTTGAGGTCAATGATACGCCTGCTGCGAATTTGTCCCTGAAGCTGACGATACGGGGACGGGTAGGGCTCGCCTATCCGCGCTGGTTGAAGTCCAAGGCCCAAGAGTTCGGTCTAACCGGATGGGTCGCCCGCAAAAACGGGACGACCGTCGAAGCGGTCCTTGAGGGCGAGACAGCTCCGGTTGCGGCACTTGTGAATGCGGCCGTGCGTGGCCCTGGCGGTTCGGTCCCTTACTGGGTTAACGTCGAGCACGTTCCCCACAAGGCCTATGCTGAATTCGACATGAAGGGTCTGGAGGCTCTTCTGCCGGACTATGTCGTTTCCCCGCGCATGGCACTGCGAAGCCTGTTAAGCCCTGGTGTCGAGAGGTCAAAAGTGTGATGACGAGGCATAGGCTTCGCAAGGTCGAGTTGACGAGACAAGGTACCGGGTGATGCGCACCAATTTCCACGAGAGCTTCGCAAGGGATGAAATCAAGCCGCCGTCGGATCGCTCCACTGGTCTGACGTTCGCGGCTGTGGCGGCCATTGTTGCAGTGCTGTGGCGTAACAGCGAGACCGTATTGTGGGTGGCGCTCGGCGTGGCTGCTATTCTTGCTGCGGTGAGCTTGATCGCACCGTATTTGCTCAGGCCGCTGAATATCCTCTGGTTTCGGCTTGGGCTGGTTTTGCACCGGATCGTCAACCCCATCGTGATGTTCGCCGTGTTCGCAATCGTGTTTGTGCCTGCCGGCGCCATAATGCGTCTTTGGCGCGATCCACTCAGACGAAGACGCGAGGCGGGCTCAACCTATTGGATTGAACGGAAAGAACTTACCGACACCGAAAAGTCCATGACGAACCAGTTCTGATGGGTTCCCAAAGATGGCCGGGACGGGTTACAAGACCGCGTTAGAGGGTTTGGTACGATGATGGCATTTGCCCGCGAATTTTTCGCCTATTTGGGAGCCCGCAAAAAGTGGTGGCTCCTACCGATCCTCATTGTGCTGCTGCTCTTCGGCGGGCTGCTGATTTTGGCTCAAGGGTCGGCGGTGGCGCCCTTCGTCTACACCGTTTTCTAAGCAAGGCGCGACGGGGTTCCATGCGGCTGCTCGGTATCTCCGCGTTCTATCACGACAGCGCGGCGGCGCTCGTCGAAGACGGCCGCATTGTCGCCGCGGCTCAAGAAGAACGCTTCACCCGCAAGAAACACGATGCGGCCTTTCCAGACCATGCCATCCGATACTGTCTCGACGCGGCGAAAGTCGATCTCGATCAGGTTGATCACATCGTATT
>CAZFYL010000233.1:0-2352 GCA_964523345.1 uncultured Methyloceanibacter sp.
CGTTCGGCGGCGCAAATGGTCTCCTATGAAGTTTCGATCGGCTTCGTCATCATTACCGTGCTGCTGTGCGCTGGCACGCTTAATCTCAGCGCCATCGTCGAGGCGCAAGACAGTGCGCTTGGCCTGTTCGGCTGGTACTGGCTGCCGCTTCTGCCCATGTTCGTCGTGTTCTTTATTTCCGCTCTAGCCGAGACTAACCGGCCGCCCTTCGATCTGCTCGAAGCGGAGTCGGAGCTGGTGGCGGGGTTCATGGTCGAATACTCGTCCACGCCCTACATGCTGTTCATGCTGGGCGAGTATGTCGCCATCGTCCTGATGTGCGCGCTCGGCACGGTGCTGTTTCTCGGCGGCTGGCTGCCGCCGGTTCCGGTCGCCCCCTTCACCTGGATTCCGGGCGTGCTATGGTTTGCCTTGAAAGTCGCATTCCTGTTCTTCCTGATCTCCATGGTCAAAGCCATGGTGCCCCGGTATCGCTACGATCAGTTGATGCGGCTTGGCTGGAAGGTGTTTCTGCCGTTGTCGCTCGCCATGGTGGTGATCGTGGCCGCGATCTTGCAGCTTTGGCAGCATCTAGCTTGAAAGGAGCGCAGGCGTGAAGCGCTGGGCCTCGGCTGCTAAGTCATTGTTACTTTTAGAGTTTTTGTCGGCGTTCTGGCTCGCCCTGAAATATTTCGTGGCGCCCAAGGCGACCCTCAATTACCCCTTCGAGAAGGGGCCGCTGTCTCCGCGCTTCCGGGGCGAGCATGCGCTGCGCCGTTATCCCAACGGCGAGGAACGCTGCATTGCCTGCAAGCTCTGTGAAGCGATCTGCCCGGCTCAAGCCATCACCATCGAGGCCGGTCCGCGGCGCGATGACGGCACGAGGCGCGCCACGCGCTACGACATCGACATGGTGAAATGCATCTATTGCGGCTATTGCCAGGAAGCCTGTCCGGTCGATGCGATTGTGGAGGGACCGAATTTCGAATTCGCCACCGAAACGCGGGAAGAGCTTTACTACGACAAGGAACGCCTCTTGGCGAACGGGGATCGCTGGGAGCGGGAGATTGCCAAGAACCTTGCGCTAGACGCGCCGTACCGGTGAGGGAGGCTCTGCGGATGCACGAAAGAGTGGACATCGCCTCTCGCCGGCCGGGAGGGACTTTTCTGGTGCGGGCAAAAACCGGGTACGAGCCTGCCTAATGCTCAGCGCGCTCTTCTTCTATCTGTTCGCCACGATGTGCGTCGGCGCCGGGCTCATGGTCATCTCGGCGAGGAATCCGGTGCATGCGGTCTTGTTTTTGATCTTGGCGTTCTTCAACGCCGCCGGTCTGTTCGTTCTGCTCGGCGCGGAATTTTTGGCCATGATTCTGGTCGTGGTCTATGTCGGCGCCGTAATGGTGCTGTTCTTGTTCGTGGTGATGATGCTCGACGTCGAATTTGCCGAGCTCCGGGCCGGCTTTCTCAAATATCTGCCGATCGGCGCCACCATCGGTCTTGTGCTTCTGGTCGAGCTGATCTTGGTGCTTGGCGCCTGGGTGATGACGCCGGAGATCGCCGCGCAAGCCCCGGCGCCGCCGGCCGCCGACATCGGCAACACCGAAGCGCTCGGGCTCATTCTTTATACGCGCTACGTCTATCTGTTCGAAGTGGCGGGCCTCATCCTGCTGGTCGCCATGGTCGGTGCGATCGTGCTGACGCTGCATCACAAGCGAGACGTGAAGCGCCAGAAGGTCGGCGAACAGGTCGCCCGGACCCGCGCGCAATCGGTTGAGCTGGTCGAGGTCGAAACGGGGAGGGGGCTGTCATGACGATTGGCCTGTCCCATTACCTCACCGTCGCCGCGATCTTGTTCACGCTTGGCATTTTCGGCATTTTTCTCAATCGAAAGAATGTCATCGTCATTCTGATGTCGATTGAACTGATGTTGCTCGCGGTCAATATCAATCTCGTTGCCTTCTCCGCGTTCCACGAAGATCTCGTCGGGCAAGTCTTTGCCATGATCGTCCTCACCGTGGCTGCCGCCGAGGCGGCGATCGGGCTAGCCATCGTCGTCGTCTATTTCCGTAATCGCGGCACGATCGATGTGGCCGAAATCGACCTGCTCAAGGGCTGATCGCTAACACCCATGTATCAGGCGATCCTCTTTCTCCCCCTTGTCGGTGCCATCTTCGCTGGCTTTATCGGGCCGTTTGCCGGCGCACGGCCGGCCGAAGTCGTGACCACGACGCTGGTCTTGATCACCGCGCTTCTGTCGTGGCTCGGCTTCTACGAGGTGGCCATTCTGGGGCAGGAGCAGCAAGTCGAGCTTGCCCGCTTCATTGTCTCTGGGGACTTTGAGTCGATCTGGTCGCTGCGCATCGACACGCTCAC
>CAZFYL010000234.1:0-2347 GCA_964523345.1 uncultured Methyloceanibacter sp.
CTGATAGGCGAAGAACTTGCCGATCTGGTTGGCCATATAGACGAGACGGTCGGGCGACATTTTTCCTACTCCGCCGCGACCAGCGGCGCTGCGATCCGCCGCGTCTGGCGGGTCAGCTCTTCGTACTCCTCCTGCCACTCAGACGGCCCGTTCGACGGCATGACTTGGACCGCCGTCACTTTATATTCCGGGCAATTGGTCGCCCAGTCGGAGAACTCCGTCGTCACCACGTTCACTTGCGTGTTGGGGTGATGGAAGGTGGTGTACACCACGCCAGGCGCCACGCGCTCGGTGATCTCGGCTTTGAGCGCCGTCTCGCCGGCCCGGCTCGAAAGCTTGACCCAATCGCCGTCGCGGATGCCGCGGTTCTCGGCATCGAACGGGTGGATCTCGAGCACGTCTTCTTTGTGCCAATCGACATTGGCGGTGCGGCGGGTTTGCGCCCCGACATTATATTGAGTGAGGATGCGCCCCGTGGTCAGCAGAAGCGGATAGCGCGGTCCCGACTTCTCGTCGGTCGCCACATATTCGGTGATGACGAACTTGCCCTTGCCGCGCACGAAGCCGCCGATATGCATGATCGGCGTTCCGTCCGGCGCCTTTTCGTTACAGGGCCACTGCACCGAACCGAGCTCTTCGATCTTGGCGAACGAGACACCGGTGAAAGTCGGCGTCAGCCGCGCGATCTCGTCCATGATCTCCGACGGGTGGGTGTAATGCATGTCATAGCCGAGCGCATTTGAGAGCTTCTGCGTGATCTCCCAATCCTCATAGCCGTTCAGCGGCGCCATCACCTTGCGCACCATCTGGATGCGCCGCTCGGCATTGGTGAAGGTGCCGTTCTTCTCAAGAAAGGTCGAACCGGGGAGGAACACATGGGCGTAGTTCGCCGTCTCGACCAGGAACAGATCCTGCACCACCACGCATTCCATGGCGGCGAGGCCTGCGGCCATGTGCTGGGTGTTCGGGTCGGATTGGAGAATGTCCTCGCCCTGGATGTAGATGCCCTTGAACGAGCCGTCGAGCGCGGCATCGATCATGTTGGGAATGCGCAAACCCGGCTCGGCTTCCAGCGGCCGGCCCCAAAGCGCCTCGAACATGGCGCGGGTCGCATCCTCGGACACGTGGCGATAGCCTGGCATTTCGTGCGGGAACGAGCCCATGTCGCAGGAGCCCTGAACGTTGTTCTGGCCGCGCAACGGATTTACGCCGACACCTGGCCGCCCGATATTGCCGGTAGCCATGGCAAGGTTGGCGATCGCCATCACCGTGGTCGAGCCTTGGCTGTGCTCGGTGACGCCGAGCCCGTAATAGATCGCCCCGTTTCCGCCGGTGGCGTAGAGCCTCGCCGCGCCCCTGATCGCCTCGGCCGGAACGCCCGAGACTTTCTCGACCTCCTCCGGGCTGTGGCGCGGGAGCGCCACGAACGCGGCCCAGTCCTGGAACTCGTCGAAGTCGCAGCGCTCGCGGATGAAGGCCTCATCTATGAGCCCCTCGGTCACGATCACATGGGCAAGCGCAGTGAGCACGGCCACATTGGTGCCGGGCTTCAGCGGCAGATGGTAATCGGCCTCGATATGAGGCGTGCGCACGAGATCGATGCGGCGCGGATCGACCACGATCAGCTTGGCGCCCTCAATCAGCCGCTTCTTCATGCGCGAGGCGAACACGGGATGGCCGTCGGTCGGATTGGCGCCGATGATCAGGATCACGTCGGCCTGCTCGACGGAGTCGAAATCCTGCGTCCCGGCCGAGGTGCCGAACGTGGTTTTCAGCCCGTAGCCGGTCGGCGAATGGCACACGCGGGCGCAAGTGTCGACATTGTTGTTGCCGAAGCCTGCGCGCACCAGCTTCTGCACCAGGAAGGTCTCCTCGTTGGTGCAGCGCGACGAGGTGATGCCGCCGATCGAGCCGATACCGTACTTGGCCTGAATGCGCTTGAACTCGGACGCCGCATAGCCGATCGCCTCGTCCCACGAGACTTCACGCCATGGATCGGTGATCTTGGCGCGGATCATCGGCTTCAGGATGCGGTCCTTGTGCGTGGCGTAGCCGAAGGCGAAGCGGCCCTTGATGCAGGAGTGGCCGCGATTGGCCTTGCCGTCCTTCCACGGCACCATGCGCACCAGCTCCGGCCCACGCATCTCGGCCTTGAACGAGCAGCCGACGCCGCAATAGGCGCAAGTTGTCACGACCGAATGCTCCGGCGTGCCGATTTCGATCACGCTTTTCTCGTTAAGGGTCGCGGTGGGACAGGCCTGCACGCAGGCGCCGCACGACACACATTCGGAGTCGAAGAACGGCTGCTCCTGCGACGGCGACACCACCGAGCCGAAGCCGCGGCCCG
>CAZFYL010000235.1:0-2339 GCA_964523345.1 uncultured Methyloceanibacter sp.
CCCCTTTGCGCGCTTTGCCGGCGTTTTTTTTTGAGCCTTCGATGTCCAGACCGGAACGTCTCCGGACTCGATCTGGTCCATGGTGCGACCGCTTTTGACGCTCGTGTCGAACTCCTCGGTGGGCTCGACACCATCGCCGGCATAGGCGTCACGCTTTTTGATGAGAAGCCAGTTCTGGCGGCCGCGGTCTTCTTTGCGCGGCTTCATCCGCACGAGCACGAAGTCGCCTTTCAACCTCTTGCCGTGCAGCCGGAATTTGAGGTCGCCTTTGGCGAGCCCCTCGTCGGGATCGGCGAGCGGCTCCCAGGTGCCCTCGTCCCAGATCATCACCGGGCCTCCGCCGTACTCGCCCTTGGGGATAACGCCCTCGAACTTGCCGTATTCGAGCGGATGGTCCTCGGTCATCACCGCCAGACGCTTCTGGCTCGGATCCAGACTCGGGCCTTTCGTCACGGCCCAGCTCTTCAACACTCCGTCATGTTCGAGCCTGAAGTCGAAATGGGTGCGGCGGGCGGCATGTTTTTGGATGACGAAGCTGTCGCCGCGTTTTCGTTTGGATTTGGGCTTTGGCTCCGGTGTCTTGGCGAAGTCGCGCTTCGCCTTATAGGCGGCGAGACGTTCCCCGCTTGCCGCCCGGGCCATCGGTTACGCCGACTTCCGCTTGGCCGCGCCCTTCGCTGTTTTCCTGCCGCGCGCCGCCGTGCCGCGTTTTGCTTGCGCTTTGGCGCCCTTGCCTTGCCCGACGCTCTTCTTCAGCGCATCCATGATGTTGATCACCTTGGCGCTGCCGGGCATCTCGGTCACGATCTCAGGCGCCCGGTCTTCGAGCTTGGCTTGGATCAGCTCCCACACGGCTTCGTTATACGCGTCCTTGAGCTGCTCGGGTTCGAACTTGCCGGATTTGCGCTTGATCAATTCCTTGGCGAGATCGAGCGCCTCCTTGTCGGTCTTGACCTCGGTGATCTCCTTCCACAGGGGCGCGGCATCGCGCACCTCGTTGGCGTGACGCAGCACTTCGAGCAAGAGACCTTTGCCGAAGGGCTTGATCGCCACGATGTTGCCGTGACCGCGCAAGATGAACTGGCCGACGCCGACCTTGCCGGTGTCCTTCAATGCCTTCTGGATGATGGTGTAGCCCTCGTCGGCCATGTCGCCGTCGGGCAGGAGATAATAGGGCGTCTCGTAGAAGCGCGCGTCGATTTCGTCCTCGTCGACGAAACGCACAAGTTCGATGGTCTGCTTCGCCTCGAGCTTGAGATCGTCGATCTCCTCTTGGTCGATCAGGACATATTTGCCCTTTTCGTATTCGTAGCCCTTGGTGATCTCCTCGTTTTCGACCGGGCCGACGCCGGGGACGATCTTCTGGTAGCGGATGCGCTTGCCGCTGGGCTTATGGATCTGATTGAACGCAAGAGCCCGTTCCGAGGTGGTGGCCGGGTAGAGCTTGACCGGAATGTTGACCAGGGAAAGCCGCAAATGGCCGGTCCAATACGCGCGCGGTGCCATACTCACTACTCCTCGAAAAGAACGCCAGTCTGGGCCATGATGCGGCCTGGCCGGGACCGGCCGCAAGCCGGATTCCGGCTGAAATCCTAGCGGCCTGGGATCATATTTCTATTATATCAACGTTTTCCTTAACCGTGCGTTCTCGCGTCAAAACGGCCCATTCGCTATCCTGGCCGGGAGACTTCGGCCGTCCCATATATCATCTCCCGTAGGCGAGGCGCTCGCGCCGATGGCGCGCGTGGCGCAAGGAGCTGAGATTCGGCAATGAACGACAGGAGCAAACGGGCGGAGCCGGCCAGACCTGCCACCGTCATCACGGGCGCGACCCAAGGTGTGGGTCGGGCGCTGGCGCACGAGTTCGCACGGGGAGGCCATACGCTCCTCCTCGTTGCCCGCAGCGAAGGGGCGCTCGCCGCGGCCGCCAAGGCGATCGCTGAAAGCTACGATGTCGAGGTGAAGCTTGCGGCAGCCGATCTGAGCACGCCGGAAGGGTGCGCCAGTATCGAACGGGCGCTTGAGCGCCACGGGCTTTACGCCGACATGCTCGTCAACAATGCGGGGCTCATGGCGGCCGGCTTCTTCCAGGACCAGGACCCGGCCAAACTCCGAACGATGGTCGAACTCAATGCGCGGGCGGTGGTCGATCTGACGCGGGCCTTCCTTCCCGGCATGATCGCACGCGGGGGCGGCGGCATTCTCAACGTCGCCTCGATGGAAGGTTTCATGCCGGTGCCCTATCAGGCGACCTATGCCGCGTCCAAGGCGCTCGTCCTGTCGCTGACCCAGGCGCTCGCTTACGAGACCATGGGCACGGGCGTGCGCGTCTCGGCGCT
>CAZFYL010000236.1:0-2301 GCA_964523345.1 uncultured Methyloceanibacter sp.
GTCGACCGCTTCGAGGATGACCCAATCTTCGTTCACATGCTGCCGCCCGCTTCTGCACTCTAATGACGGCACCAGGCACTCGGTGCTGCCATAGGCATCGACGATGTCGTATTCCAGCGAAGGGAAGGCCCGGCGAACCCGCTTGCGAAGTTCATCCGTGAGCGTCTCGCCTCCCGTTTTGAAAAACGCCGGCGCGATCCGTAAGCGCCCGGCTTCCTGTTCCTTGGTGAGAATGGTCAGCATGCTTGGGTAGGTCTGGATCAAGGCGATGTCCGGGATCGCGTTGAGTCGTTCAACGATCCGGCCGATCGGCTGCTCGGCCTCGATGAAGGTCCAACGCCCCGCCAGCCTCGGATGCAGAATTTTCATCAATTTGTTGAACCCGACGCCGGCAAAGTGACCGTTGCCGCCGCTGATCGCCACCTTCACGCCGGCCTTGAGGGCGAGCTTCCACTGGTGCCGATCGAAGCGCGCCATCGAGATTCCATAGGAATATTCCAGGACGGACGAGGGCAGCACGATCACCGCCGGTTCGCCCGATGTCCCGGAGGTCCGGAAGATGGCGACATCGCCGATGGGCACGCCAATCTTCCGCATATCCTTGAGATGATCGCGGGCCCTGTCGAGGGGAAGATCCCGGATCGTCAGCCAGTCGTCGAACGCCCTCATGAGGTCGGGTTTGCGGGTCACCGGCAAGTCGTGCAGCTCGATCTCGCGTGATGGTGGAAGATGCGCGTAAAGCCTGCCAAACAAGGGCGAGTCGGCCCGCGCCTTGTCCACGAGACGCCGCAGGTTGCGGCGCTGCGCGACTTCGATTCGTTTCCGCCCACCCCAGGCGGTCCACAGCCCGCCGGCGAAGTATCCCAATGTTCTGAGAAGGCTGAAACGCATGGCTGCCGGCGATGCTCGAGAGAGCCGTGTTGCGGATCGAGCACTATAACAACCAAACAGACCTCAATGACGATACGCGATACCGACGGCTTACGAGACCGATCGCGATGAGCTATAACGCACCGGCCGTCTGCAAACCTCATCGCAGTCCACGCGCGGAAAGCACAGACGCTATACAGGGGGATCGACAATGAGCAATTGGTGGCTCAACGTTCCTGTGCCGTGGATCGTTCTCATTGTCTTCATGGCCACTTATCTCGTCGCCGGTGCCATCTATCTGGTTGTGATCCGGCTCGCCGTCGAAGAGCGGGCACGGGCCTTTAAGGCGGTATCGCCTGGATTGCTGCCGCCGTTGGGCATCATTTTCGGCCTCTTGGTTGGCTTCATCGCCGCCGATGCCTGGCGCGATTACGATAAGGGAAAGGTCGCGGTCGCGACCGAGGCCAGCGCCCTTCGATCTTCCGTTCTACTCGCCGAAATTTTGCCGGAAGAACAGCAGACGCGCATCGATTCCCTGATCAAGCGCCATATAGAGGATGTCGTCGATCAAGATTGGCCGGCAATGGCCGAACAACGCGCGACCCTGTCGACGTCCACGGCCCTGCTTGAGGCGCTGCACTACACACTTGCCTTAAGGCCTGCCGATGACAATCAGAGAGCGGCGCAGCTCGAAATCGTGGATGCGCTGCAAAAGGCCAAGACGGCGCGCATCCAGCGCATCGTTGCCAGCCAAACCGCCGTCAGCGTGATCGCATGGGCGGTGATTCTGCTTCAGGGATTCTGCACCTTGGTCGCCATTGCCATGGTTCACAGCGACAACCGGACCACCTGCGCTATAACATTGACACTCTTTGCAACAGGCATTGCACTCTGCGTGCTGCTGATCGCCTCCTATAGCCGTCCGTTTTCGGGCGACATCGCGGTCGGTCCAGACCTCCTCAAGCAAGTCATAACCAGCGAGACCGAAACCAATCAGCCGTAACCGACGCTGAGCGAATAGAAGCACTGTGCATTCAGCCTTCGAAGGACACGCCGCGCGGCGGGGACTGTTCATCGCCGCGCTGATCGTCGCCGGCGAGTCCGCCTTCCTGTTGCCTTTCGTTCTGGCCCGGGTGTTCCGGCCCACGCTCCTCGACGTGTTCGATCTGACCAATCTCGAGCTCGGCGCCGCCTATTCAATGTACGGCGTCGTCGCCATGGCCGCGTATTTCTTCGGCGGCCCGCTCGCCGACAGATTCCCCGCGCGCCTGTTGATGACGATCGCGCTCGCCGCCACGGCCGCCGGCGGTGTGGTGATGATGACCGTTCCGCCGCTATCGACGCTCGTGCTGCTTTACGCCTATTGGGGCCTGACCACGATCTTCCTGTTCTGGGCGCCGTTGATCCGGGCGACGCGTCAATGGGGCGGCG
>CAZFYL010000237.1:0-2289 GCA_964523345.1 uncultured Methyloceanibacter sp.
GAAGCGGTTGCGCGTGTCGTCGGACGCGACACGACGGACCTGGACGAAGCCGGTATCGCGCGGGCGGCGATCGAGTCTCTCGCCGAAAATTTCTCCGACGGTGTCGTGGCGCCCTCTTTGTGGATGATCGTCGTGGGGCTTCCTGGCGCGGCCTTTTACAAGGCCATCAACACCGCCGACAGTATGATCGGTTATCGCAATGAGCGTTATCGCGATTTCGGCCAGACCGCAGCGAAGCTCGACGATTTCGTCAATCTTCCACCGTCCCGGCTTTCGGCTCTTCTGATCGTTGCTTCTGCTTACCTCACCAGAGGGGCTTCGGCCTCGTCGGCATGGAAGGCGATGCGGCGTGATGCTTCGCGGCACGCTTCGCCCAATGCCGGGTATCCGGAAGCGGCTATGGCCGGCGCTCTCGGATTCGCCCTCGGCGGGCCCCGTTCCTATGAGGGGGCGGAGCACGACGGCGCCTGGATGGGCGATGGACGGAGTGACCTCAATGCGCACGATATCCATGACGCGCTTAGATTGTACACCAGCGCCGACGGGCTTCTCATCGCCATCGTGTTCGTGCTCGCGGCGATCACCGTGCTAGCGTGAGAAGCCGGTCGATCGAGATATGAGCGGCAAGATGAGCGGCGAGCTTGTCGAGCGTCGCGTCGACGAGGTCATCGTAAGCGACGGCAGCGGCTTCGCCCGAGGCTAGGCGCTTGAGCCAGGCGGCGCGCTGACGGTCGTCGGCAAACAGGCCGTGGATATAGGTTCCGAATACGCGCCCATCGGCTGAGATCGCCCCTTCGGACGAGCCGCCGGCAAGGCGAGCGAACGGGCGCTTAAGATCGGGGCCCTCGGTCACGCCGATATGCATTTCGTAGCCGGTGAAGGGGATGTCATCCGCCGTCGTGCCGCTCGCCGGTTCGAGCCGCTTGTCTCCTGATAGCGTCGTCTCCACGTCGAGCAGACCGAGACCGGGCGCGCTGCTCCCCGCATCTCCCTCGATCCCTTGGGGATCGTGAACGGCGCGCCCCAGCATCTGATAGCCGCCGCAAAGCCCGAGCACTAAGCCGCCGCGGCGAAGGTGCGCGGCAATGTCGATGTCGAAGCCCGCGGCCCTGAGCGCAGCAAGGTCGGCGACGGTCGCTTTCGAGCCAGGGAGAATGACGAGATCGGCATCGCCGGGAAGCGCCTGGCCTGGGCGAACGCGCAAGAGCTCGACCGCGGGCTCGGCGTCGAGAGGGTCGAGATCGTCGAAATTGGCGATATGCGGCAGGATGGGCACGGCGATCCTGATGCGCGCTTCGGGCTTCGCGGGGCGCGCGCCGTCAAGCGCCAGAGCATCCTCGGCCGGCAGGAGCCGCGCCTCGCCGAAAAACGGCACCAGCCCGAGCGCGTCCCAGCCGGTCGCGGCGGTGATTTTCGCCATGCCATCGGCAAACAGCGCCGGATCGCCGCGGAACTTGTTGACGATGAAGCCGCGAACGAGTTTGGCATCCTCGGCGTCGATCACGGCTTTGGTGCCGGCCAGGCTCGCGATCACGCCGCCTCTGTCGATGTCGCCGATCAGGATCACCGGCGCATTGGCCGCGCGGGCAAAGCCCATATTGGCGATGTCGTTGGCGCGGAGATTGATTTCAGACGCGCTGCCCGCGCCCTCGACCAGAACGATGTCGGCGCGGCTCTTCACCCAGGCGAAGCTTTCCATCACGAACGGCAACAGCTCGGGCTTAATCGTTTGAAACTCGGAAGCCGCCGCCCGGCCATGGACGCGGCCTTGCACTACGATCTGCGCGCCGACCTCGCTTTGCGGTTTGAGCAGCACCGGGTTCATATGCACGCTCGGGCTTGCGCGCGCGGCGCGCGCTTGCAGCGCCTGCGCCCTACCAATCTCGCCGCCGTCGTCCGTGACGGCTGCGTTATTCGACATATTCTGCGGCTTGAACGGCAGCACCTTGAGACCGCGCAAGGCGAGCGCCCGTGCCAGACCGGCCACGATCAGCGACTTGCCGACATCGGAACCGGTGCCTTGAAACATGAGCACACGCGCCGTCACGGCTTAGAACTCGATTCCTTCTTGGGCCTTCACGCCGGCGGCGAAGTGATGCTTGACCAGCGTCATCTCGGTGACGAGGTCTGCCGCCGCGATCAGTTCGGGCTTGGCGTTCCGCCCCGTTACGATGACATGAAGATCGGGACGGCGCGCCTTGAGCGCATCGACGACTTGGTTGAGATCCAGATAGTCGTAACGGAGCGCGATATTCAACTCATCGAGAATGACGAGACCGAAGCTCGGAT
>CAZFYL010000238.1:0-2283 GCA_964523345.1 uncultured Methyloceanibacter sp.
CCCGCCTGGTTCTATTTCACCGAAGACGAGCTGTCCCCGGGCGCGGCCCGCGTCGGCCAGTTCAAATACGTGTTCAATCTCCGCGGCGATGACGGCGCACCAACCGGCGGGCTCGCGGTCGACACCAATCTCGGCTGGAAAGGCGCTGAAAAATATGTCGCCACGGTGCCGCAGGTGTTCAATCTGCTGGAAGACCCCCAGGAACGTTACGACATCTTTATGACCAACTTCACCGAGAGCACCTGGGCGGTCGTCCCGGTCAACGAAGCGGTCGGGGCTCTCATGAAAACTTACGTGAAGTACCCGCCGCGCAAGCTGCAGAGCGAGACCTATACCGGCCCGCTCACCATCTCGAACTACCAAAGGTTCAAGTACATTCAAGAACAACTGGAGAAGGACGGGTTCCACCTCGGCTTGCCGACGGGCAACTAGACCAGGCGGCAACAGCTACAAAAGAAAAGGCGGTCCAGCGATGGGCCGCCTTTTTCATTGGCTAAAGCCCCGCCTTGATGGCGTTGAGCAGCTGGAAGCGCAAGGCGCTGTTATTGCCTTTGATCGCGATCACGAAGCGCACCCGCCCGTGGTTTTTCGTGTCGGCGTAGCCGGCCAGCGTGCGCACGCCGGAGAAGGTGCCGGTCTTGTACAAGGCGCCCTTGCTTCCTTTCAGCAGGTCGGCGTGGGGCGCGAAGTAATGCAGCAAATGCGCCAGCCCGCGCGCGGTGAAGCTATTGTCGCGGCTGATGCCCGAGCCCTCCTCGATATGGATGGACTGCTCGAGGCCGTACTCGGTGAGCATGTTGCGGGCGATGAGAAGCGATTTATCAAGGCTCACCGGGCCGCCTAAGCGCTGGCCGCCGATCTCCAAAAAGACCTGGTTGGCGATGTAATTGTTCGAACCGATGAGCAGTTCGGTCAGGACCTGCGACATCGTGCGCGACTGCTGGTGAACGTAGACCGGCTCCAGGCCCTCGGGCACGGATCCGGTGACGACCTCGCCTTTGACGCTGCCGCCCGACCGCTCGATGAACGCGGCGATCAACTCGCCGGCATAGCGCAGGCTCACGGCCGGGTCCTTGGTCAGGCTGATGCGGCCGCGTCCGTTGGGCCCCCGCGCCCGGAACTCGGTGATGGCGACCGGCGTGATCGGAGTCTGCTGCTCGGCCGAGCTGACGCTGTTGCCGCGGCGCACCGCGTGGATGGTGTTGAAGTTCACCGCCAAAGCCGAGTTCGCCGCGTCATAGGCTTCCGCCGTATCCTCGATGCCGGGGATGCGGAGCTGAGCGGGGTAGTAGCTCGCATCGAGCACGACGCCGGTGATCGGCTCCTTGCCGATGGCGGCGACCAGTTCGCGCGCGAGCACTTCCAGCTCTTCTGATATCAAAAAGGGATCCCCTCCCCCGCGCACATAGAGCACGCGGTCGCCGTCGAGGTAGAAGCTCGTCTTGAAGCGGTAGTCGCCGCCGAGCACCTCCATGGCAAGCCATGCCGTCACGATCTTGGCGACAGAGGCCGGGACGAAGGGCTGATCGACGTTTTGGGCCACCAGCTCGTTGCCCTGCTCGTCCATCACCAGCACCTGCGCGGACGGCGCAAGGGCCTTGATCCTGTCGGCGATCCCGGCAAAGGCCTGGGCCGGCAGCAGGAAAAACACCAGGGAAAAGGCGAGCAAGCGAGACAGCATAGCGGTTCCGGCGCGCGATCTAAAAGACCCGTAGTCCCTTGTGCGGGCGGCCTGTTCGGTTCAGGCCACGCGCTCAACATGACCCAAAATCGTTACATAAACATCATGTCCGATTATGGCAGCCGGAAGACACCGGGGGGCGCGCCCGAACAAAATCCTCTTATCCGGAGACAAGCGGCCGGACCGGCCCCTCCCCAACAGTCCAGCGGTCTAGTAGTAAACGACGAAAACGATGCCAGCGATCGCGGCCAGCGCGAGCGAGATGGTCAAAATCCAAATCAGCCCCACCCGACGCGCCTGCCGCGCCTCGACCTTGTCGAGGACGACTGGCGCATTGGGGCCGTGATCCGGCGTTGCGAAATTTTTTGGGGTCATTGCCTATTCCCTTTTTTTGGTGAGAGGAACGCCAAGCCGCAATTCCTGACCGGGACCCTTAATTGCTGGCTGTCGGATCGCAGCGTCACGGTGCAGGACGCCGGCAGCCGCGTTTGGCGAAAGACAAACCGTCCGCGACGATTGGAGCGTTTCACGAAGAACCGGTTCAACGAGACGTATTGGAGCGGCGCTGCCGTCCGGCCCCGCACAATGAGGATCCCGCGATC
>CAZFYL010000239.1:0-2281 GCA_964523345.1 uncultured Methyloceanibacter sp.
AGCAGCTGACTCTTAATCAGCGGGTCCAAGGTTCGAGTCCTTGTGCGCCCACCAATTTCTCTTTTACAATACTTGGCGCAAGCTTCCGTCTCCCTGCGTAGGCACTTCGGCATCGCCTCAAGTTCCGCCCGACCATCGATCGCCTTCGCACCCGCCGATCATGCTGCCCGCTCTTCATCCCAGCCAGCCGATTTCCAAAGCCCCCTGAGGGGGCGTCAGCAATGTTACTGTGGCCCTAGCACCGGACCCGCCCTTTGTCGTTGACGACCGAAGAGGGCAAAGTCTTCACGATTGACGACCTCATTCGGGAGGCACAAGAGATCGGTGGCGAAGAAGCCAAGTTCGACGAAAACGACGTAAAGATCGTCCTTCATAAGGCAGGCTTTGTGAAAAAAGTCGCCGGTGGCTATCAGCTTCGCTGATTATTTGGTTGCTGATCAGTCCCAGTGCGTCGAGCTTGATCCGCATTAGGCGGTCGATACTTCAGGTATGATACTTGAGGTATTATACTTGACGTATCTTCCTAGAAGCTGTGCCAACGGTCGAAATCTGGGGCTATCGCTGCGAGCGGTGCGGGCATAAATGGGTCGCAAACCGCATCCCAAAATCGAGATGGAGCATAGGCAAGCCAATAGAAAGGACGAATCTCTTAATAGGTTAGCGGAGTTAATCAACGTCGCCCAATTTGTTAGCTTTTCGCCCGGACCGACAGGGCTGAGTCAGGAGTACGCTCGCGTACATAATTTTGCTCCTAACTTTCGTTTCGAGAGCACCCGGCATGCTCTGCAAACACTGCTCGAGAGTAGCGCTGAAAATCAGATCAACCTTCGCAGTTTTACACCAGAAAATCCACAGAGCCGGGAGTTCATCTACGGTTTGAAGTCGCTGGATCACGCGGTCACCGCTGCCGAGCGTCTCGGGTCGGAAGGATTATTCGTCATCGCAAACGAGACCGTCGACGTCCATGATGGCGGTGTGTCGGGCGTTATCATGGGTGACGTAATCGAATTTGCACCTGACGACACACCGAGAAGTGTCGAGAAGCCAGGAATCGCGTCATTGCCCCGTTTATGGGGTTTGAAGATGCTTTCAACTGTATATGGCTTTTGGCCAGAAATAGATGTTCCGCGAGCAAGCCGGTTAGAGTTTAGCATCCACCCAAAACCTCGCGGCTGGCGACAGACACATACACTCGGCTGGGAGTACGAACTGATAGATCATTTCGACCTAAGGCCCAAGCTGACCTGGCCGAACCACTTTAGTCGCATGATCGGCGATAAGGCGTATGGGTTACTGATTGCTCAACTTGCTGGCTTGCCTGTGCCTCGCACGATCGTGATCAATCGGCGAATTGCTCCGTTCAGTTTTGGCCGACCCACGGGTAGCTCAGAAGTCTGGACGCGCACCTGCCCGCATGAACAAGTGCCTGGCAAATTCACGACGACAAAAGGTTGACTTGATCCCTTTGAACTTCTTCAGTCCGAGGATCCGACAGGAAGTCGGATAGCATCAATCCTTTGTCAAAGTGCGGTAATGCCCGTCTATTCGGGTGCGGCGATCGTTACTGCAGAAGGTGACTTGGTTGTTGAGGGAGTTGCATCCGATGGCGGGGCCTTTATGCAGGGCGCCTCGCCACCTGAGAATCTGCCAGAAAATGTCCTGAACGCCGTGGAGGAGTTATATCGCCGGGCAGCAGAGTGTTTGGGAACGGTGCGCTTTGAGTGGGTCTTCGATGGCCTTTCCGCTTGGATCGTCCAGCTCCATCGTGGGGCAACGCAAAGCAGCGCCAACGTCCTAGTTCCCGGCGAAGCAGAAAAGTGGATACCTTTTGAAGCCGCATTGGGATTGGAAAAACTAAGGAAAACCGTGGCTCTGTTAGGTCCCGGAGAAGGATTAGTGTTGAGGGGGGAGGTCGGGCTCACCAGTCATATCGCCGATGTGATCAGAAGAGCCAGTGTGCCTGCCCGGCTCGAATCCTGACAAGAGGGCTATAACCCACTTCGTGCTCTGAGCTTGATCGAAGCGGGAAGACTCGGTAATCGCCTTGATTTTTTCATGGACCGCTGACTCTAATCAGCGAGTCGAGCCCTTGTGCGCCCAGCATTTCCCTTTCTCGACCTAACCGCCTTCAATCCGTGCCATCGCGTCCCTTAAAATACACCGACGGGAAATACTCGCCGAGCAATTGCCGGTGCCAGTAGCGGCCTTGGCTGCGCTCTTCGCTGCCGGCGAAGGTGTAGTCGTAGAACTGCGCGCGGATATATTTCGGCGGCGCCTCGGG
>CAZFYL010000240.1:0-2249 GCA_964523345.1 uncultured Methyloceanibacter sp.
GTCGGCCTGTTTTATTCGTCGGTCACCACGGCGGCGATCACGGCGCTCGATGCATCGCGCGCAAGCCTTGGCGGCGCCGTCGTCTACATGTTCCAGATCGCCGGCGGCTCGATCGGGCTCGGCGCCAACACCGCCATCGTCCTCAGCTCATCCTCGCTCCCCGACGGTATTTCCGTTGCCTTCCTGGCCGATGGCATACTCGCGGTGATCGGCGCGGCGGTCGCGCTTCTGTTCGTGGGAGGCACGCTCGACAAGGAGCGTCTCGAAGCCGCATGGGCGCATCGCCACCGCGCCCACGCCTGAAAAATAGTGCCGTCCTAGCCCCTTTGATTTGATGCGGGTCTGGCCGCGCTCAAAATCTGCTGCTAGGGTCGGCCCGCGCGCCAGTCCGATCGACCGGCGCATTTGATTGTTCGGGGGCAAGACACCATGGCCGTCAAGAAACGGGCAAAGTCGCGGCAACCTAAAGCTAGACGCACGCCCTCGAAGCCCGCGCCTAAGCGGCATTTCGCTCAAATCGTAGCCGGCGAGCTCAACCTCATCGCCGGGTTTGTCACGACCATCGTCTTCTTCGTGTATGGCGACAAATTGCTTACCGATTTCGGCAATCCAGTCTGGTTTGCCGCGATGTTCGCCTGGCTGTTCGGCGTCATGATGTGGTGTGCATTCGGAGTGGTGCGGCATGCCGATGCGCTGGCGGACCTCCTTGGCGAGCCCTATGGCACGCTTGTTTTGACCATCTCCGTCATCAGCATCGAAGTGACGATCATGGCCATCGTCATGCTTAGCGGAGGCGCCAACCCGACGCTGCCGCGCGACACGATGTTCGCCATTTTGATGATCGTGCTGAACGGGATCGTGGGCATCACATTGGTGATCGGCGCGCTGCGGCACGGTCAGCAGCGTTATAACCTGCAAGGCGCGGTGGCCTTTCTCGCGGTGATCATGCCGCTCGCCGTTATCGCTCTGGTCATGCCGGCGTTCACGCAGTCAACCGCCGACCCCACGTTTACGCCCTTGCAGGCCACGATGTTCGGGCTCCTGACCGCTCTGCTCTATGGCGTTTTCTTGATTATTCAGACAACCCGCCACCGCAGCTTTTTCGATGAGCCAGAGGCGGCGACACACGGCGCGGCGCACCAATATGCGGTGCACAAAGCGCCCATGGCCGTTCGCAGCGCGCTCTATCACGCTGTGCTGCTGTTCGCGACCCTGCTTCCCATTGTGTTGCTGTCGAAGCCTCTCGCGGTGATGCTCGATTATGGGATTGAGCAACTCGGAATGCCCACCGCGCTCGGCGGCATCCTGATCGCCCTTCTTGTGCTTTCGCCGGAAGCTCTCGCCGCCATCAAGGCCGCCGCAGCCAACCACGCGCAGCGCGCCGTCAATCTCAGCCTGGGGGCGGCGCTTTCGACCATCGGACTGACGGTGCCGGTCGTTCTGGCCATCAGCCTGTTCACTGGGACGCCGCTCACGCTCGGTCTCGATCCGGCTGAGATCATCCTCTTGGCTTTGACGCTCCTCGTCGCTCACATGACGTTTTCCGGCGTGCCGACCAACATCTTGTTCGGCTTCATTCACATCGTCTTGTTCTTGACCTATATCGTTCTGGTGTTCGCGCCATAGACACTCGCGCACAGGAGCGCCGGTTTTGGTGCAATCCCGGCTTTGGCCTCGACGGGCCGTAAACCTGCCTAAAGCCGGGCCCCTCAAGCCAATCCGCCTCGTGACCTTCTGGTAACCCCTTGGGGTCTAGGCTCTCCCCAGCTTGAGGGCGAAAGCCCGCCTGAGGGGACGCCGATGCGGACAGCCTTTCATCTCATTGCCATCGCTTCTGCCGGCCTTACGCTTGCGGGCTGCAGCGGGGAACGGCTGTCCGGCTCCTCTTCGACCGGTTCCACCGCGGCGAATTCCTATGGCTACGAGCCTCCGGGATCGATCGGGCGTGCGCCACTCTCGGCCCCGCCGGGCTACGGGTCTCAGCCCGGTTACGGATCGGGCTACGGGTCTCAGCCGGGCTACGGGTCTCCGCAAGGATATGCGTCAGAACCCGGTTACGGATCGGGCTACGGATCGCAGCAAGGCTACGGCTCTCCGCCTCCCCTCGGCGCGCCTTCGGCCTACGGCAGTTCTCAAGACTATGGCGCGGCGGACACCGCGGCACCGGGCGGCTGGCGCGCCTCGCCGCGCTGGTCGGCCGTTCAGGGCGACGGCTGCATCGAGGTCGAGCAAGGCGGCCAAGCCGCGCA
>CAZFYL010000241.1:0-2234 GCA_964523345.1 uncultured Methyloceanibacter sp.
GCGCCAACCGTCTCCTTGTAGTATCTCGGACAACCTTCTGAATTGACTTGCTGGAAGCAGCCAATCGCGCGGTCTTTTTCGCCTTGCAGTAAAAACCATTGCCCGATGTCGAAATACGCCTCGCATTTGTGGTTCTTGCGCGTTGCCCTGGCCAAAACTCCGGCCGGCTCCAGATCTCCCAGAAACATCCACACAACAGGATAAGGCCATTTATTTTTCTCCAGTGTGAGCGACCGTTTCTGCAAATCCTGTCTGGCGTGGGCGTCCCCTGACTCAGCTTGGGCCAGATACAGCCATATGGTCGTATATGGAGGCGTGTTACCCGCTGCCGCGATCGACTGCTCAAGACTGGCCACGGCTTCCGCATGCCGGCCTTTGTGCAGCAAAGCGATGCCCAACTCCTTCATCGCCAGCGCATTGCCTTTATGCAACTCAAGGGCCTCCTGTAGCTTGCGAATTGCCGCATCGATCTCGCCTTTTGCCCTGAGCGCTTGCGCGTGCCGTACGATTGCCTGGGATCGGGCGAACTCCGCGTATTTTTGTTCCTTGCAAAGCCGATCGGCGCTGTCGGAATCCTTGATCGCTTCGTCGATAGAATCCATCAGAAGATAGGCTCTGGCGCGTTCTATGTAGGATGCACAATGCGTGCCGTCGAGACGAATTGCCTGACCGAAATCTTCAACGGCATGCTCGGACTCGCCGAGCTTCGCTCGCGCCCTTCCGCGATGATAGTAGAGACGGGCCAAGCGGTCATCGTTCGCAACGTTGCGCTCGGCGGTATCGTTGCTGTGCTTGATGCCCTGGTCGAATTCCACGATCGCAGGTTTAACTTGTCCTTGGCGGAGGAGAATAAATCCTAGCGCCAAACGAGCCGCTGCATCGTACGGTCTGATTTTGACTGCTTCCCGGGCCAACTTCACTCCCGCAGTTTCGTTATTTGCCATCATCTCGATATCCCGTCTGCAGGCATACGACCAGCCGCGCGTTGGGGCGGCACGCGGGAGACTCTTGAGAAGCTCATCCATGGCGGAGCGCGCGTCATCCGCACTCTTATTGGCGACAACAATCAAGCGGATGCACATTGCCTCCAAGTTCTTGTTTGTCGGCGGAACCGCTCTGGCTTTCTTGAGCCAGATTTCGTTGTTCTTCTCATCGGCCAGAAGCATGCTTCGCGGACGGACTTGCTTGAGGATGGGGGCAGCGGCGCGACGAAGCAGTGCATCGAGGTCGTCCTTGGATCCGTTCTCTACGTCGATCGACCCCCCTTCGAATTGGAGGTGCAGATCCAAGCTGCTGTCGTCCTGGGACACCACATGCCCGGAGATTCGACGGTTTCGGCTGCCAAACAGCGGACGAAGGAGCTCTTTGATCGTGTCGATCGAGAGCCCCGTTGCCGGCACCTGGATTTGGCGACTTTCCTGAACTTGATAGAACTCGTCCGAAATGGGCTCGTTGAAATAATAATGAGAGCTGATCGGTCTGATCGAGCTCAGCCCGCGATACCGTTTCAAGGTGGCGCGCGCCTCCGCCTCCTCCTGCTGTAAGGCATCGCGCAGCAGGTTCGCCGCAATCGTCGGCGTGTAGCCTCGCTCTTCTAGTTCTTTGGGTAGGTTTATCGGCTCGATAATGAGGGTCTCTTGCCAAAGCTGATAGACAAGGACCGATACGATCCCCACAACCAGAATCGAAGAGGCGAGCTTGGTAGCCGCCGGCAAGTAAGTTGAGGCGGTCGCGATGCGTTGCGCAAACGCACGCCACCACCGTTTAATCCCGTCCCCAATCACCGCCATTGGGTGAACAGGCCTTTGACGGGTTTGCGATACCCTTCGCTTGCGCTTTTGACGCTTGCCTTTAGGTGAAATTGGCATTGCAACCCCACCGGTACTCTCGCCCTGCTGCAAGCTAACACAATCAGTGCACTGATCCTAGCCCGCAGCCCGGCAGTCCTCCCGACGCCTAAGCCGCTTCAGCGGAGAAAGGCCACTTCAGCGGAAATCCCTGAGGGCTTGATCTCGGGGATTAATAGGTGTATATACACTCATAAGGCCAGAGGACACCTGCAGAATGACAGCCGACCTTCTCGATCCCGCCTCTTGCGCCTGCTTCAACATCCGCAAAGCGGCGCGGAAAGTGACGCAAAGCTACGACCGTGCGCTCCTCCCCGCCGGCCTGCTTGCCACCCAGTTCGCGCTGCTTGCGGTGCTCGCCCGCGAACGCGGCAAAGACGGTATTCC
>CAZFYL010000242.1:0-2228 GCA_964523345.1 uncultured Methyloceanibacter sp.
CGCGCGACCGGCGCTATGTCTGGCATCCCTTCACCCAGCATGGGACCGAAAGCGATCCCATCGTCATTGCGCGCGCCAAAGGCGCCTCACTGTTCGACGCCGGCGGCAAGGAATATCTCGATCTCGCGTCCTCGTGGTGGACCTGCACCCATGGACACTCGCATCCAAAACTGAACGCGGCGCTGGCCGAACAAGCGCACCAATTCGAGCATGTGATGTTCGCGGGCTTCACCCACCAGCCGGCGGCGGATCTTTCCGCTTTGCTGGCAAAGGCTCTTCCGGGCGATCTGAACCGAGTGTTCTTTTCCGATGACGGCTCCACCTCGGTCGAGGTCGCGCTCAAGATCGCCTATCAATATTGGATCAATTGCGGAGAGCCGCGGCGCCGGACATTGATTGCGTTGGACGGCGGCTATCACGGCGACACGCTCGGCGCCATGTCGCTCGGGCGCGGGTCGCAATTTTTCAAACCGTTTAACGATCTGATGTGCCAGGTCATGGTGTTGCCTTATCCCGCGACCTTCGAAGGCGACGACGCGGTGGAAGACCGGGAGGCCGACGCACTTTCGGCCTTCGAGGCAATTCTATCCGACCGCAAGCAGGGCGTGGCGGCGCTGATCGTCGAGCCGCTGCTGCAAGGCGCGAGCGGCATGCGAGTCTGCCGCCCGAGCTTTCTCAAACGTCTGGTTGAAACGGCCCGAGAGGCGGGCGTGCTCGTCATTTTCGACGAGGTCGCAACGGGCTTTGGCAGAACGGGAACGATGTTCGCCATGGAGCAGGCAGATGTGGTCCCCGATCTCGTCTGCCTGTCGAAAGGGCTGACCGCGGGCTATATGCCGATGGCGGTGACGGTGGCGCGGGATGGCGTGTTCGAAGCATTTCTCGGCGAAGATTTCGACCGCGCGCTTCCGCACGGGCATTCTTTCACCGCCAACCCGCTTGCCTGCGCCGTGGCGCTTGCTTCGCTCGCGCTGTACGAGGAAGAGAACACGCTTGACCGGATCGCGCGAATTAACAGGTCGCACCAGGCGATGATGAATTCGCTTGCCGGTCGCCCCAACGTGACCCGGCTCCGGACGATCGGATCGATCCTTGCGTTCGACGTCAAGGAAGCCGGCAGTTATGGGTCAGATGCGAGCCGGCGCTTGCGCGATTGGTACCTCGCTCGCGGTCTCAACATCAGACCGCTCGGCGCGACGGTCTATCTGATGCCGCCCTACTGCATCACCGATGCAGAACTGACACGGGCCTATGACGGCGTCGCCGAAGGACTCGACAGGCTCGCCTCCGGCGCGCTGACCGCGCCGTAAACGATATGCCAGGTGACACGACCGCCGAACTGCGAATCGGTGGCGCGGATGGCGCGGCGGAGCGCGCCGGGCGATTGCCGCCGATAACCTTCACGCGGCGTGAACCCGCCAACCGCTTTCACCCGCCTGAGGAAGGAGAGCGTATCGGCATCGGGCGCAAGCTTCTCCTCATCGACCACGCCCGGAAGCGGCGGATTCTCGGCAAGTCCGCTTTCCAAACCGCAGCTTGCCAGACCGGCGCGCCACTCCGCGAAGCTTTCCGGTCCGAGCGTAGCGTAAAGGAGAAGACCGCCAGGGTTCAGCAACCAGCGCAGGCGCTCGAGGCTCGAGACCGGATCGGCGAGCCAGTGAAGGGTCATGCTCGAGACGATCAAGTCGAGCCCGGCATGGCCGCCCGCCTGGCCCGCATCCATCACCTCGTAACTGATATCGGCCGGGCTCAGGCTTGAGAGGTTGCGCCGGCATTGCGCGATCATGGCCGGGGCAACGTCGGTCATCACGAAGCGCCCTCCAGGATAGCGCCGCAGGAGATGGCGGCTGAACAGGCCGGTGCCGCAGCCAAGCTCGAGCACGCGCGGACGTGTCAGCTCGGGCAGAAACCCGGCGAGCCGCGCCGCGATCGCGTTCTGGAGGCCAGCGTGAGATTCATAGCTTCCGGCGCGCGCGCTGAAGCTTTCCGCGATCTTGGCGCTATGCCGGGAGAGAATTGGCGAATTCAAGGACATGACGGGCGCACCATTGCGGGTGCTTTAGGGGAAGAACATGGCCGCCATCCGGCGAGACGATAAGCCCGGCATCGCGCCAAATCGCCTCGCTCATGGCAGCCGGCACGATTGGATCGTCGCGGGAAGAAAGGGCAAGCACAGGGCATGTCAGCTCGTCTTTAGCTTTTCGCGCGTCCCAATGCATCAACCAATC
>CAZFYL010000243.1:0-2205 GCA_964523345.1 uncultured Methyloceanibacter sp.
CATCCCAGATCGGGGCGGCGCAGAACGGCGTGCTGATGATCGCCGCCGCGGTCATTGGCGGTTACATGGCGCTCACCATTGGCGCCAACGACGTAGCCAACAATGTCGGGCCGGCCGTCGGCGCGCGGGCGCTCACCATGTCGGGGGCGCTGGTCCTCGCTGCGATCTTCGAATGTGCGGGCGCGCTGATCGCGGGCGGCGATGTCGTCGAGACAATTTCAAAAGGCATCATCCATCCGGCACTGGTGCCGAGCGGCGAGGTCTTTGTATGGGTGATGATGTCCGCGCTGCTCGCCTCGGCGCTATGGGTGCATTTGGCGACGTTTATCGGCGCGCCGGTGTCGACGACCCATTCCATCGTCGGCGGCGTGCTTGGCGCCGGCCTCGCGGCGGTCGGTGCCGGCGTGGTCGATTGGTATGTCGTGTCGTCGATCTTCATGAGCTGGCTGATTTCGCCGCTGATCGGCGGCGTCATCGCCGCTTCCTTCCTCGCCTTCATCAAGATCAATCTGATTTATCAACGGAACAAGATCGTTGCGGCGCGGCGCTGGGTGCCCGTGCTTGTGGCGCTCATGGCGGCCACCTTCTCAGCCTATCTTGTCATCAAGGGCCTGAGCCACGTTTGGAAACCGGGCTTTCCGGCGGTCGTAACCATCGCCGTGCTGATGTTCGCTCTGGTCTATCTTGTGGCGAGGCCCTGGGTCCGCAGCCAGTCGGAGGGCATGGAGAACCGGAACCAGAATCTGCGAAAGCTGTTTCATTTGCCGTTGATCTGCTCGGCGGCGCTGCTCTCTTTCGCGCACGGCTCGAACGACGTGGCCAATGCCGTCGGCCCTCTGGCGGCGATCCTCAGCAGTGCACAACTGGGTCTGTTGACCAGCGAAGTCGGCGTACCCTTCTGGGTCATGCTGATCGGCGCGATAGGGATCAGCCTCGGCCTATTTCTGTTCGGCCCGCATATCGTGCGCATTGTCGGCGAAAAGATCACCAAACTGAATCCGATGCGCGCGTTCTGCGTGGCACTCTCCGCAGCCGTGACCGTGCTGATCGCCTCACAGCTCGGATTGCCCGTGAGCACGACGCATATCGTTGTCGGCGCCGTGTTCGGCGTCGGCTTCTTTCGCGAATACTACACTGCCCGTAGCCGCCGCCGCCGCGACTACATCACGACCCATAAGCGGCATCATCCGCCCAAACCGGTGACCGCGTCCCCGGACGAACTTCGCCGCCGCAAGCTCGTGCGCCGGTCGCATGTCCTTGGCATCGTGGCCGCCTGGGCGATCACCGTCCCCTCAGCCGCAGGATTGGCCGCCCTGATCTATCTTACCGCGGACTTTCTGCACTGAGGGTCGCGCCGGTTTCACCGCCTGACGATCCCTTACGGGGCGGCGCCTTTATATCCGGCAAGGCGGCAAAGATAGACGTTGGGCCACGGTTTCTTGATGTGCGGCACGCCCTCGATGCCAACCGGTTGGACGTCGGTGAAGCGGCCGGCGATCCGAGGAGGACATGGCGCCAACGAGAGGAGCAGAACGGGCTCGGGCGCAGATGCGGTGAAGGGCCGTGTCATCTGGAAATGGTCGTGGGGCTCGGGCCCCGGTGCCCAAGCGTAGAGCGGCACAGCTTCGTCGCGCAAATAGTAGAGCATTTCAGCCGCCATTTCCCGCTTGTCCACAAGGAGCGATCCATAACGCTCCCCGGCGAGCTTTGACCGCACAGCCCCCGCCAAGTCCGTCCAGCCCAGAATACTGCGCATGAATTTGAACTCCTTGACCCCCGGCCATTGCAGGGCAAAGGCAGGCACGACGGCGATGACAACCGCAACAGCAAGATGCAGACCAAGCGATAGTCTGAACAGAATCCGGCGGTCGAGCTCGATCAGCACGGCGGTGACGAAGATTGCGGCAGCCGGATAGGCCGTGGCCGACCAATTGCCATGCGCGCGCGAAAGCAAAGCCTGCAACAGCAGAAGCGCAAGAACCGGCAACGAGAAGGCCAAGAGGGTCGTCTTGGCGGGATCGCGCGGGGTCCTAATCTCGCGCCACGCGCCGCGCACATATACGATCGCAAGGATCGGACCGAGAATGCCGAACTGGACGGCAATAAATTCGAATAGGTTTACAGGGTGAACGTAAGGGGCCTGCCAGTCGATATTCGCGCCGGTGTGTTTGGCCATGGCGAAGCCGTTCTGAACGTTCCAGACGA
>CAZFYL010000244.1:0-2204 GCA_964523345.1 uncultured Methyloceanibacter sp.
TGGACGTACTCTCTTCCGCCGGCAGGAGCGTTTCGGACTTGGCCGGCTCGGCGCCACGGGCCTTCTTGCTTTCGCGCTCGAGCCGCGCGGCCGCCTTCTTCACCTCGGCATCGAGATCGATCTGCGAGCATAGCCCGAGCGTGACCGGGTCCTGAGCCTGGAGATTAGGCGAATTCCAATGGCTCCGCTCGCGGATGGCGATGATCGTCGGCTTGGTGGTGCCGACCAGCCGCATGATCTGCGAGTCCTTCAGCTCGGGGTGGTTTTTCAGCAGCCAGAGAATCGCGTTCGGACGATCCTGCCGGCGCGATACCGGCGTGTAGCGCGGGCCGCGCTTGGTCTTGACCTCCGGCACCTCGACCTTGGGCTCGGAAAGCTTCAGCCGATGCGAAGGGTTAAGTTCCGCCTCGGCGATCTCATCGCGGGAGAGCTGTCCCGAGGAGATCGGGTCCATGCCTTTGATGCCATGGGCCACGTCGCCGTCGGCGATGCCTTTCACCTCGAGCACATGCAGGCCGCAAAACTCGGCGATCTGCTCGAAGGTGAGCGAGGTATTGTCGACCAGCCACACGGCGGTCGCTTTCGGCATCAGCGGGATACGGTCCATGGGTTTCCAAACCTTAGCGGGTCACGCGGCCTTCCGCCCCTTCGGCGAAAGACAAGTCTCAAGATCACTTGAAGGGGAACGATTGCCTATATAGGCCGTGGCCTTCGCTTTAGCAATTGCCGATTGGGGCTGGATTTACCGGACTTCCAGCACGATTTTGCCGATATGGCCGGGCTCGTCGATCCGGCGGTGGGCGTCGGCGGCGGCGGCGAGCTTGAAGGTGGAGTCGATCACGGGCTTGATCTTTCCTTCGGCGATGAGCGGCCACAGGTGCTGCTCGACTCCGGCTGCGATGCGCGCCTTAGCCTCAGGGGTCTGAGCGCGAAGCGTCGAGCCGGTCAAGGTAAGACGCCGCAGCATTAGCCGCATCAGATCGATTTCGACTTTGGAGCCTTTGAGGAAAGCGATCTGCACGATCCGCCCGTCGACCGCGGCGGCGCGCAAGTTACGTTCGATGTAGTCGCCGCCTACCATGTCGAGAATGACATTAGCGCCTTGGCCTTTGGTCTCTTCGCGCACGGCCTCGACAAAATCCTCGTCGCGATAATTGACGGCGCGTGCTGCGCCGAGCGCGACAGCCGCTTTCGCTTTCTCGGCGCTTCCGACCGTGACGATGACATGTGCGCCGAGCGCAGTGCCGATTTGGATCGCGGTGGTGCCGATCCCGCTGGTGCCGCCATGCACCAACAGCCACTCGCCGGGCTTGAGTGCAGCGCGTTCGAATACGTTGTGCCACACCGTGAAGACGGTCTCGGGCAACGCTGCCGCCTCGATCAGGCTCAAGCCCTGCGGCACGGGCAAGGTGGTGTCTTCGCGCGCGACCACATATTCGGCATAGCCGCCGCCGTTCACGAGTGCACAGACGATGTCGCCTTGCTTGTAGCGCGAGGTGCCCGGCCCGAGCTTGACGATTGTGCCCGCGACCTCCAGCCCGAGAAGGTCCGAGTGGCCCTTAGGGGCAGGGTAGAGGCCCTGGCGCTGGAGCACGTCGGGACGGTTGATGCCGGAAGCGGCAACCTCGATCAGAACTTCGCCCGCGCCCGGCCCTGGCAGGGGCCGGGTTCCCGGCACCAAAATC
Organism: uncultured Methyloceanibacter sp.; assembly: GCA_964523345.1. Lineage (GTDB taxonomy): Bacteria > Pseudomonadota > Alphaproteobacteria > Rhizobiales > Methyloligellaceae > Methyloceanibacter. The sequence continues at coordinate 1,686 of CAZFYL010000244.1, forward strand.
TCGGGTCCGCCGGCGCCCTCGGCTTCGATCGCGGTCATGGTTTTTGGCAGCATCAAATCCTCGCAGGGATTGGCCCAACCAGGCCAGCTCCAGGCCGGTTCGGGGTGACGGTGGGGTTGCTTTCGAGCACAATATGCGCCGCGATGCTATGCTGTCGTGAGGTGGAACCTGCCGATGGACCTCGACGATCTTCAACCGCCGAAGAAGCCCAAGAGCTACGAGCTCGGCCAAGACCTCAGCAAGCTTTCGGTGGGCGAGCTCAAAGAGCTCGTCAGCGAGCTGAAGGCCGAAATTGCGCGCGTGGAGCAGGCACTCAACGCCAAGCAATCGTCGAAAAGCGCCGCCGAGGCTGCGTTCAAGCGCTGAAGGCCCGCCGGATACGTCTCCTTTAGGTAAATCGAGGCTTAGCATTAACTGGTTCTTAGGGGTTTGGCGTTAAGGTCTCAGTCATCCAGCCTTCTGGATCTGAGTGACCTATCCACTCTGTTTGACGCCTCCCTGTTAACTTCCTGAGCCGCC
>CAZFYL010000245.1:0-2194 GCA_964523345.1 uncultured Methyloceanibacter sp.
TTCTTAGGCTCCGCCGACGCCAGACGATAGCGGCGCAGAGCCGGCGTTAGCGACGGATAGCGCCGGCCCAACCGGTACAATGCCGATACGCCCACATCATAGGTGCTGCCCCCTTTGCGCCGGGCAACTCTTCTTGCGCGCTTGCCCGCTTTGTCCGTCAAAAACCGATGAAGCGGCGACCCCTTTCGCACATGCTGAAACTCGACCAAATCGCAGCCGCATGTATGGCAAAGCGTTTTCCACGCCGTTTCGATTCGCGCCCCGGCTTCGGGACCCTCCTCCACCAACGGGTCCGGATGTTCCGACTGTTCGCCCCCTAACGGAGACGCCACGACCAGATGGTCCTTGCGGAAGACGACGAAGGGCCAGATCAGCACGGCGCGATCTCCATTGCGCGCAACGATGCAGTGTATCCATCGCGCCTTCGGTCCCTCGAGGTCCCTCCAAATCGTCACGCGCCACGCGAAATTTTGCGCAAAGCGAACCTGACCCGCCCGCAAGCACAGATCGTCCCAATCGCTCTCAAGCGCCTTGAAAGCACCGATATCGGTGACCGCTTCGAAGCAATCGTTCTCGCCGTTCAGTGGATCATGGCTGGTGGAGTGCATTCCGACTCGTAATGGCCTTACGAAGGGACGGCGACAGACCTAATACGGGACACCTTGCGCGCGCGCCTGTTTCAGCGCCCGCGCGTACCATTCGAGCTCGTCGAGAAAACGGGCGGCGCGCTTCTCGTGGGCCGGATCGCGCGGGCTCCCGTCCTCGTCGAACTGATCCTGGACTTTCGGCATCGGCAGCATCGAGGGGATGCTCGGCATGCCGAGTTCGGCAAGCGTGGCGCGAAGCTGAACGCCCGCCCGCACGCCGCCGAACGCACCGGCCGAGTAGCAGGCGATCGCCGAGGGGCGCCAGAACCACTCTTCGAGAAAGTGATCGAGCAGGTTCTTCAAGGCCGGTGGTATGCCGTGATTATATTCGCCGCTCACCACCAGAAAACCGTCGGCCGGACGGATGAGCCCGGCCAGGGTTTGCATCGCCTGCGGAGCTTCACCCTTCGGATATTCCTTGTACATCTTGTCCAGAAGCGGCAGGTCCAGCTCGCAAGGGTCGACCAGCCTCGCCTCATGGCCGCGCTTGCCGAGCTGCGCCTGCAAAAATCGGGCAAACCGGATGCCCTGACGGTCGCTGCGCACGGAGCCGTAAAGGACAAGAAAGTTGAGCGCCATGGGCTGGGTCTCCACCGTTGGCATTGCTCATGGTCTCGAAGACCATGAACGGCTCATTATAAGTGAACCGTGTCATGACCGGCTCTGGCAACGGTCTTGTAAGTCAAAGATGACATGGTTAACGCCGGCATCGCCCTGTTGCACCGAACAAAAACCAGAACTGTTGCACCCAAGTTACAGTATTGCTTCGAAGGTCACGCTATAGTGCCATCGCTTCAAGGGGAAACCCTTGGAGACCCTGATTGACTTGTCTCCTGTACTCAGGGGGGTTCCACTAATTGCTAGTCCTTCCCCGAGGTGGAACCCTCCTTTTTCCCCGATAAATCGAAAAGATCCGTTCCTTGCCCCGAGCAGCCATGCTTGCTTGGTGCTTCCGCGCATCCAGGCCGTGAGGCCTGAACCGGACGACAAGCGGCGGGCCTTGACCCCGGCGCTGCCTGCGAAACATTGAAGAAGATGTTGTACGCAAGGCACGCCATATCCTAAAAAGGGTGGTTGCAGTGGCTTACGGCGCGGGTCGCGAGTATGGACAATTTGTCGGTCGAAATCCGTGATCTCGACATTATCGTCACCACGCCGTCAAACGGACAGTCGGTGACCTACCGCAAAGATCGCGTGGCTCCCATGCTGGTGGCTCTCGATTCCATGAACCGCAGCCTCAACGACGACAGGCTGGCGTTCCTCGCAAAAGCCTGGAACGCCGCCTATGCCAAGGCCAAGGAGCTTGGTTGGCTCTAGGCGGGCCTCATGCCGCCCGAATTTACCTTCACCTTGGACGTGTGCGACGCCTGCGCTCGGATGCGCGCGCGGCGGAACGCGTTTGCAAAGGAGACTTGAATGCTTGCCCTGTCCTGGCGCTCCGCCGCAGCACTTTGTTCCTGCGCGCTTGCACTTTCCGCCTCGCTCTTGGCCTTCAAGCCGATCGCAGCCGCCGCGGCCGAGAACGAAATCGAGATTCGCGAATGGAA
>CAZFYL010000246.1:0-2174 GCA_964523345.1 uncultured Methyloceanibacter sp.
TAAGTGCCATAAGCGGACATTAGTACCCTCTGCTAAGCTCTGGCTCGCGTCTGTAGTAGCTCGGTGAGAAGCCGGTCCATCGCTGAAACGCCCGGGTGAAGCTGGCGATGTCGCTGTAACCGAGGGAAAGTGCGATGGAGGTGATCGAGTGGGAGGACCCGCCGATGAGATCGAGCGCGCGTTCCATCCGCGTCTGCTCGACCAGATAGCGATAGGTCCGGTTTTCGTGCGCCAGCCGGCGTTGCAGCGTGCGCGCGCCGATGCCGAAAAGTCGCGCGGCGCCGTCGATGTCCACGGCACAGTCCATCAGGCGAAGCCTGACGATCTCCCGTGTGGCGTCAACCTGGTTGCGCGGCGGCTGCTCATCGGCGACCTGCCGCAAATCGCGCAAGGTGATGACCTGTTTCGGTGGAATGGGAACGAGCGCAGGCCGGTCGAGCAGGCCGGAAGCAAAGACCACCGCGTTGGTGGGCGCCCCGAAAACGACCGGAGCGCCAAACGCCTCCTCCAGCTCGCGCCAGCGGCGGGGCCGGTCGTACTCGACTTCAATCCGTAGCGGCGCCCAAGCGTTTCCCAGATATCGACGCAGGCCCGCCAGCATCGGCTTGAGGACGTGATCGGCATGATGCCGCCGCCCCACCTCGATCGCTTCGACGACACGGTATCCCCACCACACCGATCCGTTCGAAACCGAAACGCTGAACTCGGTCCCCGACTGCTGGTAGCCGACCGCGCGCATCGAACGCCGCAGCAATGTGCGCACGTCGCCGGCAGCCAGCATGTATTTGACAGCGGGACCGTAATCTTCCGGCCGCATGGCGTTGCCGAGGCCGATCCCGAAGAACTCGTCGCCCAGCTCGCTTGCCGCACGCTCGATCACTGCCATCAGGCTGCGCAGCGGCAATTTGCGGTTCTGATCCTGGGCGATATCGACCGGCACGCCTTCCGCGTTGAAAACGCGCGCGATCGCCGGCGTTCCCCGCGCCGCTTCGAGCATGCGCGGAAGGGGGCCGAGACCCCTGGCGATGGTGAAGGACGGCGCGGTCATCGAAGCGAAGCCTGACCCTCTGTCGCAAAATATCAAGCGCACGGCAACGCGGGAGACTAGGATCCGGCCCCACGTGCCGTCGCCGAAATTTTAATCATACCGGCCGCCATGCCAATGAATGAACGCGCGGCCGGGATAGGCGTTGATTATGACACGGGACTTTAAGAGACTTAGCGGTCATTTTTGCCCAGGAGGATGCGATGAATAAGATCTCTTTAGCGGGCGCAATGGTTATCGTCGCCCTGGCCGCGGTGGGAGCGATGTCTCCGGCCGTGGCTCAAGACAAGAAACCCAACATCTTGTTCATCATGGGCGACGACATCGGCTGGATGCAGCCGAGCATCTATCATCGCGGGCTGATGGTGGGCGAGACGCCGAATATCGACCGCATCGGCCGCGAAGGCGCGATCTTCACCGACTATTACGCCGAGCAGAGCTGCACGGCGGGGCGTACCGCCTTCTTCACCGGCATGCAGCCGGTGCGCGCCGGCATGACCCTGCCGGAAATTCCCGGCGCCCCGTCTTACCTTCAGCCCGGCACGCCTGCACTCGCCAAGTTCCTGCTCGATCTCGGCTACTCAACCGGCGAATTCGGCAAGAACCATCTTGGCGACCATGCAGACTCGTTGCCCACCGCGCACGGCTTTCAGGAATTCTGGGGCTATCTCTATCACTTAGACGCGATGCAGGGAGTGAGCTTCCCCGACATCAATAAATCCCCGACCGAGCAGGCTGTCGCCCCACCGTGTAAGAACACGCCGGTTCCGGGCCTCGATCCGGTGCCTGGCGCGATCGATCCGAAGGACGGGCTATGCATGACACCGCCCCGGCCGGTGCTCCATTGCACCTCGTCTGACGGTACTGGAAAAAACCAGAGCTGCAAGGACGAGGGGCCGCTCACCTTGGAACGGTCGAAGACGGTGGATGAGGAGATCTCGACCCAGCTCATCGACTTCCTCGATCGCAACGATCCCGAGAAGACCGGCAAGCCGTTCTTCGTCTGGTACAACCCGGCGCGCATGCACATCACCACCGTACTCTCCGACAAGTACATGGCCATGGTGGGCGAGCCCGGCGGCAAGGACTGGGGCGTCAACGAAGCCGGCATGAAGCAGATGGACGACAA
>CAZFYL010000247.1:0-2169 GCA_964523345.1 uncultured Methyloceanibacter sp.
GCGTCGTGGTGCCGCTTGCGCTTGGCCGGGCGCAATCCATTGCCGGCGCTCAGGCCGCAGCGCAAGGAGATAAGCCCGTAGGCGTGCTCCTGCAAACCGACCCTGCAATCGACGAGCCCGGGCCCGACCATCTCCACCGCGTCGGGACCGTTGCCGAGATCTTGCGCTACGTCACAGCGCCCGACGGCAATCACCATGTGATTGCGCGCGGCGTGCGGCGCTTCCGTATCGTCGAGTTCCTGCCCGGCTATCCCTTCCTCGTAGCCAAGGTCGAAGAGATCGGTGAAGCCGAGACCTACACGACGGAGATCGCCGCGCGCATGCACCAGCTCAAAGAGCGCGCGCGTGAGATCATCTCGCTCCTGCCCAACATGCCGCCCGAGCTCGCCGGGGCTGTCGACGAGGCCGAATCCCCTTCGGCGCTCGCCGATTTCATCGCCAATGTCTCCGATCTCAAGCCGACCGAGAAGCAGGATATGCTCGAGACCTTCGACATCGGCGAGCGTCTCGACAAGCTGCTGCGCTATCTCGCCCAGCAGATCGAGGTCTTGCGTCTGTCGAAGCAGATCGGGGAGCAGACACAAGAATCGCTGAGCGGGCGCCAGCGCGAACACATCCTTCGCGAGCAGCTGCGCCAAATTCAAAAGGAACTCGGCGAAGGCGAAGACGGCCAGGCCGAAATCGCCGAGTTGCGCGAGGCGGTCGAAAAAGCGGGGATGCCTGAGGAGGCCGAGAAGCAGGCCCTGAAGGAGTTGAAGCGGCTCGAGCGCATGCCCGAAGCGAGCGCCGAGCATGGCATGGTCCGGACCTATCTCGATTGGCTGATCGAGCTTCCGTGGTCGAAACTGTCGGACGACAGGATCGATATCGGCGAAGCACGCAAGATCCTCGACGAGGACCATTACGGCCTCCCTAAGGTCAAGCAGCGCATTCTCGAATATCTCGCCGTGCGCAAGCTGAATCCCGAGGGCAAAAGTCCGATCCTGTGCTTTGTCGGACCCCCGGGCGTCGGCAAGACCTCGCTCGGCCAGTCCATTGCCCGCGCCATGGGCCGCGAATTCGTGCGGCTGAGTCTCGGCGGCGTGCATGACGAGGCCGAGATCAGAGGGCATCGCCGGACCTATATCGGGGCGCTGCCCGGCAACGTGATCCAGTCGATCCGCAAGGCCGGTACGCGCAATCCCGTCATGATGCTGGACGAAATGGACAAGCTCGGCGCGAGCTTCCATGGCGACCCCTCCGCGGCGCTGTTGGAGGTGCTCGATCCCGAGCAGAACAGCACGTTCCGCGACAACTATCTCGGCGTGCCGTTCGATCTGTCACGGGTCATGTTCATCGGCACGGCCAACGTGCTCGATCAGATTCCCGGGCCGTTGCGCGACCGCATGGAGGTCATCGAACTCCCTGGCTACACCGAGGACGAGAAGGTCGAGATCGCCAAGCGCTATCTGGTCAAGCGCCAGCTTGCCGCGAGTGGCCTGACTCCGGAACAATGCGAAATCGAAGAGGACGCCATCCGGGCGATCATCAGCGATTACACCCGTGAGGCCGGCGTCCGCAATCTGGAGCGCGATATCGGCGCGCTCTGTCACCATGTCGCCATGCGCATTGCCGAGGGCGATACCGAGCGCGTGCGGATTGGCGCCGACCAGTTGCATGCAATTCTCGGCGCCCGCCGCTTCGAGAGCGAGGTGGCAATGCGCACCTCCGTTCCCGGTGTGGCCACGGGCCTTGCCTGGACGCCGGCCGGCGGCGATATCCTGTTCGTCGAGGCGGCACGCGTGCCGGGCAGCGGCAAGCTGATCCTGACCGGCCAGCTCGGCGATGTGATGAAGGAAAGCGCGCAAGCCGCGCTCAGCCTACTCAAGGCACGCGCTTCGGCGCTCGGCATTGACCCGGCCCGGTTCGAGAAGTCAGACATTCACGTGCACGTGCCCGCCGGCGCCATTCCTAAAGACGGACCGAGTGCCGGCGTCGCCATGTTCATTGCACTGGCTTCGCTGCTCACGGGCCGCACGGCGCGGAGCGATACGGCCATGACCGGCGAGATCTCCCTGCGCGGGCTGGTGTTGCCGATTGGTGGAGTTAAGAACAAGGTGCTGGCGGCGGTCCGTGCCGGCATCGGTACCGTGCTCCTGCCTGAGCGCAACAAGAAGGATTATGAGGACG
>CAZFYL010000248.1:0-2163 GCA_964523345.1 uncultured Methyloceanibacter sp.
GCGGGCAGGGAAGCGGGCGAGGAAATCGTGCACGCCCCAGGACAACGCCGCCACCACCCCGAACAAGGCCGAGTTCATCGCGGGCGGTCTATCGGCTGTCGGCCCGCAACAGATCGTCGCGCGCCTTTTCCAGATGCTCGGTGATCAGATTTTGCGCGGCTTGAGCGTCGCGTTCGTTGATCGCGTCATAGATCCCGCGATGCTGGCGGTTGTAGTCGTCGATCACGTCGGGCGTCAGGATCTTCTCCTTCTGGGCGTTCCATTGCGCGTGCAACCGCACCTGATTGATCTGCCGGTAGACGTTGATCAGAAGCGGATTGGCCGAGGCGCGGGCGATCAGCAAATGGAATTCGCTGTCCCAATGGGTGAAGGAATCCTTGTCGCTGCCGGACGCCTCGGCCTGCGCCAAGACCGCTTCCATGTCTTCGAGGCTGCGCTTGGTTGCGTGCAGCACGGCAAGACGTGCGGTGAAAGGCTCCACCGCGAGCCTAGCCTCGATGAGCTGCAACGGACTGATCCCGTCGGCAAGGTCGGGATCGTTCTGGCCCGGTCCGACATAGGTCCCGCTGCCAAGCCGGCGTGACACTAATCCTGCCTTCTCCAGCTGATCGAGAGCGCGGCGCACGGTACTGCGCGCGGCGTCGAAGGCGTCGGCGAGCTCCCGCTCGGCCGGCAACCGGTCGCCTTCGCTATAGGCGCCAGTTTCGATGGCGTGCCGCAGATGCTGCGAAATCTTGCCGACGCGGCCGGTCCGCCTCGGCAGCTCCACGATGACGGCCTCGCCAGACTTTGTAATGGTGTCGGTCAACGCGTCCCGCTCTTTCAACAGAATTGGGCTCGGTTTGGTCCTGAATATACAAAACTGGTTTACATTGGTCTAGGACCATGTCCTAATGTGGAAGGTTTTTCTTCCTCGGTCCGACTGCTGGCGGGAGGCCGCCGGTCTGGACGTTTCAGCGAAGGCCAGCTGGGTATGTCGCTCCCGAGTTCGGTTAAGTACGCCGTCATCGGTGCCGGGGTTCACGGGCTTTCCACCGCCTACCATCTCGCTCAACTCCTCAAGCAACGCGGATTAGGCTCTGGCGAGGACGTTCTCGTCGTCGACAAAGGCACGGTCGGCTCCGGCGCGTCAGGCATCGCCTGCGGCGTCATCCGCAACAACTACTTCCAGCCGGCCATGCGCGAGTTGATGGCCCATTCCGTCGAGGTGTGGGAGAGCGATCCCAAGGCCTATAGCTACCACCCGGTGGGCTACATGCAGATCAGCCCCGAGTGCATGCGCGAGGACATTGCCTCGATCTACCAACAACAGCAGGCCATCGGCTACGAGTCTGTGTTCATCGACGGCGCGGAGGCTTCGACGAAATACATGAAGAGCCTGTTCGACGATTGGCAGGCGCAAGGCATTACCTCCGTGCTGCACGAGAAGCGCGGCGGCTACGCCAACAACATGGCCAGCATGCACGGGCTTGCCGCCAAGGCGGAAGCCGAAGGCGTGAGCGTTCTGTCCGGTGTCGAGGTGCAAGGATTCGAGTTCGGCTCAAACTCAGGCGCCGTGACGGCGCTCGTTACCAATCGGGGCAAGATCGCTTGCGACACGGTCGTGGTTGGCGCCGGTCCGTGGGTGAACAAGTTTTGGACCATGCTGGAACTGCCGAAGGCCATCCCAGTCAAAGTCAACGGCGTTGTCCATGACGGCGTGCCGATGTGGAAATTCTGGTGCCTCGAAGAGGGCACGCTCGGCGTCGATCCCAACTTGCACAAGACCAATGACGGGCGCTTTCCGCCGGTGCTGCACGTCGATACCGACGCGCCGCTCCTTTCCGACCGTGACGGAAAACTGATCACCGACAAGATCTGGGGCATCTACTACAAGCCCGATTTCAGTTTCGGCGGCATTCAGGGCGGGGCCTCGCCCTATAAAGTCGACCAGGATCCCGATCACGTTGCGGTCGATCCTTATGGCCCCGAGTCGCCCGATTTCGTCGTCGGTGACGATTTCGTCGACATGTGGTGTTCGGCGCTTGCCCATTGCCAAAAGCGGTTCGAAGGCAAGATGCCGTTCTACAAGAAGGAAGAGAAGTCAGGGGGGCTCGGCTGTTTCACGCCGGACAATTTCCCGGTCTTCGATATGTTCCGCGAGAACGTCTACGTCATTGCCGA
>CAZFYL010000249.1:0-2162 GCA_964523345.1 uncultured Methyloceanibacter sp.
AGCAGGGCGCGCAACTGCTCGCCTTTCAGTTTCTGTCCCGCCCTGACCCCGTACTGCCCGCCGATGACGCCGCCCGCCGCGAGGATGAACGCAAGCACGACATCGAGGGTCTGCGACAAAGTGGCGTGAAGCACCGTCACCAGCGCGGTCACGAACACGATTTGGAAAAGCGACGTGCCGATCACGACGTTGGTGGGCATGCGCAGCAGATAGATCATCGCCGGCACCATGAGAAAGCCGCCGCCCACACCGAGAAAGGCAGTCAGCAAGCCGGTGATGGCGCCGATCAGGAGAGCCGGAACGGCGCTGATATAGAGGTGAGAGCGGGTAAAGCGGAGCTTGAAGGGGAGCCGGTGGATCCAGCTATGCTGCCCGGATCGCCGTGCCGGCGCCGGCTTGCCCTTGCGCGCACGCCTGATGGCGCGGACGCTTTCATTCAGCATCAGCGCGCCGACCACGCCGAGCAGGCCCACATAGGTCAGAGAGACGATGAGCCCGGCCTGTCCCGCCTCGCGCAAGAACTTGAGCAGGAGAACGCCGCCAAGGGCACCGGCCACGCCGCCCGCGATCAGCACGGCGCCCATCCGGAGATCGACCGTGCCGCGCCGCCATTGGGCGAGCGCACCCGAGGCCGAAGTGGCAACGATCTGGTTGGCGCCGGTCGCGACCGCGATCGAGGCAGGGATGCCGGAAACGATCAGAAAGGGCGTGAGCAGGAACCCGCCGCCGACGCCGAACATGCCGGAGAGAAAGCCGACCGCCGCGCCGAGCCCCAGCATGACCACGAGGTTCACTGAGATTTCGGCAATGGGCAGATAGACCTGAAACATCTCGTGGAAGGCGAGCCGGCAGGCTGAATGAGAAACCAAAACCAGAAAGACCAGAATTCGGCCGCTCTGACCACCCCCCTTCCGGTCACGGGCTGCGGGTTTGGCCCGTCGGGCGGGCGTCGGTTGCGCTTGCCCCGCTCTGGTCTGGCCTTTCGGCGGTCATGGCCGCTATTGTTGTCTCGACCAGCGAAAGGGACCACATGGCCAAGAAGCAGGAGACCTCTGACGAAATACCGCCAGCCCCCGAAGGGCTAACCCGTGCGGAGACGCGGGCGGTGAAGGAGCGCCTGCGGCTCCGGGCGGCGGTTGTCTATGAAATCATTCGCCTCGAGGGGGAATCGGAGCTTGCCCGCAAGTTCAGCGCGCTGTGGTGGTCGGCGCTTGCGGCCGGCCTGTCCATCGGCTTTTCGGTGCTGTCCCAGGGCATGCTTGCGGCACTCCTTAAGGACATACCGGGTGCCCACGTGATCGCCGATTTGGGCTACACGGTGGGCTTCCTGATCGTGATTTTGGCCCATCAACAGCTCTTCACCGAAAACACCTTGACCGCCGTTCTGCCCATCATGGCGCGCAAGGACTGGAACGCGATTTGGTATGTGCTGCGGCTGTGGGGAATCGTCCTCGTCGGCAACGTGGTGGGTTGCTTCTTATTTGCCGCCTTCCTGGTCTATTCGGGTGCGCTAAGTCCCGAGTTCGCCGCAGGCATCCGGGAGATCGGCGAGGAGCTCATGGCGAATACGCCCTCGGAAATGCTGGTCAAGGGAGTGATCGCGGGCTGGCTCATCGCGGCGCTGGTTTGGATGCTGCCGTCTTCGGAGGGAAGCGAATTCTTCGTCATCACCCTCATCACTTACATCATAGCGCTTGGCGACTTTACCCACATCATCGCCGGGTCGGTGGAGGCCGCCTACATGTGGCTCCAAGGCCATGTGACTTTCTCTCAGATGGCGAGCGGGTTCTTTTTGCCGACGCTGATTGGCAATGTCGCCGGTGGAACGCTGCTGTTCGCGGTGGTGAGCTACGCCCAAGTCCGGTCGGAACTGGATGTGTAGAATAGGCAGGCGGGTTTTAGCGCTTGGCAGCCGTCTCTTGCCCCGCTTCCGCCCCTTTCTGCCATCAGGTAAAAGGCCGCAAGCAGGCTCGTAAGGGCCTTTGGTTAAGAGGAATTGCGCACATGAAGATCAGGCCCATGGCCGCTCCTTTGGCAGTTTTTGCCTTCATGCTTTTGGTTTTTCCGGCCATGGCCGGGACGGTCACCGAGCGTATGAAGCGAGACTGCCGGAACGACTACCATCGCTACTGCAAGGGTCTCGAACTCGGCAGCGAGAAGCT
>CAZFYL010000250.1:0-2162 GCA_964523345.1 uncultured Methyloceanibacter sp.
GGCAGGTCGATCAAAGCCTGATCACCGGCGAGACAATGCCGCTGAGCGTCGCGCCCGGTCAGGAGATTTATGCCGGCACGCTCAACCTGACGAAACCGTTGTCGATTACGGTCGAGGCCGCGGACAATGCCACGCTGCTTGCCGAGATTGGCCGGCTCATGCTTGCGGCCGAGCAGGGCAGGGCCCGCTATCGCAAGCTGGCCGACCGCGCGGCCGCGATCTATGCGCCCGCGGTGCACGGTTTGGGGCTTGCCACCTTCCTTGGCTGGCTGCTTGCGGGTGTGCCGTGGCAAACGGCCCTGACTTACGCGATTGCCGTTCTCATCATCACCTGTCCTTGCGCGCTCGCCCTTGCCGTCCCGGCGGTGCAGATCGCGGCGGCGAGCCGCCTGTTCCGCCGGCGGATTATCGTCAAGGCCCCGGACGGGCTCGAACGGATCGCCGAGATCGACACGGTGGTCTTCGACAAGACCGGCACATTGACGGTCGGGTGGCCGGCGCTTTGCGACGAGGGCGCCATCTCCGACGATGTTCTGGCCGCGGCGGCAAGCTTGGCGGCGGCAAGCCGCCATCCTTATGCCAAAGCGATCGTGACTGCGGCTGAGACACGGATCGGCCGCGTGATGCCGGTCACCGGCATCGAGGAGACGCCGGGGCTAGGCCTGGCCCGCAGTTCGGCAGGCGGAGAAGAGAGGCTCGGCTCGGCCACGTGGTGCGGGGTCGAGAGTGCGGGAGAGGAAAGCGAAGTCTGGTACCGCCGTGGTTCGGAGCCGCCGGTTCGTTTCTGCTTCGTCGATCGCTTGCGAAGCGACGCACGCGAGGTTGCGGATTCGCTGAAGCGTCAGGGTTATCGGCTTGCCCTTCTGTCGGGAGACCGTGCGGCGGTGGTCGAGAGGATCGCCCGCGAGGCGGGCATCGACGACTGGAGCGCGGAACTCAAGCCGGCCGATAAGATCGCTTGGCTCGAAGATCGTGCACGCCGCGGCCGCAAGACACTGATGGTCGGCGACGGGCTCAACGATGCACCCGCACTTGCGGCGGCGCATGCCTCGATGTCGCCTTCAAGCGCCGCCGATATCAGCCAGCGCGCGGCCGATTTCGTGTTTCAAGGCGACATGCTCGCGCCGGTTCTCGACGCTCTCGCCACGGGCAGGCGGGCGCGATCGATGGCGTTGCAAAACTTTGCCGTTGCCGGCGTCTATAACGTCATTTGCGTACCGTTGGCCATGGCCGGCCTGGTGACGCCGCTGATTGCCGCCATCGTCATGTCGACCTCATCGATCCTGGTTGTCGCCAATGCGGCGCGGCTGGCGGGTAGGGGGCGGTCATGACCGCGCTTGCCTGGCTCGTGCCTGCCGCACTCATCCTCGGCGCACTTGGCCTTGCCGCCTTCCTTTGGGCGCTGCGCTCAGGCCAGTTCGAGGATCTCGACGGCGCCTCCTATCGCGCCCTTGAGGACGACCCGCCAGACGATCAGATCAAGCCATGACCGGGCTTAAGGACATCGATTATGTCCTGGCCAAACTTGACTTTATGCGCGCCGAGCGGATTTGGCCCAACGGCCTGCGCTATCTCTGGACCGATGCCTTTGGGCTAGTGCTCTTCGTCTCTCTTTATGAGCGACTGAAGGAGCAGCGCTTTCTCGACCAAGCGGTGCAGCTCGAGGCTGACGTTGAGCGCGTGCTTGGGCGGAAGCGCGGCATTCGCATCGGAGAAGAGCCGGACCGCGACGGGCAATATTTCCACTATCTCGCCATGTGGCTTTATGCGCTCTCCGTGCTTGGGCGCTACGAACCGGCCTATCGCGACAAAGGTATTGCCCTGGCGCGCGATATTCACGGCCCGTTCGTCGTGCCTGGCCGTGGTGTCATCTGGAAGATGATGGAAGATCTGAGCGGGCCTTACCCGGGCTACGGCTTCGGCGCGCTCGACGCTTTCGACGGTTATGTGTCCTACCGGCTGCTCGATGAGGAGGCGCTCGCGCAAGAGATCGCTGAGATGCGGGCGATCATCGATATGACCGCCAGCGATCTCGTTATCGCCCAGGATCTTGGGCTCGGCATGATGTTGTGGATGACCCAGTTCTTCCCTTCGGAAGGGTGGGCGCAACTCCAAAGCCAGCGTTCGCTTGCCATGCTCGACCGGATGTGGATCGAGGACGG
>CAZFYL010000251.1:0-2160 GCA_964523345.1 uncultured Methyloceanibacter sp.
TGTGGATCAATACCGGCAGCCTCTGCAACATCACCTGCCGCAATTGCTATATCGACTCGAGCCCCGAGAACGACCGCCTCTCTTACATCACCCGCGCCGAGGCAAGCGCCTATCTCGACGAGATCGCCCGCGACCGGTGGCCCGTGCGCGAAATCGGTTTTACCGGCGGCGAGCCCTTCATGAATCCCGATATCATCGAGATGCTCGGCGATGCGCTCGTCCGCGGCTTTTCCGGTCTGGTGCTGACCAATGCCATGCAGCCGATGCTGCGGCCGCGCCTGCGTGAGGGCCTGCTGGCTTTGCGCGATGCACACGGTGACCGTCTCACCATCCGCGTGAGCCTCGACCACTATTCCGAAGAGCTGCACGACATCGAGCGAGGCCCCGGCGGCTTCGCCAAAACGGTCGAGGGCATCAACTGGCTCGCGCGCGAAGGCTTCACGCTTGCGCTGGCCGGGCGGACCTGTTGGGGCGAGACCGAGAGGCGCGCCCGCGACGGCTATGCCGCTTTGATCGCCGGACGAGATTGGCCGGTCGACGCTTACGACCCGGCCGCGCTCGTGCTCTTTCCCGAGATGGACGAGCGCGCCGACGTGCCCGAGATCACAGAGGCCTGTTGGCGTCTCCTCGGCAAAAACCCGGCCGATATGATGTGCGCCTCAAGCCGCATGGTGGTGAAGCGGAAAGGGGCGGCCGCGCCGGCGGTGCTGCCTTGCACGCTTCTGCCCTACGATCCCGCCTTCGAGATGGGCGAGACGCTTGAAGAGGCGGCGCGCGCCGATGGCGGGATGTTCGCGGATGGCGCGGTCAAGCTGTGCCATGTCCACTGCGCCAAGTTCTGCGTGCTCGGCGGCGGTTCTTGCTCGGCTTGAGCACTATCCTTGCGTGAAGTGCTTCGACAGTTTCAGCCCTTGCGCCTGATAATGCGAGCCGATGCCCTGGCCGTAGACCTGGTCGGGAAACTCGGTGAGCTTGTCGTAGATCAAGCGCCCGACAATCTGCCCGTCCTCCAGAATGAATGGGATGTCGAGGCTGCGCACTTCGAGCACGGCTTTCGCCGCCGGCGGCTTGCCCTCCACATAGCCGAAGCCCGGATCGAAGAACCCGGCATAATGCACGCGATACTCGCCGATCAGAGGATCGAACGGCGCCATCTCGGCGACATAGGCAGGCGGCACCGACACGCTCTCTTTCGAGGCGAGGATGTAGAACTCGTTCGGATCGAGCACGAGGCGGCGATCGCCGCCCAAATGCACCGCCTCCCAGAACTGATTGGCGTCATGAGCGCCGATGGCATCGACATCGACCACGCCGGCAAAGCGGCGCGCGCGATAGCCGATCATCCCGGTGGGTGGAATCGGCGCAAGACTGATGCTCAAGTTCAGCCCCTCGCGGATCGCGGCTTCACCTTCGACCAAGCCGATATCGGAATGGATCTCGCGCAAGGCCCGGTCGCCGACGCGGCCCGGCTGCTCGCCGGCGTCGAGCTGCTGGCCGACACGGCGGCGGAACCGGATCTGATTGAGGCGCGAGCCGTAACGCACCTTGATGGCGAAGGTGCGCGGGCAAATCTCGGTAAAGAGCGGGCCGGAATAGCCTTCCTCGACGCTGTCGAAGCAGTCCTGACGGTCGGCGATCAGCCGGGTGAACACATCGAGCCGGCCGGTCGAGCTCTTCGGGTTGGCGAAGCCGGCGATGGTCGAGCGGAGCTTGAGCTGCTCGATCAGGGGCACGAGATAGACGCAGCCCGCTTCCAGCACAGCGCCGCGCGTGAGATCGATTTCGTGGAATTTCAGCTCGGCAAGCTTGTCGCGCACGGTGGCGCCGGGGCCCGGCAGGAAGCTTGCCCTGATCCGATAGGCGACCTTGCCGAGCCTGAGGTCGAGGCTTGCCGGCTGAATCTGATCGGTGTCGATTTCGGGCGCCGCGGCGATTTCGCCACCGGCGATCATGGCCCGGATGGCTTGGCTCGGCAGGATGCCGGTCCGGCTGAAGGCGCTTCTCGGGGGCGCATCGCCTGGCTGGTCGGCCGGGCGCGTCTCGGGAAGCTCCTCGAAGAGCCGGTCGGGCGAACTTGCAGGTGGCATGGCCGGTCTTGGCATCTTCCTAAGGTCCAGTCATCCTAAGCTCGTCCTTCTCCCCCGGATTCACAAGAGGGGT
>CAZFYL010000252.1:0-2129 GCA_964523345.1 uncultured Methyloceanibacter sp.
AGCGCCACGGCGACCGGCGACCACGCACGCGCCACCGGTACCAATGCCACGGCGACGGGCACCTTTGCTAACGCCATGGGCGAGTTCGCCACGGCGACCGGCGCCAATGCCACGGCCCGTGGCACTGCCGCCACGGCCACGGGCGTAGCGGCCAACGCCAACGGTGAACAGGCCACGGCGTCCGGCGCCAACGCCAACGCCAATGGTGGACAGGCCACGGCAACGGGCACCTTTGCCAACGCCAATGGCACAGGCGCCACGGCCACGGGCGCCAACGCCAACGCCGAGGGCGGACAGGCCACGGCGACGGGCAATTTCGCCACCGCCAACGGCTTCTTTGCCACGGCGACGGGTACGGACGCCTTCGCCAACGGCGTCGAAGCCACCGCGACGGGCGTCAACGCCAGTGCCAACGGCGAATTTGCCACCGCGACCGGCTCGCTTGCCAACGCCAACGGCGCCAACGCCACGGCGACCGGCGCAAATGCCATTGCCAACGGCAGATTCGCCACGGTAACCGGCAACCAGGCCAAAGCGAACGGGGCAAGCGCGACGGCAACCGGCAGCTTCGCCAACGCGAACGGCCAGTTCGCCACGGCGACGGGCGTTAGTGCCATTGCCAATGGTGATTTCGCCACGGCGACAGGCGACAGCGCCAGGGCGAACGGCGAATTCTCCACGGCGACGGGCGTCGGCGTTAACGCCAACGGCGAGAGCGCCACGGCGACAGGCCGATCGGCCAAAGCCAACGGTTTTAACGCCACGGCGACGGGCGCATTTGCCAACGCCAACGGCGAGCAAGCCACGGCGACGGGCGCATTGTCCAACGCCACTGGCGCCAACGCCACGGCGACCGGCGCGAACGCAACAGCCAACGGAGCCAATGCCACGGCAACGGGGCATTTTGCCAACGCCAACGGCCAGTTCGCCGCGGCGACCGGCGACCAGGCCTTCGCCAATGGCGAGTCCGCCACGGCAACGGGCCATACCGCACGCGCCGATGGAAGGCGTGCCGTGGCGACGGGCGCCTTTGCCGAAGCCACCGGCGGCAGCGCCATCGCGATGGGGAATGGCGCCAACGCCACTGGCGATTTCACCACGGCGACGGGCGCACTTGCCCATGCCAATGGCAACAACGCCACGGCGACGGGTTTCCGCGCCACCGCCAATGGCTCAGATGCTACGGCCATGGGCGCGAATGCCAGCGCAATGGGCGAGACGGCGGTCGCCATGGGCAGCGATGCGAGTGCCTTAGGCGCTGACTCGATCGCGGTCGGCGATCGCGCGATGGCGGCGGGAGCGGGCGACGTCGCGGTCGGACAAGGCGCGCAAGTCTTGGCCGATCAGGGCAGCGCTTACGGCGCCGGCGCCGTGGTGGGGGCAGGCCATACCAATGCGGCGGCGTTCGGTGCCGGCGCCATGACCACGCGCGCCAATCAGCAAGTGTTCGGCACCGCGGAGAACACTTACACCATGGCCGGCATCGCTTCGAATGCGAGCAGGACCGCGCAAGGGACGCCGAGCTATCTCGTCACCTCGAACGCAGGCGGCGATCTTGCCGCCTACACGCCGGGGCAGCTTGGGCTCGCCACGACAGGCGACGTCTCGGGCCTGCAAAGCAATCTGCAAGGGCAGATCAACGGACTGGGGCGGCGCGACACCCAACTGACCGAGGGGATCGCCGCAGTGGTGGCGCTGTCACAGGCCATGCTTCTTCCGGGCGAGAAGTTTGCCATGCGCGCCGGCTGGGGCGGTTATGACGACGCCAATGCGATCGGCCTGTCCGCCTCAGGCATCGTGGCCACGAATCTCGTGAGCGCGGGCCGCGGCACCCTCGTCCTCGACGGCGGGGTCGGGTTCGGCACCGGCGAAGGCGAGGTGGTGGGGCGCGGCGGGGTCAGGCTCGGCTGGTAACGCGCCGCTTCGAGGCCTGCCGCGTCGCCCGGGGCTCCTGGCCCCGGCGCGCCCGGACCTCTGGATTCCGGCTTGCGCCGGAATGACGCGAGAGGACCAAGCCTCCGGCGAACGCCGGTATCCAGCGCCGTGCCTGCTCTTGACTTATTCCGGCTTCACAACCTTGAGAGCGAACGGCTTGAGCTTGTCGTTGTCTTTCAGGAAATCGGTGACCC
>CAZFYL010000253.1:0-2126 GCA_964523345.1 uncultured Methyloceanibacter sp.
CCCTCCCGTGTTCACCCTCGCCCATTTCTCAGACATCCATTTGAGCCCAATGCCGCGGGTGAAGCGCCGCGAGCTGATGAACAAACGCATGCTCGGCTATGTGAATTGGCATCGCGGGCGCAAATTGGTGCACCGGCGCGAGATCCTCGACCTGATGACGCGCGATCTCGCCAAGCAAAAGCCCGACCACATCGCGGTGACAGGCGACCTCGTCAATCTTGGCCTGCCTGAGGAGTTCTTGCGCGCCGCGGACTGGCTCAAACAGCTCGGTTCGCCCGACCGCGTCACGGCGATCCCCGGCAATCACGATGCCTATGTGCGGATGCACCCGGACGCCGGCACCCTGCAATGGCGTCCTTTCATGGAGGCGAACGCTGAAGGCGCCGCGCTCTTTCCGACGCCCGACTCGCAATTTCCCTTCGTACGCCGCTTCGGCGATATCGCCATTGTCGCGCTCTCCTCGGCCATTCCCACTTTGCCGTTCATCGCCGCAGGCAAGGTCGGTTCGGCCCAGCGCGCGCTTGCCGCCAACGCGCTCGACACGCTGGCACAGGCGGGACTGTTCCGCGTGGTGCTTATCCACCACCCGCCGCTGCGCCATCAGGCCGGGTGGTATCGGGGCCTTCGCGACGCCGGCAAAGTCACCAAGATGCTAAAGGAGCACGGCGCCGAGCTTGTGCTCCACGGCCACAATCATGCCGAGACCGTGCACGAGCTTGCGACCGCGACCGGACCGGCCTTCGTCATCGGCGTGCCCTCGGCCTCGGAGGCGGTTGGAGGACGCAATCCGGCGGCACGCTACAACATTTATGCGATCGCGCGCGCCGGCGCCGGCTGGCACATTGAGATGACCGGTCGCGCTGCCGCCGGTCTCGACCATGTGTGGGAATGCGAGCGGCGGGTGCTCAGGGAGCGGTAAGCAGCACCGTGACGAGCAGCCCGACCGCGCCGGTGAGAATACCGATGGCGAACGCGGCGATCACGATACCCATGTTCGTGCGCGACGGTGCAGAGTCCGGTTCCAATCTGACCGCGCGGCCGGGTTCGCCCGGCGCCACGTCTTGACGCTCACGCCGCACGATTTCTTCCGCCATATAGCGCGTGATGCGGTCGGCGATATCGGCGACATTGGTGGCGCTGAACAGTGTTCTCCGCCCATTCTCGCTGTTCCGCACAAACAGATAGGCGCCGGAGGCATCGTCGATCGCCGCATAAGTGAACAGGTCGATCCAAAGCCGCGCCGGGCGGCTCGGCACAAGCACAAGATTGAACCGGTCGTCATGGTCGGAGAGTTCGCCGAACACCGTCTCGAGCTCGGCTTTTAACAGCTCGAGCCGGGCGATCTCGCCGTCGCGCCGGTCGGCGGACCGGTCGAGCCGTTCGGCCTCGTCGACGCGCGCCTTGCGGATGGCTTCGCGCAAGGACCGTGAGGCCGCCGGACGCGCTATCGCTTTGACGCTTTCATCCATCCCTTAAGCCCCTTGCCCTGGCGCTCACCATAACGCGCCGGGGGACGGGTTTGCGACCGAAATCCTCAAGGCCTATCGCGAGGCCAGAACGACCGAGGCGCGGGCGTCGTCGAACCATTTATCGATGGCGGTATCGAGATTGGCCTCGAGTGCCGACTTCCACGTGGCGATGGTGGCGTCGAGCGCCTCCTCATTGGCGGCCACGAAGCTCTCGCGGTTGAACGCTTCATTGGCGGCGTTCGACAGGTAATCGACCGCGGCACCGATCATCACCCCGATTGCAGCACCGACCACCTGGCCGCCCATCGGCTGGACCGCCGTTCCGACCACAGCGCCCTGTTGCGCAAGGGCCACCCGCGTGCCGAGCGAGGTGGCGACGCGGCGCGACAACTGCCCGAAGCTTCGGGCCAAGATACCGTTGATGGCCGGACCGAGCGCGAGCGCCCCGACCGTGCCGCCGGCAGCCGCCGCACCGATGCCGGTGATACCGTCGAAAGCCCGATCCTCCATGAGATAGGTCGGGGCCTTCCATTTCTGCGCATCCCAATCGAGCTTCACGTCGGTCATAGGGGTCGCCGGCGGAATGTCCTCCAGATGGCTGGTGTGCTTCGCCAGGAACAGCTGAAGCCGCATGTCGCCATTGGCGATCACCCGCCG
>CAZFYL010000254.1:0-2101 GCA_964523345.1 uncultured Methyloceanibacter sp.
CGAGATGATCGTCACCGGCGCGGCCGAGAGCGGCGCGAGCCCGGCGAAAGACACACCGAAAGGCTCGCCCTCGAAGGGCTCGCCGTCGAAGGGCGAGCAGGCCTGCCTGCAAGCGGTGTCGACCACGACCAACAATGGCGACGTGGTCTTGCTCGGCACCGAGACGTCGGAAGCGAACACGGTGGTGATGATCGGCGTCGGTCCGCAGCGCGCGCCGTGGCGCTGCCTCGTCTCCAAGGGGGTGGTCGCCGAAGTGATGTCCATGACCGACGAGGGCCGACTCTAAGGCTCTGACAAAGCGCGTGATTAATGCACTTGGTGGCCTGAGCCGTTAGCCTTGGCGAACGCACCAGTTGCCGTGGCCGACCCAGCTCGGTCTTGCAACGGCGGGCGACATCTCGGCGATCAACCGCGAGATCGCAGGCATCGATGGCCGCCTCGACGGCGCCTTCAACCGGATCGACCAGAACGAAGAAGGCTTGGCGGTGTCCATCGCCCTGTCGGATCCGGACCTGTTCAACGGCCAGAAATTTGCCTTGAAGGGCAACTGGGGCACGTTCGAAGGCTCCAACGCCTTAGGCTTCACAGCAAGGGGGCTGCTCGCTCAGAATCTCTTCGGCACAAACTCGCAACTGACGATGAGCGGGGGTCTCGGCTTCGGCCTGGATGGAGACACGATGGGCGGACGGGTGAGCACGCAGATCGGCTGGTGACGCGGTCAGGACGGAGGATGTTTGCCGGCCGCCTGGCGGAGCGCCCGGATCAGCCGCGCATTGGAGCAGAACGCCTCGATCTGGCTTAAGTCTCCGCCGCTGTTGAGCCAGGCCTGGCACTGATCGTCGTGCTGGCAATAGGCGCATTTGGTCCGCGCTTCGAGGATGGCGAGGCCGCCGTCGACTTGCGCCGCGTCTTGCGGCTTGATGCCGGCGATCCGCAGCATGCGTCGCATATAGCGGTGGCGCCGGCGGATATCGGCGCGGGCAGGCCTGAACCGGCTCGGCATCTTCACCCTCCTCCCGTGGCTGCGCATCGGCGTACGCTCGCCGGAAAGACTCAAAGCTTCGATCCGGCGCGGGCCCGCGTCGTTGACTTAGGTCAAGTCCGGCCGGGCAAATGCGTGTGCAAACTTGGTCGGCCTAACGAACCGTCAGGAGGCCGATATCAAGCGCTTGTTCCTAGCTTCGGCGATCCTGGTCGCGGCCTCCGCCGGGCTTGCCGCCGAGCAGCCCGGGACGGGCGATCCTCAGGCCGGATTCGCCTACGCCAAGGAAGTTTGCGCCAATTGTCATGCGATTTCCGACTACGCCTCCCCCGTGCCGGCGGCGACGCCCTTCGATAAGATCGCCATTAGCAAGTCGGCGGAGGCGCTGTTCGCGTGGATGCATTCGACCCATCCGACCATGCCGAACATCGCGCTCACCCAGCAGGATCTGAACGACGTGATCGCCTACATATTAAGTCTCAAGGCCGACGGCCAATCCGGCGATCGATAGCGCGCCGGCGTCCGGCGCCGATAAGACCCCCCGCCGAGGAACACCGCAAATGGCCTTCCAGGACGTGCTGCTCGTTTTGATCACTTACCCGCAGGCCACCGATCCCGCGCAAATCAAGACCGCCGTTTCCTTTGCCACTTATGCGAAGGCGAGACTGTCTGCCGCCGCATGCGTCATCAAGGCCCGCGGCGAGCCGCTGAGCGGAGCTTTTATCGACATCCCGGCGCGCGCCGAGGCGGAGGTGGCGCAAAGTGCGAAAGCCGACGCCGAACTGATGGCGGGGTTCGAACTCTTGGCCCGGACCGCCGGCGTCTATGGGGAGAGCCTGATCCACAGCTGTGACGCCTCCGAGGCGCCCGATTGGCTGGCGCGGCAAGCGCGCTTGCGGGACCTGACGATCGTTCCGGCGGCCCCGGACGCCGGCACGTATCGCTGGTACGCGGAGTCGATCATTTTCGCGTCCGGGCGCCCCGTCCTCATTCTTCCGCCGCGGACCGCTCCCGAATTCGCCCCCGGCCGGATCGTGATTGCTTGGGACGGAAGCCGTGCCGCCTCACGCGCGGTCGCCGATGCGCTCCCGCTGCTTGAGCGGGCCAAAGACATTCAGG
>CAZFYL010000255.1:0-2087 GCA_964523345.1 uncultured Methyloceanibacter sp.
AAGGGCTGTCTCGATGGCGTACAGATTCTCACGCGATATTGCTCTCGAGAGCGGCCTTATTGGAGCGCGTTCGTCGATCACTATGTGCGGTCCGGTGTGAAATTTATCCATGCCTGCGTGCAAAGCGAGGATGACCGTGAGGATCTCCTTGGGATGCCGTTCCCTTTATCCGCCGAGCTTGTCGTTCACCTTGCGCGGGGCGATCTCGATCCTGACGCAGCCCTAATTAACCTGGATTTGGCCCCTATCGTCGGATGCGCTCCCTACACCATGGCGATCGATTGCGATGAGTATTTTCATGCACTGAATCCTGATGTTTCGATCCATGATCTTTTTTCGATTTTCCCTAAATTTGGTCAGCTCGTTATCCCGTGGGCGATGTGTCCCCTCTTGGGCGATGACGATCCTGCGAGAGGTGGATTCTGGGGCCACATCGGTAAGTCGGTCGCACGGTCTGAAAGGATCGTGAGTCTTCCTCAGATGCACGGCTTTCGAATTGATTCCAGACCCGCTGATCCAAGGGGTGTTTCGGTTCCGATTGCAAGGTTTGGGTGCGTTCTGATTCATTACTGGTCCCGCAGCTTTCGCGACTGCTTGCTTAAAACTTTCAACAACCGTCTCAAGGAGTCCAAGAACGCAGATATCGCCATTGCGCTGGACAAGATTCGCTCACGGGATTTGCCCATACGCTTGAGGCTGCTGGCTTACCTGCATTGCCAGGCTCGTTATCTGACGTTGCCGGACCCGCCTCTTGCGTCATTCGATTGGGCTGCCGAGGACGCCATCCTTCGCCGTTCTCTGTCAGAGAACGATGAGGATCTTTGCCGGAATGTCTTCGAAGATTACTGTGCGAAACTGAAGAAAAGACTCCGTGCGTTTCCCCTCTATCCGGCGGCATCAATCAAGCAAATGGCCCGACTATTGCCATCGGCCCAAGAGCTCAATCAATTTGAGGCGCTCAGAGGCGGGATGGAGCCGTCGGCATGACAGCGGCGTGCCGGCAGCGGCCTTGGACAGCCATGACCTAAAAAATCACGGAGGCCCACGAGGCATTATGTTAAGACTCCTCGGATCGCGGGTGTAGCTCAGTGGTAGAGCAGTAGCTTCCCAAGCTACGGGTCGTGGGTTCGATCCCCATCGCCCGCTCCAATTCTTCCAAAGCGTAGGGTTTCCGCTTATCTGGGTGGCTATCGAGCAGCGAAGCGCCGGGGCCACAGCGAAGTCGATGAGATGGCGCGTTCAGCGAGACAGGGAAAGGCAGACACGGGCAAGAAGCGGGCTTCCGCGCCCGCAGCCGAAGACTCTGAGGATGTGAGCGGGCAAACTCTGCGCGAGAGCTTGCGCCTTCTATATTTCGGCAAGAGTCGCGCGGCGCACCGCTTCCGCTATGGCCTGCTCGTCTTCGACATCATTACCATCGTTTTTATTATTGGCACTTCCTTCATTCCACGCACGCAAGCAGTGGAATGGCTCGATCTGGCTTTTGGGCTGGTTATCCTTGCCGATTTCAGCGCGCGGATTTACGCGAGCCCTCATCCGGTTCGTGAATTCGCCCATCCGGCAACCTGGGCCGACATGGTGGCGATCGTTTCCTTCCTGGCCCCGGTGGTTGGCGAAGGCTTGGGCTTCTTGCGGATCCTCCGCACTTTGAGGCTTCTGCACAGTTACCAGCTCGTCGCCCGGCTCCGCATCGACAGCCCCTTTTTCCGCCGCAACGAGGAGACGATCAACGCGGTCCTGAACCTGCTGGTGTTTCTGTTCGTCATGACTGGGCTGGTCTACGAGACCCAGCATTGGCGCAATCCCGACATCGCCAACTATGTCGACGCTCTGTATTTCACCGTCACTGCGCTAACCACCACCGGCTTTGGTGACATCACGCTCGAAGGTTCGCTTGGCCGGCTCATCGCCGTCGTCATTATGATCTTTGGGGTGACGCTGTTCGTGCGCCTGTTGCAGGTGATGCTCGCGCCGCGCAAGGTTCGCTTTCCTTGCCCCACTTGCGGGCTTCAGCGGCACGAAATCGATGCGGTTCACTGTAAAACGTGCGGGACGCCGCTGAAGATTCCCGACGAAGGCCGCTTTTA
>CAZFYL010000256.1:0-2085 GCA_964523345.1 uncultured Methyloceanibacter sp.
TAGAAGAGCAGATAAAGAAGAATGATGACGACGAGCGGGACGCCCATCAGCCACAACAGAATACCGGCCATGTCTTGCCTCCTTGATTGTGGTTCACACTGGGAACAATGGCACCGGGGCAGGGTTCCCTGCGTGAAATAAGTTTTGTCTATGCGTTGCACGCAAGATCAATCGTACCAAGGAGGCCTGGCATCATGGCGCGCACAGAAGGGGTGGTTGCAGTCGAGGAGCAGGTGGTCGTGTCAGGCGGGCCGGCCGGCAAGGCCAATGACTGGGGCGCGATCATCGGCGGGGCGCTCGGCGCCATCGCCGTCTCCATCATCTTGTTCACCGCCGGGACCGGATTCGGCGTCTCGACCGTCGAGCCCTGGTCGTTCGCCAATAGGGCGCCGGAGACCTTCGCCATCGGCACCGGCATCTGGCTCATCGTGATGCAGTGGCTTTCGGCCGGATTCGGCGGTTATCTGGCCGGACGCTTGCGCGAGAAATGGATCGGGGTGCGCACCGACGAGGTGCTGTTCCGCGACACGGCCCACGGGTTTTTGGCCTGGGCGCTGGCTACGGTGATCGTCGCCGCGTTGTTCGCGGTCGGCACCGGCATTGCCGGCACCGCCGCCGCGGTCACGGCGGAGCCGGGAGCTGTCAGCGACGCGGCGGACGCTGCAGCCGCAATGTCTCAGAAGGCGCTGGAAGCGGCGGCCAACTTCTCGATCTTCACCGCCATTTCGCTGCTGGTCGGCGGCTTCATCGGCGCCGTTGCCGGCGGTCTCGGCGGGTATCACCGCGACGCGGTCTGAAGGCGACTAGGCTGCGACGTAACGGGATTTGGTCCGCTCGGGCAAATTGGCCTAAACCATAGGACTTGGCGACAGCGAAGGCACGGGTCGCGCCTATGGCGAATGTTATTGTCTGGTTGAGCCTGATCGCCACGGCCGCGATCGTGTTTTCGCCGAAACTGACCGCGTCCCCGGTGTGGCGGGCGACCGTCACGCCGCTCGCCTCCATCATCGGCTCGGGCTTTCTGATTTCGCTGCCTTTGCTGGTCCACGATCTCGGCCTCTATGCCGTGGCCGGCATGGCGTTCCTGGTTTTGTTTTCCTATCTGCTCGGCGGCGCGATCCGCTTCAATATCCTTCACGGCGAGCCGCTGTTCGCCGGCCGGTATCGCGTGAGACGGCTGGAGCAGACCTCCCACCTTGCGCTTGCCTTCGCCTATTTCATCTCGGTTGCGTACTACCTCAATCTCCTAGCGGCCTTCCTGCTGAAAGGGTTCGGCATGACCGATCCCTTCGCCGGCAAGGTGCTCACCACCGCAATCCTCGGTGTCATCGGCCTGCAAGGTCTGCTGCGCGGTCTGCGTGGGCTCGAGAACATCGAGGAATACGCCGTCGGTCTCAAGCTCGCCGTCATTGCCGCGGTGCTTTGCGCGCTTACCTGGCTCAACGCCAGCCTTGCGGTCACCGGCAGCTGGCATCTCCCCGATCTCGAAACATCGCTCACCTGGAATTCGGCCAGGACTGTCCTCGGCCTGCTCATTGTCGTCCAGGGCTTCGAGACCTCGCGCTTCCTGGCGGGCGCCTATTCCCCGGAAGTTCGCGTCCGCACCATGCGCTATGCCCAATGGCTGTCGGGCGCCATCTATCTCGCCTTTTTCCTTCTCGCCACGGTCGTTCTGAAGGATCAGAAAGTGCCGAGCAACGAGGTCACCGGGATCATCGACCTGCTGGAACCGGTGGCCAGCACGCTGCCGCTTCTAATCGTGGTCGGGGCCGTCTGCGCGCAGCTCTCGGCCGCCGTCGCCGACGCGATCGGCGGAGGAGGGCTGATCGAGCAAGTGAGCGATCAGGGGATCGACCACCGCCACGCCTATCCCTTGATCGCTTTGGTGGGCGCGGGCCTGACCTGGTTTCTCGACATCTTTAATGTCATTGCGCTCGCCTCGCGGGCGTTCGCGCTGTTCTACTTCTTACAGTGCCTGGTCGCTGTCGCGGTCGCCCTCACCGCGCCCGATGTGAGACGGCGGATCTTGAGCGCAGGCGCGTTCCTCGCGCTCGCCGCTCTGGCGCTCGCCGTGGTCCTGTTCGG
>CAZFYL010000257.1:0-2062 GCA_964523345.1 uncultured Methyloceanibacter sp.
GCGGCGCAAGCCGGCCGGGCAGGGGGAGTCACAGCCGGTCCACAAGAAACGCACAGCTTGTCTACCTTTAAGCCTCATGCTGAGGCCGGCTTGCCGGGCGTGTGCGGCAGCGCGCTCAGGTCGCGAACCCACTCGTGGGGAAGCGGCAGCGCATGACATGCCGCATACGCCTTTTCAGGGTGAGGCGGTGTGACCGGGCGGGGGAGGGGTCGCTTACAACGTGAGACTGGCGGAGGGAGGGATTCGAACCCCCGACCTGCGGAAAATGATTCCGCTGCTCTAACCAGCTGAGCTACTCCGCCATCTTAAGGCCGACGTATGCTGATCAAAACGATCCGTGGTCGAAGCATTCCAATCTATCCGATCTTGCTCGCGAGCGCCAGTGCGTGTGCGGCGCTAGGGAAAGTGTGCCTTGGGGCCTTTACTCTTTCAGGCAGTGCAACCAAGGTGTTTGAGGATTGGCGGATTGACTGAATGAACGCACTTATCCTCACGTCGGGAGGTTTGATTGCCGCGAAAATCATGAGCGCGTGGCTTCAAACCGGAAACTCCGTCGCGGCTCTTTGGATCGGCTCCAAGAATTTGCGGCGCTTCCTGCGGCGGGACCGTGCGCTTGGCACCGCATGGTCCGCCGGAACGATGGCACGGCGGTACGGCATTCCCGTTCGCCGCAACCCCGATCTGTCCACTTGGACAGACGCGGATATCGCAATCCGGAAACTCCACGCCGATGTCCTCATCACCGCGGTGACCGGCCAAATTGTGCCTGAAACTATCCTGTCGCGGTTTTCTGGCCGCGCGGTCAACTTTCACGGGTCCGTGTTGCCGCACTATCGAGGGCCCAATCCTCGAGCAGCAATGATTTTGGATGAAAAGGCCGATCTCCACGGAGGCATCACCCTGCATTGTCTGTCACGCGGAATCGACAAGGGCGATATCATCGGTGTTCGAAGAGTCCCTTACGATGCCAAACGCGGTTTCATTTATTGGGAAGTTTGCCTCGCGCGCGCCGCAGGAAGTCTGGTTCGGAGCGAACTACAGAGTTATCTGAATGGAACTCTGCGGCCCTCCCCGCAGGCAGCCGACTCGGGAAGCTACCGGAAGGTTCGCTCCAGCGAGCTGACTCTCTCGAGTACAAGCCCTGCCTTTCGAATAAAATGGCTTTGCGATAATCTAGGCGCGTCAGGTCAGCTACGCTTCTGCTCTCAAGGGAAGAAAATCTACCGGGTATCGCACTTCATCCGTGAGATCGGCCCGCAAACGTTTGAGGTGGAAAAAATAGATGAGTTCACCATCGAGTTCGATGCGGCCGACGTGCGTGTAAGGGTGGCGCGGCATCGACGGCCGGCGCCGGCATGGCGAACCGCAATCTATTGGTTGGAAATTGCACGGAGTTGGGCGTTACAGGGCCGGGGACGACGCTGAAACCGATTTTCGCCGGCGTGACCGCTTATGGCGCTTGGCGGAGGAAAGGCTTCGGCGCCGGGAACGTCCGCTTTAAGGCCCAAAGCGTCATCCTATGCTAGGCCTCAATATGCTAGGGGGATCGCTCGATCGCCCGAACCGGAGCAGCGAACATGGCGCAAGTCGAGCAGTCCCGACAGCCTGCCGTCATCGTCGGCCACCGCCACGATCTCGAATATTACCGCGTCGTCCGGTTTACCATCGGCACTCTGGGCTCGCTCAGGCTGCAAGCGAGCATCGCCGGGATCACGGCGTCGACGGCGTTTCTCGGCGTTGGCTACGCCGCCTGGCATTACGTTCCGGAAATCAACCTGTTGGGCCGGCCGTTCGACCTCGGCGGGCCGCTTGCCGTCGCCGCCTGCATCATGTCGATCACGCTGGCCTGAACTAATTGCAAATGCCCTTTTTTGTTCGCCAATCGTCGCAGGGAACGTTGTAGCTCGGCATTGCCCAATCGCTTTGGTAACCTTTTTTTGCGGCTTTGGGACCGGGGGCGCATCCCTTGTCGCCGGAGATCGTTCCACGGATTTGCACATTAAGACGCGACGCGTTGGGCCGTTGCGTGCAACAGGCCCAATGGGCGATGCGCGCCGTGATG
>CAZFYL010000258.1:0-2047 GCA_964523345.1 uncultured Methyloceanibacter sp.
GCCGAGCCTTGACGGCCTTCCGGGGCATACCTAGGTTCCCCCCCTGGCGAAGGGCCCGGCCGTTCTCATGGTAGGGCGAATTAGGAGAGGCTGATGGCAACGGAAAAAGTGTCTGACGACACGTTTGAGACCGAGGTACTGAAATCCGCGACCCCGGTGGTCGTCGACTTTTGGGCCGAATGGTGCGGCCCTTGCCGTCAGATTGGCCCCGCTCTCGAGGAGATCGCCAAGGAGCTCGATGGCAAGGTGAAAATCACCAAGCTCAACATCGACGAGAACCCGCGTACGCCTTCGACCTACAACGTGCGCGCGATCCCGACTTTGATCCTGTTCAAGGATGGCGAAGTCGCCGGAACCCTCAAGGGCGCTTATCCGAAGAACCACCTCGCCGCTTGGATCAGCGGCACCGCCGAGACTTAAGCCCTCTAACCGTGCAGCTTGAGCGCGTGGCCCGCGAGATAAAGCGAGCCGCAGATCAGAATGCGCCCGGGTCCCGGCAGCGCATGCTGCGATCTTAAGAGCGCCTCGGGCACGCTCGATGCCGCCGTCACGTTGAACCCTTCGGCGCCGACGATATCGGCCAGGGCCTCGGCGCTGAAGGCATTGGGCTCATTGGGAATGGGCACGGTATAGATCTGTTCGACCAGCCCTTTGAAAGGGGCGATGAACGCGCGCGCGTCCTTGGTGTCCATCATGCCGAACACGAGATGGATCGGGCACGGCACACGCTCTTCAAGCTCGGCTAGGGCTTGCGCGATCACCTGGCCGCCTGCGGGATTGTGACCGCCGTCGAGCCAGATCTCGGTGCCATCGGCCACATAGGCGTGTAACCCGCCGGCGCCGAGGCGCTCGAGCCGCCCGGGCCACTCGGCCTGGGTTAGGCCTTGTTCGAGAGCTTGGGTCGTCAGCGCCTCGCCGAACAGGAGATCGGCGGCGGCAATCGCCATGCCGGCATTATCGATCTGATGGCGCCCCTCGAGCCGCGGCAACGGCAAGTCCAACAAGCCGGTCGGCGTGCTGAAAACCAGGCGGCCGTGCTGTTCGTACGCGTCGAAGTCGCGGCCGGCGGCGATGAGCGGCGCGCCGACCTGCTCCGCCCGCGCTTCGATGGCTTTGAACGCCTCCTGCTCTTGCCGGCCCAGTACGCAAGTGACGCCCGGCTTGAGGATGCCCGCTTTCTCGCCGGCAATCTCGGTCAAGGTCTCGCCGAGAAAGGAGACATGGTCGATCGAGACCGGCGTGATCGCGGTCAGCCGGGGCTTGGCGACCACATTGGTGGCATCGAGCCTTCCGCCCAAACCCGTCTCAAGCAACAGAAGATCGGCCGGCACTTCGGAAAAGGCGACGAACGCGGCCGCGGTCGTGATCTCGAACAACGTGATCAGCTCGCCGCCATTGGCCGCCTCGGTGCGGGCAAGGCAATCGACCAAGAACTCTTCGGCGATCACGGCCGAACCGTGCGGTCCGGCAAGCACGATGCGTTCGTGAAAATGGACGAGATGCGGCGAGGTATAGACATGCACGCGTTTACCCAGCGCCTCGGAGATGGCCCGGGCGAAGGCGAGGAACGAGCCCTTACCGTTCGTGCCTGCGACATGCAGCACAGGCGGAAGCTTCTCTTCGGGATGGCCAAGCGCGGCTAACAGGCGCTCCATACGCCCAAGCGACAGATCAATCGATTGGGGGTGAAGCTCCTTCAACCGCTCAAGCAGGGTGTCGCTCGACGCGCTCCGGGGTCGAGGCGAGCCTCGCCCGGCGCTGTGCGGTATTTGTGTCAATCCCTCGTGCCCTTAGACGTTGTGCGGCAGATTCGGATTCGCGCCATTGCCGGCGCTGCTGGTCATGTCCTTGTCATCCTCGGCCTCCTCGACGGCTGTGGTGTCGAGGCCGTTGCCGGAGTGCGCAATGGTCGAGGCTGGGGCCTCGTGCGCGTGCTCGCCGTCCAGGACCTCCGAGAGGGTTAGGTCGCGATCGAGCTGGCGATAGGTCAACAGATGGCAGATGCGGGCCAGCGTCTCGCGCAGCGCGTGGCGATGCACCACCATGT
>CAZFYL010000259.1:0-2039 GCA_964523345.1 uncultured Methyloceanibacter sp.
CCTCAAAGAATGGAGCATTGGTCTCGATCACGGTGCCAGAGATATCGGCGAGAACCGCCGCGTTATCCGACGCCGGGCTCAAATGACCCCAGTTCAGGGCGCCGAGCGTGTCGCTCTTGATATAGATGTACGAATAAAGCGGGTTGAGCTGACCGTCGAAGAAAGTGCCGCCCGTCTCCGCGAACTGATTCGACGCGGCCAGCGTTCCTGACGTCGCAAACAGATCCGACGTAGCCAGGATCGTCAGGTTGTAGCCTGCCGACCAGCCCGGCGAAATCTGCGCGCTGCCGGTAAGGGCAAAACGCGATCCAAGATCGTAGCCCTTATCGCCGACGATGGCGCCGTCGAGATCCCCGTCATCCCACCAGTTGAACGATTTCACGACCCAACCGGACAGGGTCACGGAAACCTTCTTGTTTCCTTTGCGAACGGTCGTGGCTTCAAGCTCGGCCACCCGCTCCTCAAGATCTGCGCAGCAATCACCGCCGAGATCTGCCGCCCGAGCCGGGGTCGCCTTGAATGCGAACCCGCCGAGCGCCAGGCCAAGTACGGCTGCGATGGCGATGCGGCTGGATGTCTTGGTCAGTCCCCCAAACATGTCTCTATTCTCCGTTTTCCCCGAAAATTGCCCAATCTTTAAATAGATTGCCCGGGTCTTAAGCAATAATCCCTCCAAAGACCCGTCAGAATCCACTTACCGCCTTCGCCAACGCGGGTAAACCGGAATACGCCGGGCCCTGTACGTTCTTGAGCCTCCTGTGACATTCGTGCAGCAGGTCTGATCTGGAGCAGTCTAGGCCTGATTGCCGAAAGCCTATCCCTGATTGTCAAAGAGCGGCTTTCGTCCTTTCCGCGCAAAAAAGAAGCCGCCCCGAAAGGGGCGGCTTCCATTGTCTTTGTCTTCTGGTGTTTGGCTTAGAAGAAGATCACGCCACCAACCTGGAAGATGTCCAAATCGTCCCAGTCCTGCTTGATCTTCGTGAACGACACGTCGCACACGCCAGGAACGACGTTCTCGTCGACCAGAGCGCAGGCCACAGGATTGTCCACGGAGACACCAGTGATATCGGTGTTGACCTCCTGGTGCTGCCAGCGTGCCCACACATGCATGGCGGCGGAGTCGATCTCCTGGACCACGCCAAGACCCCAACGCTCGACCTCAGAGCCGGTCACGAAGGCGCCTTTGTAGATGTCGCCCGGGAATGCCGAGCCGCTGAGCTCGAGCGTGACGGGTACACCGTTGATAACCGGACCGAGCGGGATCGCACCGGTGGTGATAGGCGTCGGGGCGCAGAAGCCGCCGAGGGCCCCGGCATTGCCGGAAACCACCGAGCAGAGATTGGTGCCGGCGGCGAACTGATCCTCGTACTGGGCAAACTCACCGAAGATCGTCGTGGCGCCGATCGGGCTCCAAGTCTTCCGCCAGAAGGGCTTGATGTACCAAGAATCGGTGTCCGGATTGTCGAAGACGCCGACGGGCTGCCCGCCTGGGATCCAGTTCAAGCCGGCATTGATGTTGATCGCCGGAAGAAGCGGAATACCAACGCCGATCGAGTCAAGCTCGACACCAGCGAGGCCGATCGAAACGTCCTTGGACCCGCTTGCATCTTCCCACTGACCCATGGCGTAGACACCCAAACCGGACGGCTTGTGCATGATGCTACCGCCAACCTGCCAGAGGTCGACTTCGTCGCCGGTGAGGTTGCCGCTTTCCTGCCAGGTATAGGCACCAGCAGCCGACACTTTGATGCTGTTCCAGTCACCCGTGTAGAATACGGCGACGTCCCAGAAATTGCTTTCTGTGGTGGAACCGAACGGCGTCAGAGTGTTCTTGCCCCAAGAGGTCTCGAACCGGAAGCCGCCCCAAGTCGGGGAGTCATACCGGACAGCCGGCATAGCTGCACCAAAGCAGTCCACGCCGATGCCAAGTCCGAGGCCCTGGCAGCGGAGGAAGTCCTCCCAAGCCAAACCGGAGAGACCGGCGAGGCCCTTGCCGCCCTTGGGACGCAGCTTGTAGCTCGCGCCCTCAAAGAACACGA
>CAZFYL010000260.1:0-2031 GCA_964523345.1 uncultured Methyloceanibacter sp.
CGCGCTATCCGACCGAGATCGTCGCGGGCGTCACCGGCATGTCGGGCTGCTGGTCTTCGGTCGGAATGCCGATCGCGCAAGGCGACGACGTGTTCACCGTGCTCCCCGGCACGCTCCCCGAATACGAGCTCGAACGGCGGCTTGCAGACAGCGACGCGGCTGTGGTGATGAAGATCGGCCGGCATCTCGCCAAGGTGCGGCGTGCGCTCGAGCGCGCCGGGCGGCTCGACCGGGCGATCTATGTCGAGCGCGGCACCATGACCAACGCGGCGGTGATTCCGCTCGCCGACAAGCTCGATACCGCCGCACCCTATTTCGCCATGGTTCTGGTGCCGGGTTGGGAGGGGCGGAATTGAGCGGGCATCTCGCCATCGTTGGGCTCGGCCCCGGGGACGAACGCTATCTCACGCGCGAGGCGGAGGAGGCGCTTCAAGCGGCCGATGCGCTGTTCGGCTATGGGCCTTATCTCGACCGCGTTCCAGAGCGCCCCGGTCAGGCACGGCATCCGTCCGATAACCGCGAGGAAGACGCGCGTGCAAAAGCGGCCCTTCTCCACGCGGCAGACGGTGGCTCCGCCGCAATCGTCTCCGGCGGAGACCCCGGTGTGTTCGCCATGGCCGCTTCGGTGTGCGAGGCGATCGAAGCCGGCCCTCATGCGTGGCGCGCACTCGATATCGCGATTGTTCCCGGCATCACCGCCATGCTCGCGGTCGCGGCGCGGGCCGGCGCGCCGCTCGGCCATGATTTCTGCGTGCTGTCGCTGTCCGACAATCTGAAACCGTGGGCGTTGATCGAGCAGCGTCTTGATGCCGCCGCCGGCGCAGGACTGGTGATCGCGCTTTATAATCCCGTCTCCCGGGCGCGGCCTTCGCAGCTTGGAAAAGCCTTTGCGATTCTCGCGCGCCGTCTCGATGGGACGACGCCCGTGATCTTCGGACGCGCCATCGGCAGATCGGATGAAAGCCTGGTCGTCACCACGCTTGCCGATGCAAGCGGCGTCGCCGCCGACATGGCGAGCCTCGTCATCGTTGGGTCGCGTGAGACGCGCGTGATTGCGCGCCCAGGTTCAAGTCCGCTGGTCTATACGCCGCGCGCGGTCGAGAGCGTCAGCGCATGATCGAGAAAGTCGACAACCTCTTCGACCGTCGCGACGGAGGTTACGTCCGGCAGTGCGGGACGTTTCAGCATGACGACCGGCAAGCCGAGCGCACGCGCTGCCGCGATCTTGCTATAGGTCGCCTGACCGCCGCTGTTCTTGGCGACGATCATTTCGATGTTGTGGCGCGCGAGCAGATCGCGATCCTCAGCCTCGCCGAAGGGGCCGCGCGCGGCGATATAAACCGCATCGGGGACGGCAAGGGGCGGATCGACCGGATCGACGCTGCGCACAAGATAAAAATGCTGCGGCGCGCCCGCGAAGGGCTGAAGCTCGTTGCGGCCGAGCGCCACGAACACGCGTTTTGGTGTCTCTCCCAGCGCTTGCACCGCCTGCGCCACGCTTTCGACCTCGATCCAATTGTCGCACGCGACCTTTTCCCAAGGCGGGCGTCTGAGCGCGAGCAGCTTCACGTTCGTGCTTCCGGCGGCCTTCAACGCATTGGCCGAGATCGCCGCGGCAAAGGGGTGGGTGGCGTCGATCAAGACATCGATATTTTCGTTACGGAGATAGCGGGCGAGCCCCTCGGCGCCGCCGAAGCCTCCGCTGATGACGGGTGCCGCCTGCGGCAAAGGCTCGGCCGTGCGGCCCGCAAGCGAAACGATAGCCTCGAATTCGCTGCGCCCGGCGAGCGCCTGGGCAAGAGCGCGCGCCTCGGCGGTGCCGCCAAGAATGAGGATGCGCATGGGACGCGCTGAACCGGCCATGGCTGACCCTGCCCCAGTCTCGCGCTGGCTGTCCATCGTCGGTATCGGCGAGGACGGGGTCGACGGCTTGAGCGCCGTCGCGCGCGGCCTCATTGCGAGTGCCGATATCGTGTTCGGCGGCAAGCGGCATTTGGGCCTTGCCGCAGCCTTGATCGGCGGCGAGGCGAA
>CAZFYL010000261.1:0-1933 GCA_964523345.1 uncultured Methyloceanibacter sp.
CGATGTCCTGGCTCGGCACGATGATCGGCGAGCCATTGGCCGGGTGCAGGATGTTGTTGGTCGACATCATCAAGACGCGCGCCTCGAGCTGAGCCTCGAGCGAAAGCGGCACGTGCACCGCCATCTGGTCGCCGTCAAAATCGGCGTTGAAAGCGGCACAGACCAGGGGATGAAGCTGGATCGCCTTACCTTCGATCAGCACCGGCTCGAAAGCCTGGATGCCCAGCCGGTGGAGCGTCGGTGCGCGGTTGAGCAGCACGGGATGCTCGCGGATCACCTCATCGAGGATGTCCCAGACCTCCGGCTTCTCCTTTTCGACCAGCTTCTTTGCCTGCTTCACCGTCGCGGCCTGGCCCTTGGCATCGAGCCGGGAATAGATGAAGGGCTTAAACAGTTCGAGCGCCATCTTCTTGGGCAAGCCGCATTGATGCAGCTTGAGTTCGGGTCCCACCACGATCACCGACCGGCCCGAATAGTCGACGCGCTTGCCGAGCAGGTTCTGGCGGAAGCGCCCCTGCTTACCCTTCAGCATGTCGGCTAGCGACTTCAGCGGCCGCTTGTTGGCGCCGGTGATGACGCGTCCGCGCCGCCCATTGTCGAACAACGCGTCCACTGCCTCTTGCAGCATGCGCTTTTCGTTGCGGATAATAATGTCGGGCGCGCGCAGCTCCATCAGCCGCTTCAGCCGGTTGTTGCGGTTGATCACACGGCGATAGAGGTCGTTCAGATCCGACGTGGCGAAGCGTCCGCCGTCGAGCGGAACGAGCGGCCTGAGCTCCGGCGGAATGACCGGCACAACGGTCAGGATCATCCACTCCGGCCGATTGCCAGACTGAATAAAGGCTTCGACCACCTTCAAGCGCTTGGCCAGCTTTTTCGGCTTTAGCTCCGAGGTCGACTCGGCGATCTCGACACGGAGATCCGCCGCGATCTTCTCGAGATCGAGACCCTTGAGGAGCTCACGGATGGCTTCGGCACCGATTCCGGCGGTGAACGAGTCCTCGCCGAATTCGTCCTGGGCCCTAATATAATCCTCTTCGCTCAAGAGCTGCAGCGGCTTCAGCGACGTCAGGCCCGGCTCGAGCACGATGTAATTCTCGAAATAGAGCACCCGCTCCAGGTCCTTGAGCGTCATGTCGAGCAGAAGCCCGATACGCGACGGCAGCGATTTCAAGAACCAGATATGCGCCACCGGGGCCGCGAGCTCGATATGGCCCATGCGCTCGCGCCGGACCTTGGCCAGCGTCACCTCGACACCGCATTTCTCGCAGATGACGCCCTTATACTTCATGCGCTTGTACTTGCCGCACAAGCACTCATAGTCCTTCACCGGACCGAAGATGCGCGCGCAGAACAAGCCATCGCGCTCCGGCTTGAAGGTGCGATAGTTGATCGTCTCAGGCTTCTTAATCTCCCCATACGACCAGGACAGAATTTTCTCCGGGCTGGCGATGCCGATCCGGATTCGATCGAAATTCTGCTGTTGCGTCTGGGGACTGAAGAGGTTGACGATTTCTTGGTTCATTCTCTTTTCTCCAAACGGCAGGCTTTGCCGCCTTTCGGTAGGTCGTCTTCGCTAATCGTATCGCCCAAATGGGCCAAGCTTATTCGGCCGTTGGGCCCGTCAGTCTTGCCCGAGGCGGCTGTTCTTCGGGCCGCGGCTGCACAAGTTCCACGTTCAGGCCGAGCGCCCGCATTTCTTTGACAAGAACATTGAACGACTCAGGGATACCGGCCTCG
The DNA here is from genome assembly GCA_964523345.1 of uncultured Methyloceanibacter sp. Taxonomy (GTDB): domain Bacteria; phylum Pseudomonadota; class Alphaproteobacteria; order Rhizobiales; family Methyloligellaceae; genus Methyloceanibacter. The sequence continues at coordinate 1,741 of CAZFYL010000261.1, forward strand.
AACGTATCGTCGCCGCGCACGATGGCCTCATAGACCTTGGTGCGGCCCGCCACGTCGTCGGATTTGACCGTGAGCATCTCCTGCAGCGTATAGGCTGCTCCATAGGCTTCGAGCGCCCACACCTCCATCTCGCCGAAACGCTGACCGCCGAACTGCGCCTTGCCGCCCAGCGGCTGTTGGGTCACGAGGCTGT
>CAZFYL010000262.1:0-1925 GCA_964523345.1 uncultured Methyloceanibacter sp.
GTTTATAACAGTTCAGGACATCCAGCGGAGTTATTTGATGAGAAGCCGTTTGATTTCGTAGGCGGGTATTTTGGTGTTGCCTGGATCGCTGCCGAAGGAGAGACGCTTCTCGTGGAAGGTTGGCGTGGAGATAAGATTGTTTATTCCGATGAGTTTGAATTGAGTGCTCTTGGTCCAGTTTACTTCGATGCCAAGTACAGTGATGTAACTCTCTTGAAATTTTCTACATTACATTATTGGCAGTTTGTTTCCGATGACATTACGATTGGATTCAAACCCTAACTAATCGGACTGCGAGTAACCCTTCCGCGACCCCGTGATATCAAAAGCCAATGGAGACCTTAAGCCCGCTTCCCGGGACCGCGAGCCCCGCGGAGACGAAGCCGCGCAGCTGACCGAAGACGGCGCAACATCATCGAGGCCCCAAGGCCGGTGAAAATAGCGAGCGGGCGGAAACCTGCCACACACCGCAATCCGTGCGCATACCCGCATAAGATCCGAGACAAGACGGCGCTTATCCACTGGGAGCGCCATGTATGGGCAACCTTGTCGGCACTTACACTGGTCCGCGCGGCCCGCACGCGAAGCGCGGTGCTTCTTTCTGACAGCGGGCCGGGCCGGCGCGCCGAGTGACGATTAAGACGCTGCCGCTCGCGACGGCGGCCGAATATTTCGCCGCAGGATTGAGGAGCCTCGCTATGCTGGTCGCGTTTCGCCGTCTACCACGCGACTTTCATGCCGACTCGGCTAGCATAGTACTCGCTTTGGCCGGAGCCGACGAACGCGACATCGCCGCCACCGACGCCGGCGTAGCTCTGGCTTCGGTTGGAGAAATCCCCTTCGAAAAAGCCGAACAGCGCTATCCTCTCGCTGACGTCGAGCCTCAGACCGGCAGTCACCCGCGCCACATCCTCAGCCGCGGAGGCTCCCTGAGCCAAGAACGACGTGGCAGGCACCAAGGTCAGAGACGATTGGACGACGCGCTCAGGATCATATTCGTGCACCCAAGCGACCCGCACAAACGGCGTCAGTAACCGGCCATTGGCAAGAGCGAACTGCGTATCGAACTGGAGTCCAACGGAGCTCGTCACGGACGTCACTGAATTGGACTCGAAGGTTAGGCCCAGAATGCTCGGACCGCCGTTCAACCCGTGGCTATTCTCGGTGAAGCCATCACTCTCAAGCTGGAGTATATCCACGCCCACGAACGGTGTCACAGCGTGACGGCCGAAGAGCCGCCTCCAGCCGGCTTCAACGCGCCCCCCGAACAAGTCGCTATTGAAGTTGCCCGTAGACCGTGCGTCCACGACCCAGTCTATGATCCGGTCGGTTTGATTGTCGAAATGGGCATATTCCGCCGTTCCCGCCAGATAGAGCGGCCCGAAGGTCTTCACGCCATAAAGGCCGACATGCGCGCCTTGCACAGTTCCTTTGGTGTGTCCATTGGTGTGCATCTGGTCAACCGAAAACTCCGAGTCGGTATAGCCGCCGGCGACGCCGACGAGAGCCGTAGAATTAAACCTATAATCGAATCCCCCTGCTACACCTCCAAAGTCCGAGTCGAGATCCCCCGAAAACCTATCGCCATCAAGAGAGGTCGAGCCGCCAAGGCCCGCGGCCCATACCTGCCAACTGCGTGGCTGATAGCTATCGTCGACGATGATCGCCGGCTCGGTGTCGGAGGGTCCGACCTTCAAAGGACGGTAAGTTTCTGGCCGCTCACGCGGCGCGCCAGCGAGATAACGTCCGCCGCCCCCACCCCAGAACACAGTCCGCGCCAGCATTGCCGAACCGAACCTTCTCGACGCGTCGAACGCTGTCTGCTGTGTCCCAGACACGCCTTCGCCGCCGAGCTCGTCCATCGAGATGTCGTTGCCGCCGTTGCCGCCGTTGCCGCCGTTGCCGCCGTTGCCGCCGCCGTTGCC
>CAZFYL010000263.1:0-1922 GCA_964523345.1 uncultured Methyloceanibacter sp.
TGCAAGAGCGGCTCGCCAAGCTTGCCGGCGGCGTTGCCGTCATCAAGGTCGGCGGCGCGACCGAAGTCGAGGTTAAGGAGAAGAAGGATCGCGTCGACGATGCGTTGAACGCGACCCGGGCCGCGGTCGAGGAAGGCATCGTGCCGGGCGGCGGCGTCGCCCTGCTCTGGGCCGCCAAATCGCTCAAAACCAAAGGCGACAATGAGGACCAGGAATCCGGCATCAATATCGTGCGGCGTGCCTTACAGGCTCCGATCCGCCAGATTGCCGAGAATGCCGGTGTCGAGGGCTCGATCGTGGTCGGCAAGGTGACCGACCACAACTCCGCGTCCTACGGCTATGACGCCCAAAACAACGAATATGGCGATCTGATTGCCAAGGGGATCATTGACCCCGCCAAGGTGGTGCGCACGGCGTTGCAGGATGCAGCGTCCGTGGCAGGCCTCCTGGTCACCACCGAGGCCGGTGTGGCGGAATCGCCGAAGAAGAAGGACGATATGCCGCCAATGCCGGGTGGCGGCATGGGCGGCATGGACATGATGTAGTCCATACGCCAGGGACAGTCAGAAAGGGGCGGCTTCGGCTGCCCCTTTTTTGTGGGTGATATCTATTCCGAGGCTTTGGGCTGACACCCGCTTGCCGCATCGAGCCCGTCAGGCGTGTCCCAATCGTTGGCCGGAACGCGCGGGAAAGACGCGCCGAACTCCTGCTTCATCATCGAAAATTTGACGGGCACGTTGGAGTTTTCCGGGAACTCCAGAATCCAAAAATAATCGTGCGTCTCACCCGGCCAGGTCTTGGGCACGCCCGGCAAGATGTCGAGCTTGAACAATTGGCGAAGCGTCACCGCCTTGTTCTCGAACTTGGCTTCGAGCGCTTCGCTGGCGATGTGCTCGTTCTCCCACACCATCACCACGGTCTTGCCTTTGACGGCCGGATTGGTGAGCACGTTGTTGGCGGCCTCCCGGGTCTGCTGGTTGAGCGCCTTGATAAAGTCCTCGTCGCTTTGCGACGTTTGCGGCGTGGCGGAATAGAAAATCACCGGCTTGTTCCAGCTTACGACCGAAGGTGAGGCAAGCGCGGCCGTTCGGGGCGTGACGGCAAAGAAGAAGGCAGGCTCTTCGCCTTTAGCGAATAACGATTTCACCGCGTCGTGGCCGAGATAGGTCAAGGCCAGAGCCTCGGCCCTTTGCTCGCCGATCTCGCACAGTTTCCAGGGGTCGGCCGACTCGCCCTGAGCCAGGATGATGATGCGCGACGGCGCGGCGGAAGCGGCCGTCGCGAAGGCGGCGATAACAGCTGCGGCGGCAAGACGGATCGACATGGCGGCGGAGAGTAGCTTCTGGGCTTCGCCGCCGCCACCGGTCGAGCGTTCAACTTCTCGTCAGCCGGACGCGAGATCCGGCCTCGGGCCGTCAATCGATGGAAGAAAGGCGCTCGAGAATCGCCTGGCGGAGCTTGCCCGCGCCCGCGTCCCAGCGAGCTGCCCGAGAGGCCAAGAGATGCGCCTGCGATTTGAGGATCAGCCCGTCCTCAAGCACTTTGAGATGATTGGCGCGAAGCGTGGTGCCGGTGGTGGTGATATCGACAATCAGCTCGGCGGTTCCCGCCGCCGGCGTGGCCTCGGTGGCGCCCGCACTCTCGACGATGCGATAGCCGGCAACGCCATGATTCGCGAAAAACCGGCGCGTGAGGGTCATATATTTGGTGGCGACCCTGAGCCGCCGGCCATGCACGCTGGCAAACTGCGCGGCCACATCTTCGAGATCGGCCATGCGGGATACGTCGATCCAGCAATCCGGAACGGCCACGACGACGTCGGCATTGCCGAAGCCGAGCGGCTTCAGGAATTCGACCGAGCCTTCGACATCGCTCAGCGTATCGCGAACGAGGTCCTCGCCGGTCAGCCCCAAATGGACGCG
>CAZFYL010000264.1:0-1922 GCA_964523345.1 uncultured Methyloceanibacter sp.
TGGGCGCGGGCATTTTCCCGGGCCTGGCGGATCAGCGACCAGATGCTGCCTTCATTCTCGGGATCGAGCGCCACATAGCGGATGACGGTCTCATGGTTGAGGTGGTCGTAGAGTTCGTGGAACCGGCCCGAGCCCGGCGCAATCGCCAGGATCGGTTCGAAATGCAAGGCCTGCTTGTCGATGTTCGATGGGAGCAGCGACATGCGGAAGCTGACGTCGAGCATGCGCGCGGCGTTGTCGGCCCGCTCCATGTTGCGCGCCATCCAAAACAGGTTCTCTGCGCTGCGGCTCAGCATGTCGTCTACTCCAACACCCAGGTGTCTTTGGTGCCGCCGCCCTGGCTCGAATTGACCACGAGCGAGCCTTTGACCAAGGCGACCCGGGTGAGGCCGCCGGGCACCAGGCTCGTCTCCTTGCCGGACAGCACGAAGGGGCGCAGATCGACGTGGCGCGGCACGATCTCGCCGTCGATCAGAGTCGGCGCCGTGGACAGCGCCAGAGTCGGTTGAGCGATAAAGTTGTCGGGATCGGCCAAGATCCGGCGCTTGTAAGCCTCGCGCTCTTCGGCGGTCGAGGCCGGCCCGATCAACATGCCGTAGCCGCCCGACCCCTGGACCTCCTTGACCACCAGCTCGCGCAAATTCTCCAACACGTGCTGGCACTGCTTGGGGTCGCGCAGCATGAAGGTCTCCACATTGTTTATGATGGGCTCTTCGCCGAGATAGAATTCGATCATGCGCGGCACGTAGCAATACATGGCCTTGTCGTCCGCCACGCCGGTGCCAAGCGCGTTGGCCAGCGCCACCCTGCCCGACCGGATCACCGAGAGCAGGCCAGGTACGCCGAGCATCGATTGCGGGTTGAAGGCGAGCGGATCCATGAAGCCATCGTCCACTCGCCGGTAGATCACGTCGACCTTGACCGGGCCTTCGGTGGTGCGCGCCCAGACATGATCGTCGCGGACGAACAGATCGCCGCCTTCGACCAGCTCGATCCCCATTTGCTCGGCGAGAAACACATGCTCGAAATAGGCGCTGTTGTAACGGCCGGGCGTCAAAAGCACGACCGCCGGGTCGTCGGCGCCGCCCGGCGCCACCGCGCGCAAATTCTCCAGCAGCCGTTCGGCGTAATTTCCGACCGGCGACACCCCTTGCGTGTCGAAGGCCTCGGGGAACAGCCGCATCATGATCTCGCGGTTCTCGAGCAGATAGGACACGCCGGAAGGCGTCCGCATATTGTCTTCGAGCACGACGAAATCGCGCTCGCCGGTCCGGATCAGGTCGATACCGGCGACATGGGCATAGGTGCGGTTCGGCGGATCGATGCCGACCATCTCCGGCCGGTAGGCGGTGTTCAGGAAAACGAACTCGGCCGGCACGACGCCCGCCCTGATGATCTCCTGGCCGTGGTAGACGTCGTGAAGGAAACGGTTGATCGCGTTGACCCGCTGAATGCAGCCGCGCTCCACCAGATCCCACTCGTTACGGTCGATAATGCGGGGGATCAGGTCGAACGGGATCAGCCGCTCGGTCGACCCGCCCTCCCCGTAAACCGCGAAGGTGATCCCGAGCCGGCGGAAGATTTCCTCCGCCGCCTTCTGTTTGGTGATCAGCGATTCCATCGGCATGCCGTCGAGGATTTCGGCGAAGCCGGCATAGGCCGGCCTTACCGTGCCATCGGCGGCACGCATCTCATCGAAAAATTTGCGGAGCGGCGGGGAGGACTTTTTGGCTTCCGCCTCGACAGCTTCTTTCGTGGCACCTTGCGGCAAACGACCGTCCTAGCTCTTTATAAATTCGGGTCCCGGTCCCGGCTTGGCGCGTTTCCCTGCAATTTTTTCAAGCATCTTAATACGATGCCTGGATCGCAGGCAACCGCTCCGCTTCTGCTGCGAAAAATGATAGAAGCAGGCGCGAACCCCC
>CAZFYL010000265.1:0-1910 GCA_964523345.1 uncultured Methyloceanibacter sp.
GCCGTTGCTCAAAACGTGGGGCCGGGTTGCGTCCATGGCGAAGTAGCAGGAATTGTTGACCGCGCCTTCGCGCAATTTTTGTAAGTAATGCGCCCGTGCTCTCTGCAGAACCACCGGCGCGATTTGACCGTCGTTAAAGCCGACATGGGCTTGTAGCCAGGCCGGAACGCCCGGCGCTTGCTGTGCGGCAGACAGTCTGGGCGATGCCGCTAAGCCGATGGCGACGATGACGGCAATGGTCAGATAGAGTGATCTCGACAACAACGGGCAATTCTCCCGGCTCGCTTAGGGGCAGTCGGAATCGCGCACGAAGCGCGCCTTGACCCAGCCTTTGGTCACACTGTCTCCGTTGTAATGGGTGACGGGGCACCAGCGGCTGCCCCACGGCCTGCTCTCAGGGACGCAACTTGCGTCGAGGTGGATGATCCCGTGCTGACCCGGAACCAGCCGGTCGACGATGGCCGAGAAGGCCGAAGCCTTGGCCCGCAGATTGAGCGTATCATTCGACGCGACGTTGACCACCACCAGGCATCCGGGGCCAGAGGTTGCAAGCGCCGGGGCGGCGGCACCGAGCAAGATAAGACAGGCGATCACGGGTCTCAGCATGGCGCTCAGGTCCTTTCTGTCTTCTCAAGCCTCCCGCGTGCCACGCATCAAAGACCACGCCGCGCCGCGAGGCAACAGCCGAGTGATGGGATCCGGCCCGGGTTCACGGTCGGGGCCTTATTACCGGCCCTGGTGCCGCTGGTAACCTTCCGGATTTTGTAGGGAGTGCCCGTATGCCGCACCGAATAGTCGCGGCACTCCAAGTGTTCTTGTCTTCCGAGAGAGCGCGAAAGCTCGCCCGTGTCGTGACGCGGGAACGCTCTCGTCTTGGCCCCCACAGAAGCGATTTGCTCAGAAACCATGACCACTGCCTACATCAACCGCATAGCGACGGCAGTGCCGCCGAACGATGTGCATGCAGAGTTCGTCCGCCTGGCCGAGATGCTGCTTGCTCAAGACCGTCACCAGAGCTCGCTGTTCCGGCGCATGGCCGCAAAATCCGGCATCGATCACCGGTACTCCTTCCTGGCAGTCGCACCCGGAGACGATACGCCGGGAATCGACGGCAACCCCTTCTATATCCGGGGCCATTTCCCGAGCACGGCAGCGCGCATGCAATTGTTCGAGGCCAAAGCGCCCGAACTTGCGGCCGCGGCGGTTGAGCGTCTCGATCTCGGCAATGGACGGGAGGGTCTCACCCACCTGATCGTTACCTGCTGCACCGGCTTCACCGCGCCCGGTCTCGATCTTGCGCTGGTGGACCGGTGCAAGTTGCCGCGCTCAATCGAGCGGACCCTCATCGGATTCATGGGGTGCTACGCCGCCGTCAACGCGCTCAAGCTCGCGCGGCACATCGTGCGCTCCGAAACCCGGGCGCGGGTGCTCCTCGTCAATTTCGAGCTCTGTACGCTGCATTTTCAGGAAACGAACGATCTCGAAAAGCTGCTGACCTTCCTGTTGTGGGGCGATGGCTGCGCCGCGTCTCTGATCACGGCCGAACCTCACGGCATTGCCCTCGACAGCTTCCGCTCCGTGCATGTCCCGGAGACGAGCGAACTCATGAAGTGGAATATCGGCGACTCGGGATTCGACATGGTGCTTTCGGGCAGAGTGCCGGCGGCAATCGAGCAGGGCATACGCGCTTATGGCGCCGACATCCTGGGGGGCGTGGATTCGCGTGCCATAGACCTTTGGGCGGTGCATCCGGGCGGCCGCACGATCGTCGATGCGGTCGAGCGCGCCTTCGCCATTGCTCCGGCCGCACTGTCACTGTCGCGGGGCATTCTTCGCGATTTCGGCAATATGTCCTCCGCGACCCTGATGTTTGTGCTCGAGCGGCTGTTGTCCACCGGCCGCCGCCAGGC
>CAZFYL010000266.1:0-1910 GCA_964523345.1 uncultured Methyloceanibacter sp.
GGATGAAGGCATTCGATTCGGCGGCGAGCCGTCCCATCCGGGTCTTGTCGCCGAGAATCGATCCGCCGCTTCGTGACGACGTCGGATCGACGGCAAGAACCGCAACTTTGTGGCCTTGGCCGACCAGGTTCAGTCCGAGCTGGTCGATGAGGGTCGATTTGCCGGCACCGGGGACGCCGCTGACCCCGACCCTGATGGATTTGCCGGTGAAGGGCAAAAGCCGATCGAGCAGCTCTTGGGCGCAAAGCTGATCTTCGGGTTTCGTGCTTTCGACCAAGGTAATGGCGCGCGCCAAGGCGACGCGATCGCCGGCGCGGATCGCTCCCGCGAGGCGCTCGATATCGTCTTTACGTGTTGCTGTTTCGGACATGGGAAGCGGGGCGGGGGCAGACCCGGTTCAACGCGCAATGGCGAAGCCTACTCCGCTGCCTGTTGCGATTTGATGCTGGCGCCGAGCTTCTGCAACAAATCGGCGGCGGCGTCGGCGATTGGGGTGCCGGGACCGAAGATGGCCTTGGCACCGGCTTGGTAGAGCTCCTCATAGTCTTGCGGTGGGACCACGCCGCCGACCACGATCATGATATCGCCGCGGCCTTGCGCTTCGAGCGCCTCGCGCAACGCAGGCACAAGGGTCAAATGACCGGCAGTGAGCGAGGAGACGCCAACGATATGCACGTCGTTCTCGACCGCTTGCCGGGCGGCTTCCTCGGGCGTTTGGAATAGCGGTCCGATATCGACATCGAAGCCGAGATCGGCAAAGGCAGAGGAGATCACCTTCTGGCCCCGGTCGTGTCCGTCCTGGCCCATCTTGGCGACGAGGATGCGCGGACGGCGCCCATGCGCGGTCTCGAAAGCCTCGATCAGGTCCTTGATACGGCTCATGCTTCCATCCATCCGGCCCATTTCCGCCCGGTAGACCCCGGTAATCGCCGAAACCTCCGCCCGGTGACGCCCATAGACCTTCTCCAGAGCATAAGAAATTTCTCCGACCGTCGCCTTAACGCGCGCGGCCTGGACGGCTCCTTCGAGCAGGTTGCCTGTTCCTGTCTCGGCATAACGGGTCAGCGCGTCAAGAGCCGACTGGACCTCGTCCTCGTTTCGCTCCGCCTTGAGGCGGGCGAGCTTGTCGAGCTGGCTGCGGCGGACTGCCCGATTGTCGACCTTAAGGATCGCGATTTCCGCTTCGCTGTCGGGGCGGTATTTGTTCACGCCGACGATGGTCTGTTTCCGCGAGTCGATGCGGCCTTGCGTGGCGGTCGCGGCCTGCTCGATCATGCGCTTGGGGATGCCGGCCTCGATCGCCTTGGCCATGCCGCCGAACTTCTCGACCTCGGCGATATGCTTCATGGCGCGGCCGGCGAGATCGTAGGTGAGACGCTCGACATAGAAGCTGCCGCCCCACGGATCGATGATGCGGGTGGTGCCCGATTCCTGTTGCAGCATGAGCTGAGTATTGCGGGCGATTCGCGCGGAGAAATCGGTCGGCAGCGCGAGCGCCTCATCGAGCGCATTGGTGTGCAGCGACTGTGTATGGCCTTGGGTCGCCGCCATGGCCTCGACGCAGGTCCGCACCACGTTGTTGAACACGTCCTGGGCGGCAAGGCTCCAGCCGCTCGTCTGACAATGGGTCCTGAGCGCGAGCGAGCGGGGGTCTTTGGGGGCGAACTCGTCCTTGATGAGCTTCGCCCACAGGACTCGCGCGGCGCGCATCTTAGCGATCTCCATGAAGAAATTCATGCCGATCGCCCAGAAGAACGAGAGCCGGGGCGCGAAGGAATCGATATCGAGGCCGGCGGCAACGCCCGCACGCACATATTCGACGCCGTCGGCGAGCGTATAGGCGAGTTCCAGGTCGGCGGTCGCTCCGGCTTCCTGCATGTGATAGCCGGAGATCGAGATCGAATTGAATT
>CAZFYL010000267.1:0-1909 GCA_964523345.1 uncultured Methyloceanibacter sp.
GCCATCTTGTCGCCGGGCTGGATCTTGCGCTTCACCGCAACGAAGACCTTGACCATCTTCATGACGCCGGGCGGCAGCTCGTCGCCGCGCTGAAGCTTGTCGACTTTGTCGACAAAGCGCTGCTCCAGTCGCCTCTTGGCCTCTTCGTATTGGCGGCCAATCGCTTCGACTTCGGCCATCGCCTTATCGTTCTTCAACGCGATGTCCCACCAATGGCTGCGCGCCATGCTGTCAAGCAGAGCCTCGGTGATCTTGGCGTCCTTCTTGATGCCCTTGGGACCCTTGGCCACGACCTTGTGCATGAGCACGTCTCTCAGACGGCCATAGACGTTGCGGTCGAGGATGGCGAGTTCGTCGTCTCTGTCCTTGGCAAGGCGTTCGATTTCCTCGCGCTCGATGGCCATGGCGCGCTCGTCCTTCTCGACGCCGTGGCGGTTGAACACGCGCACTTCGACGACGGTCCCGGTCACGCCGGGCGGCAATTTGAGCGAGGTATCGCGCACGTCGGAGGCCTTCTCGCCGAAAATGGCGCGAAGCAGCTTCTCCTCGGGCGTCATCGGGCTTTCGCCTTTCGGCGTGATCTTCCCGACCAGGATGTCGCCCGGATTAACCTCGGCACCGATATAGACGATGCCCGCTTCATCGAGATTCTTGAGCGCCTCTTCCGAGACGTTGGGAATATCGCGGGTGATTTCCTCCGGACCGAGTTTGGTGTCGCGCGCCATCACTTCGAATTCCTCGATGTGGATCGAAGTGAAGACGTCGTCGCGGACGACGCGTTCGGAGATGAGGATGGAGTCCTCGAAGTTGTAACCCATCCACGGCATGAACGCGACGAGCACGTTGCGGCCGAGCGCAAGCTCGCCGAGATCGGTCGAGGGACCGTCGGCGATGATCTCGCCCGCTTGAACGGAATCGCCCACGCGCACCAGCGGCCGCTGGTTGATGCAAGTGTTCTGGTTCGAACGCTGGAACTTACGCAAATTGTAGATATCCACGCCTGACTTGGAGGGATCGGTCTCCTCGGTGGCGCGAATAACGATACGGGTGGCATCCACTTGGTCGACAATGCCGGTGCGGCGAGCGCCAATCGCGGCACCCGAGTCGCGCGCCACGACCTCTTCCATGCCGGTGCCGACCAACGGCGCTTCGGCGGTAATCAGCGGCACCGCCTGACGCTGCATGTTGGAGCCCATCAAGGCGCGGTTGGCGTCGTCATTCTCGAGAAACGGAATGAGCGCGGCCGCCACCGACACGAGCTGCTTCGGCGACACGTCGATGAGATCGACCTTCTCCGGCGGCTCAAGCTCGACATCGCCGGCGTGACGGCAAACGATCAGATCCTCGGTAAAGGTGCCGTTTGGAGCAAGCGTGGCGTTGGCCTGGGCGATGACGTAACGCGCCTCCTCCATGGCCGAAAGGTAGACCACCTCGTCGGTCACCTTGCCTTTGACCACACGGCGATAAGGGCTTTCGATGAAGCCGTATTTGTTCACCCGCGCATAGGTCGCGAGCGAGTTGATAAGGCCGATATTCGGCCCTTCGGGCGTCTCGATCGGGCAGATGCGTCCGTAATGAGTCGGATGCACGTCGCGCACCTCAAAGCCCGCGCGCTCACGCGTCAGCCCGCCAGGTCCAAGCGCGGAAAGGCGCCGCTTGTGCGTAATCTCCGACAACGGATTGGTCTGGTCCATGAACTGCGAAAGCTGCGACGAGCCGAAGAACTCGCGCACCGCAGCGGCGGCCGGCTTGGCGTTGATCAAGTCCTGCGGCATGACCGTGTCGATATCGACCGAACTCATCCGCTCCTTGATCGCGCGCTCCATGCGAAGCAGGCCCACGCGATACTGATTTTCCATGAGCTCGCCCACCGAGCGCACCCGGCGATTGCCGAGATGGTCGATGTCGT
>CAZFYL010000268.1:0-1906 GCA_964523345.1 uncultured Methyloceanibacter sp.
CGACATTGAGGCTCGCACCGGTGATATAGGCCGCCTCGTCTGAGGCCAGGAACAGAGCGGCATTGGCGATATCCTCCGGCCTCCCGAAGCGCCTGAGCGGCGTTTGGGTAAGCAGCGCCTTCGCGATTATCGGGTTCGAGACGTAGCGGGCGATCAGCGCCGTCTCGACATAGCCTGGGAGCAGCGTGTTCACGCGGATACCGTAAGGGGCGTATTCGACCGCAAGGCTCCGCGACAAGGCCGACACCGCTCCCTTGGTCGCCGAATACACCGCCAGCTGGCGGGTGTGCTTGGCCGACATGATCGATGAGAGATTGATGATCGAGGCTTTGCCCGACGCCTTGAGCAGATCGAACGCCTCACGCGCGCAACGCACGGTCCCCTCGAGATTGGTCTTCCATACGCGGTCCCAAGTCTCGTCGGAAAGATGACGGAAGTCCGACCGCTCGCTGACGCCTGCATTGTTGACCAGCACGTCGAGCCGGCCATGCGCCTCGCCGATTGCGTCCATCAGCGCCTTCACTTGCCCCGTATCGGTAACATCGACCGCGTGGGCGCTTGCCGCGCCGTTCGACTTGACGATGGCGGCCGCGGTCTCTTCCGCGGCGTCCCGGTCACGGTCCGTTACGATCACGAACGCGCCTTCGCGCGCAAAGGTCTCGGCGATGGCGCGGCCGATGCCGGCGCCGGCGCCCGTGACCAGAGCTATTCTGTCCTCAAGCCGCCGCATCGGACCCGGCAACCGGTGCAGGCGCTTCCCATTTATGCCGAAGCGTCACCAACTCTTCGGCCGCGCTCGGATGGAGCGCCATGGTGGCGTCGAGCTGGGCTTTGGTCACCCCGAGCCTGAGCGCCACCGCCGCCATCTGCGCGATCTCGGCGCCGTCATCACCCAGCACGTGACAGCCGAGCACGATGTCGGTATCGGCGTCGACGACCAGCTTCATCAGCATAGTCTCCTCGCGGCCGCTGATCCTGGATTTGAGCGGCCGGAAGCGCGTCTTGTAGATTTCGACGTTGCGGTAAATCTCGCGGGCCTCGCCTTCCGCAAGGCCGACCGTACCGATCTCCGGCTGCGAAAAGACCGCGGTGGGAATGAAGCGATAATCCATCGGCGTCGGCTTTCCCTCGAACACGGTCTCGACAAAGGCAGTCGCCTCGCGGATGGCCACCGGCGTCAGGGCTTCTCTGTCCGTTACGTCGCCCACGGCGTAGATATTGTCGACCGACGATTTGGAGAATTCGTCGACGGCAATCCGGCCGTTTTCTCCGAGCGCAACACCGGCCTGCTCGAGGCCAAAGCCCGACGTGTTCGGCGCCCGGCCCGTCGCCGCCATGACCAGCTCGGCGGCAATGGTGTCGCCGCCTTCAAGATGGATGCGATAGCCCCTCCCCTCAGCCTCGACCGAAGCGACATCGGTTCGCATGCGCAGATCGACGCCGCGGTCCCGCATCGCCTCGGCGAGATCGTCGCGAAGATCCATGTCGAAACCGCGCAAGATCTGATCGCCGCGGTAGAGCACCGTCACCGCCACGCCGAGCCCGTTGAAGATCGAGGCGAACTCCGTGCCGATATAGCCGGCGCCGATGATGGCGATGCTTTCCGGCAAACGCTCAAGTTCGAAGCACTCATTCGAGGTGATCAGATGGTCCCGCCCTGGTACCTCAGGGATTACGGGGTGGGAGCCGGTGGCGACGAGGATCGTCTTGGCCGAGAGCTTGCCGTCGCGATCCGCCAGCGTAATTTCGTGCGGGCCGGCTAGTGCGGCGCGTGTGAGAAACTGGTCAACGCCCGCCTTCTCCAAGGTCCGCATATAAATGCCGTTGAGGCGGTCGACTTCACGCCTGACGTTGTGAATGAGCGTCGGCCAGTCGAAACGCAATTCGTCGTAGCTCCAGCCGAATG
>CAZFYL010000269.1:0-1896 GCA_964523345.1 uncultured Methyloceanibacter sp.
GGCTTCTTGATCTCCTCGGGAACAAGGAGCTCCTCGGTTGCCGCTGCGCCTTCGCCCTGCTCCTTGGTCTTGCTCTTGGCCGCGACTTCCTCGATCGGCTTCGCTTCTGTCGGCGCCGCGATCTCGGTTTTCGCTTCGGCAGCAGGCTCGAAAATCTCGACGGCGTTACCCTTGATCCTGCTGCGCTTCGACTTGTCCTTGTCCTTGACCTTGTCGACCTTGAAGACCTCGACCTTCTTCTTTGTTTTCTGCTCAACGTAGTTGACGTTGACGACCTTGTTCACGACGGTGTTGTTGACCACCGTGACATTGCCGAGAGGCCGCGTGTCGGTGAGGATGGGATCGTAGCGGCGCCTGTCGCGCACGATATAGCGCGGCAGATCGGGATTCAAAAAGTCGCGGTTCGGCACGACCGCCCAATAATAATCGGGGACGTTGCCGACGGTGATATTGATGCTCAGGCCTTCGTCAGCCGTCGGCGGCAACGGCGCCCAGGCAAGGTAGTTGGGCGACGACCGCCACGAGACCCAAGCCGGCGCCCAGCGATTTCCCGGCACCCAGAACCAGCCAACCCGGTTGGAGAAGCCCCAGCGGCCATAATGATAGGTGGCCCAGCCGAACGGTTCATCCGAGACCCACGTCCAGCCATAGCGATCGGTGAACACCCAGCGGCCTTGCGTATAGGGACGCCAAGAGGAGCCGACATTGCCCGGCACCCAGACATATTGCCCCTGGAGCCAGACCCAGTTTCCATAAGGCTCAAGCGGACGATAGAACCTCCCGCGATCGACCCAACCTTCTCCGCCATAGCGCGCGCCCCATTTGGCACGCTCAGTGTAAAATGGGCGGTCGCGATAATAGTCGTCCCAATAGCTCGCAATCTCGAAGGTCACGACGGGATAGCCGAGCCGCGGCGCATAGTCGCCTAACGAGTAATAATAGCCCTGGTACCAGCCCTTCAGGTAGATCGAGCGCATCCAGCCGCGATTGCCCTCAAAGATGACGTCGCACCAGGTGTAATCCCCGAGGCAGCCGCGAATGCTGATCGGTGCGTGTGTCGGCACGGTGACAATAACCGGATATCCGGTGCTGGGGCCCGCTCTCAGATTGACGTTGGTGATGGGGTACCCATTGGGACGCGCGGCCGCGCTCGCTGGCGCAGGCAACAATATCGCCAGCACGATTGCCGAGAGAACGGCAAACCTATTGATTGTATTCATACGAGCGTTACCCTCGACGGATGTCATGACTTTAACTTCCTGTTGCGAACAATCGATGAGACCGGAAAGTTCCCGCGGCTCCCGGACGGCTGTCAGCCTTGGGGTGTTTGCCAATACCCTAGACCGGCGACCCTGAATCGCGCCTGTCGGTTATGTTCAGGTTGCATTCACCTCAGGATACAAATCGCCGGCACATCATCCTCCCTGGCATCCAATCATGTCCAAAATCCGCTCAAAAGCTGCCGGCCTGGCTCCTGGACTTCGCCCCCGCGAGGGGCTAACAACGCGGGTTGGAACGGCGATCAACATTGCCTCGAAGCCTTTGCCTCACCTTGCCAAAACACCACTGCCATCAGTTTTGTTGTTAGGTCGAAACGAGCGATGAGCCTGCCTGTCTTATCCGATGTGCAGATCGGCATTTTTGGTCTTGGGTATGTCGGCCTGCCGCTTGCCGTTCATCTCGGCCGCCACTTCCCGGTTACTGGATTCGACATCAATCAGCGGCGCGTGTCCGAGCTTGCCGGTGGACTGGACCGCACGCGCGAGGTGACCGAGGAAGAATTCGCAATGGCACGGTCGGTCGCTTACACCGCCGACCCGCAAGGTTTGAAGGACGTCAATTTCTACATTGTCACCGTTCCGACTCCGGTCGATCGGGCCAAACGTCCGGATTTGA
>CAZFYL010000270.1:0-1884 GCA_964523345.1 uncultured Methyloceanibacter sp.
CCCGACGATCCGTCGCAGCGCAGAATCCAGTACTTCGAGATGTTCGGCAACCGCGGGCTCTACAACGAGGGCTGGTTCGCCAACACCCATCCGATCGTCGATCCCTGGGCGCTGTTCTCAGCGCCGCCCACCGACGTCATGAACGCTTATAAATGGGAACTCTACGATCTTACCAAGGACTGGACCCAGAACAACGACCTCGCCGAGAAAATGCCGGACAAGCTCAAGGAGATGCAGCAGCTCTGGATCGTCGAGGCGTCGAAGTACCAGGTCTTCCCGCTCAGCAACGCGCTCGCCACGCGCATGGTGACGCCGCGGCCGAGCGTCTCGGCGGGACGGTCAAAGTTCGTCTACACCACCCCGATCACGGGTATCCCCAACGGGGTTGAGCCGCTGCTGCTGGCGACCTCCTACAAGATCACTGCCGAGATCGAGGTGGGTGAAGACGGCGGCGACGGCATGCTGTTCACGCAAGGCGGCAAGTTCGGCGGCCACGGCCTCTACATCCTCAAAGGCAAGCCGGTCTATACCTGGGACCTGGTGGATCTGGAGCGTGTGCGCTGGGACTCCTCCGAAGCACTCTCCCCCGGCAAGCACACGGTCGAGTTCGAGTTCACCTATGACGGGCTCGGCATGGCAACCTTCGTCTTTAACAGCCTCTCGGGCGTCGGAAAGCCAGGCGAGGGCGTCCTGCGCGTCGACGGCAAGGAGGTCGCGCGCAAGAAGATGGAGAAGACCATCCCGATCACGCTTGCTTGGGACGAGTCGCAGGATATCGGCTCTGACACTCTGACCGGTGTGAACGATAAGGATTACAAAGTGCCGTTCACCTTCACCGGCAAGATCGTCAAGATCACCCTCGACATCAACCGGCCGAAGCTCAGCGACGAGGATATCAAGAAGCTCGAGGAAGCGGTGAAATCGCAGGGCGACAAAGGCTGAGGCGACGACCTAGGAGGTAGGCACAAAACCCGCATGGTCTCCGCAGCATCGGCGTGATGTGCCGGCATATCGACCCTCAGTTACACGCGCCCAAGCTCGATCCCCTGATCGCCCTGCTGCTGCATCCCGCGGTCGGCGACCTCGAATTCCAGCCGCTTGACGAAAAAGGTACGGAACAAGGCCTTCTCGCTCATGACCTCGCTGAGCGCGCCGAACGCGAACAGCGGCAAGAACACGAGAAACATAATCAGCAAGGTCGCGATCATCTGTTCGTGCGTGCCGCCGCCGATTTCGGCGATCGATTGCGACAATCCCTTGCCGTGAATGACCCCGGTGATCGCCTCTTCGATAACCGTGAGACCAGACACCAGGATCAAAAAAGCGATCGACTTGTGGAGTGTCTGCCAGATCAGCGGCTTTGTCCGATACCTTTCGCCGAGATGCAACGCTCGACCGATCAAAATGAACTTCGCCGAAATTAACGCCTTAATGATAGCGAAGCCCCAAGGCACCCAATGGATGCCGCGCGCCTCCAGCGTGGCGGACTTATAAAAGGTCAATGCAGCGAATACGACGAAGAGATAGGCGGTGAGATAGACCATCTCCTTCAACTCGCTGGTGACTTTTTCCCGCACGACAGATTTGGACGGAAGCCCTGTTATCATGGCCGCTCTTCCCCATTCTTAGAGTCCGATTGCCATTTTACTGCCAATCGGGCCGGCATGCTCAGGGTTTAGGAAATGAATTTGCCGGTGAAGGCGTCGTTGCGACCGGCCGTTACTCGCTCTGCAGCTCGAGCGTGACCAGTCTTGCCAGCAGGGTCGCCGGGTAGAGCTGACCGATAATGGCCTCCAAGTTGCACAGGCTGCGCGCCACCGGATGCACCGGAAGCATGTCGCCATAGCCGACCGAGGTCAGGGTGACGAAGCTGAAATAGACCAG
>CAZFYL010000271.1:0-1831 GCA_964523345.1 uncultured Methyloceanibacter sp.
TCGCCGGCGTTGCGGGTGGCGTTGTCCATGGCGCTCATGCGCGCGCCCTGCTCGGAGGCCGCGTTCTCCAGCAGCGCCTTGAAGATCTGCACGGTGATATTGAGCGGGAGCAGATCGGCCAGGATCTCCTCCTCGCCGGGTTCGTATTCGTACACGGCGCCGCCAAGCGCCTCATCGGCGTTAGGGGCCTCGGCGGGAATGGTGGCGGGGATGAGCTGCTGGGCGGTCGGGATCTGGCTGATCACCGACTGGAAACGGGAGAAGAACAGGGTGGCGACGTCGAACGCGCCTTCGCCGAACAGCGCCAGCACCTTGTCGGCGACCTTCTCGGCATGTTCGAACGAAAGCTGGCGGATGCCCCGGAACTCGATGGTCTCGATGATAAGGGGGGCGAACTGCCGCTTGAGCTGATCGAATCCCTTCCGGCCGACGCACAGGATCTTCACCTCCTTGCCGTCGGCCAGCAGCCGTTTGATATGCTCGCGCGCAAGCCGCACGATGGCCGAGTTGAACGCGCCGCACAGGCCGCGCTCGGCGGTACAGACGACAAGAAGGTGGACGTCGTCCTTGCCGGTGCCGATCATCAGTGGCGGACCGCCTTCGCGGCCTTGCAAGGCGGTGGCGAGGTTGGACAGCACCGTCTCCATGCGGGTCGCGTAAGGCCGCGCCGCTTCGGCGGCCATCTGAGCGCGCCTCAGCTTCGCCGCGGCCACCATTTGCATGGCCTTGGTGATCTTCTGCGTCGCCTTGACGGTCGAGATGCGGTTGCGCAGTTCCTTCAGCGACGGCATGGCTCAGCTCACGCGAAAGCTTTGGCGAATTTATCGACGGCGGCTTTCAGCTTCTTGCCGGTTTCTTCGGAAATCTGTTTGCTGTCCCGGATATCTTTCAAAATGTCGGCATGCTCGGCGCGCATAAAGCGCAACAATTCATCCTCGAAACGGGACACCGCCGAGACCTCGATCGGATCGAGATAGCCGTTCACTCCGGCATAGATGACCACCACCTGTTCCTCGACCTTCAGCGGCGAGAATTGCGGCTGCTTGAGCAGCTCGGTGAGGCGGGCGCCGCGATTGAGCAGACGCTGGGTGGTGGCGTCGAGGTCGGAGCCGAACTGGGCAAAGGCTGCCATTTCGCGGTATTGGGCCAGCTCGCCCTTGATCTTGCCGGCCACCTGCTTCATCGCCTTGACTTGGGCGGCAGACCCCACGCGCGACACCGACAAGCCCACATTCACCGCCGGGCGAATGCCTTGATAGAAGAGATCGGTCTCCAGGAAGATCTGCCCATCGGTAATGGAGATCACGTTGGTCGGGATATAGGCCGACACGTCATTGGCCTGGGTCTCGATCACGGGCAGCGCGGTCAACGAGCCCGAGCCGTTGTCCTTGTTCAGCTTGGCGGCGCGCTCCAACAGCCGCGAGTGAAGATAGAACACGTCGCCGGGATAGGCCTCGCGTCCTGGCGGACGGCGTAGCAGGAGCGACATCTGGCGGTAGGCCACGGCCTGCTTCGACAGGTCGTCGTAGAACACCACCGCATGCATGCCGTTGTCGCGGAAGAACTCGCCCATGGCGCAGCCCGAGAACGGGGCCAGGAATTGCATCGGCGCGGGGTCCGATGCGGTGGCGGCAACCACGATGGAATAGGGCAGCGCCCCGTTATCCTCCAGAACCTTGACGAACTGGGCCACGGTCGACCGCTTCTGGCCGACGGCGACATAGACGCAATAGAGGCTGGTCTTGTCGTCGCCGAGCTCGTTGATCGACTTTTGATTGAGGATGGTATCGAGGATGATGGCGGTCTTGCCGGTCTGCCGGTCGCCGATGAT
>CAZFYL010000272.1:0-1817 GCA_964523345.1 uncultured Methyloceanibacter sp.
GCACGCGCTGTGTGCGCTTCATGACCGAGGTGGCGGGCGTGGACGAGCTCGGTGCAATCGGGCGCGGCGAGGATATGGAGATCACCACTTATCTTGAGCGGGGGCTCGATTCGAATCTGTCGGGAAACTTGGTCGATCTTTGCCCGGTCGGCGCGCTGACCTCCAAGCCTTACGCATTCGTCGCCCGCCCGTGGGAGCTGACCAAGACGCCTTCGATCGATGCGATGGACGCGCTTGGCAGCGCCATCAGGGTCGATGCCCGTGGCCGCGACGTCATGCGTATCCTCCCGCGCGTCAATGACGCGATCAACGAGGAATGGATCTCAGACAAGACCCGCTATGTGTGGGACGGATTGCGCACGCAGCGGCTCGATCGGCCTTACCTCCGCAAGAACGGTAAGCTCGAACCGGCAAGTTGGGACGAAGCGTTCCAGGCCATTACCGAAAGGCTTTCCGGCCTCGACGGCTCTCGCTTCGCAGCGATCGCGGGCGACCTTGCCGCGGCGGAGGAAATGTTCGCGCTGAAGTGTCTCACGAATGCGCTCGGGTCTCCCAATATCGATTGCCGCCAGGACGGCGCCAAGCTCGACCCGGTCCAAGGCCGGCCGACCTATCTCTTCAATTCGACCATCGCCGGCATCGATGAGGCCGACGCCATTCTCCTTGTCGGCACCAATCCGCGCCTCGAAGCGCCGGTGCTCAACGCGCGCATTCTGAAACGCTCACGCCAAGCGTATGGGCAGGTGCCGATCGGGTTGATCGGCGCCGAGGCCGATCTGACTTATGCTTACGACTATCTCGGCGCGGGCCCTGAAACCCTGGCACAGGTTGCGAGCGGCTCTCACCCATTCTTGAAGACGCTGGAAGCGGCCGAGCGGCCCATGATCATCGTAGGACAAGGGGCTCTGGCGCGGCCCGACGGCGCCGCCGTTCTGACCCTTGCCGCCAAGACCGCAATCGCCATTGGCGCAATCAAGCCGGCGCTGCCCTGGAACGGCTTCAACGTGCTGCATACGGCGGCGGGACGGGTCGGCGGTCTCGATCTCGGTCTCGTCCCTGCCAAGGGCGGGCTCGATGTCGAGGCGATACTCGATGGTGCAGCGAGTGGACAGGTCGAAGTGGTTTATCTTCTCGGCGCCGACGAGATCGACATGGTCGGGTTAGGGAATGCTTTCGTCATCTATCAGGGAAGTCATGGCGACGCCGGCGCGCACCGCGCCGACGTGATTCTGCCCGGCGCGGCCTATACCGAGAAAGAGGCAATCTACGTCAATACCGAAGGGCGGCCGCAAATGACCTCGCGGGCCACGTTTCCTCCGGGCGAGGCGCATGAGGATTGGAAGATCGTCAGGGCGCTGTCAGGCGTTCTTGGTAAGCCGCTGCCGTTCGATACGGTGCAGGAATTGCGGGCCAAGATGTTCGCGGACCATCCTCATTTGGTGCTGCTCGATTCGATCGCCCCTGCCGATGTCGCGGCCATAGAGCGTCTTGCCAAGCGGCCCGGGAAACCCGGCAAGGACCGGTTCGAGCCTGCGATCTCCGATTTCTACCTGACCAATCCGATCGCCCGCGCCTCTGCGGTCATGGCGAACTTGAGCGCGCTTTACGGGAGCCGTAACACCAAGGCGACAGGTACCGATGGCTGAGTTCTGGTCCAGCTATGGTTTGCCGTTCGCGCTGATCCTCGCGCATACCGTGGCGCTGCTGGTGGTATTGCTCGTTATCGTGGCCTTTCTGCTTTACGCCGACCGCAAAGTCTGGGCCGCAGTCCAAATGCGGCGCGGGCCTAACGTGGTGGGCCCCTGGGGTCTGTGGCA
>CAZFYL010000273.1:0-1808 GCA_964523345.1 uncultured Methyloceanibacter sp.
CACGCGCCGCTCCTCGTCGCCGATGGCCTTGCGGATATCGACGATGCATTGGGTGAGCGAATCTTCGGTGACGGCAACGTCGTCCCAGACCTTGGCGATGATGTCGTCCTTGCCGACCATGCGTCCGGCGCCTTCGGCGAGAAGGCGTAACACGGCCCAGGAGCGCGGCCGCAACTCAACATGATCGCCCGAGGCGGTGCGCAACTCGTCGCCGGCAAGATCGACAATGTGGCGCGGCAAGCTGATCTGCCGCGGGAGCCTTGGAGCAGCGTCGGTCATGGCCGCGCCTCGCCCTCTGACTGTGGCGGATTATTGTCTTCTTTTTTTGCAGCGATTTAAAGAACTTCCCGCGCCTGCGGTCTGGGCAACAGCTCGGGCTTTTTCGGCAGAATACGGACTAATTGGGGCGCCGGCCGCGACCGGCGCCCCTCGCAGGATACAAACGCCTACGAATTACTCTTTCTCGGAACACGTGCTGGCGTCAGCATCCCACGTGCCGCCGGCCTCCGTGCACTCGGCTTCGGTCGTTGCTTTCGACACGTCACCGGCAAAAGCGGGGGCGGCGACGGCAACTGCAAGCGCAAAGAGAAACAGGGAAAGAACGCTCTTCATGTGATTGCTCCATTCACAACTGAGCCGCTTGATGCGGCCCTGGGCAAGGAAACACGCGTCCGCCAACTTGGTTCCACGCCCATTTTTTCAGCCGTTAAACCAGCGCAATTGCCGTAAACTTTGCGATTAGCCGACATCGTTTTGCCTCCCTTGCAACCGCGCCGCGAGGGGTACGGGCAGAATTATCATTGGCTGTCCTGCAAACACGGTTTCACCGCTTTTTGCGATCAGATTGGTCGCCTGGGGTCGCAATGAGGACGCCGCTCAGCTCGGTTTTCGCGTGCGGGTTTTTCCTGCTAGCCTAACCTAAAGCCGCGAAATCAGAGGAGGACCGACCGGTGCAAACCATTACTCTTGCTATGGCTGCGCTTCTCATGATTCCAACAGTTGTGTTGGCCCAAACAGACGACTCCACTGCCACACGCGACCAGTCTTTCGACCTCAACCTAGACAATAAAAGTCACGAGGCACTAACGTCCGATCAACACCAGATCGATCAGATCGACGAATCTCTGACGGATGATCGTGGTCTTGAGAACGTGGAGAAGCCGACGGATTCCGCCGACCCAGTCCTCATCGCACCAAAGTTCGATTTTGGCGACAAGCTGCCCCTTGAAACCGATGCGTCAGCGAAGCCGTATTTGCCTGAAGAGGAAACGACTCCGGGTCTCGTCATCAAGATTCCGACGAACTAAGGCATCGCTGCCAGGATCGGTGTCTCAGGGTTCGCGGCTACTGAGCCGACGCTTGTGATGCCGGCGTCGATCAGATCCCGGCACAGGACGTGAAGAGTCGATGGTGCGGATTATTCTATTCAGTCTCGCGGCTGTCGCCGCAGTCGCGATCGCTCTGCTGTTCATCGCGCCGCGCCTCATTGCCACCGACAATCTAAAGGCAAAGGCGCTTGCCCAGATTGAGGCGGCGACCGGTTACCGCGTCAGAATCGACGGTCCCGTCAAGCTTGCCGTTTTTCCGTCGGTCGATCTCGTGGCGCGCGATGTCGGCATCGCCCAGCCGCAAGGCGATCGCGCGGCCGAGTTCGTAACGGCGAATGCGCTTCGGCTCGATTTGCGTCTCGGTGCGCTGTTGGGCGGTAAGGTCCAGATGACCGAGATGACGCTGATCGAGCCGCGCATCACCTTGCCACTCCCCTCGCGGCGGCGTCTGCCGGGCGAACCCGGGACGGCCGAACGCGG
>CAZFYL010000274.1:0-1806 GCA_964523345.1 uncultured Methyloceanibacter sp.
CGCTCCATGCTCTCCGAGCGGCTTTGCATCGCCATCGAGGACGAGGCCGGTCAGCTTGACATTTTCGGCGCGCTTAAGGGCAAGCAGGGCGCCGCCATCGCGATAGCGGAGAATGGTTTTTTCGGGCACACCTTCAATCCGGGTGCCGGATTTGAGCGTGAGCTTGCCGGTCGAATAGATGCCGGCGGGAAGAAAGAGCGGCGTGCCGGTCGCTGCCGCCGCGTCGGCGGCCGCCTGAAGCGCCGCGGTCTGATCGATCTTGCCGCCACCCGGCACGATCCCGGCCGTCATGCAGGGGCCGATCTCGCGAGAAAAGCCGATCCGCGGGCCGGCCGCGACGGCAAATCCAAGACCAACGCCGCCTAACAGCACCTCGCGGCGACCGATAAGCATTCTCAAATATCCTTCAACACGGGCTCGCCTCTAGATGGCGCGTCGGATGACCTTTTCAAAGGTCCGTCCGTGTTCGAATAGCGCAAAACAAAGCGCAAGGTCTCGCCGGCGCCGCGAAGCAAGGTCTCCCTGTTAAATGCGCCGCCACTGGTCAAAGGCGGGATATGCACGAAGAGGGCAGGTGGGACAGTCTCCTGCCGAAACGCCCAATCGAGCGAATGGTAGTAGAGAAAGTTGCACAAATACGCGCCGGCCGACCGGGACGTTCTGGCGGCGATGCCGGTTTTCCGGAGATGCGCGGCAAGCTTGGCTGCCGGAAACGGCGTGTCGAAACGAGTAGGCCCGCCGGCGCTGATTTTACGGCCGCTTGGCGTCGCGCCGCGCGCGTCGGTTCGCGGCGACACGCGGTTATGGGCCGACCGTTCAATGGCGAAAACGGGAAGGTCCTCGCTTACGCCAAAATGAATCAAGACATGAGGTTGCACCGTTTCGTAGAGACGGTGAATAAGCGCGACGTTCTCCCACTCGGTCGGCAAGACACGGGCATCGAGCTTGAAGTCCGGCGCTGAATGCTGCGTTGCCAGCATCTCGACCAGCCAAGAAGACGGGTTGTCGGCGACGCCCGGAAATGGGCCGAAGCCTGTGATGAGGACGCGTGCCCTTGCCATGCTTCACGACTTACTAGGGGCTCAAGCCCGAGGGAAGCGATTTTCGGGGCGCTTATTCAGCATCCTTGATGCCGGCGAGACGTGCAAGCTCGGCTGCTGCTGCTGCTGCTGTCATTTCACCTGCACGCACCTTGTTCTCCAAGTCTTGATACTGCCGGGCCGCGCGTTTGCCGCCCTGAAAGGCGGCCAAAAGCCGCTGCTCGAAAATCTCCCGCATCCACGAGGCTGCCTGGTCGCGGCGGCGGACGTTGAGCGCACCGGACTCGGTGAGCGTCGCATGGCGTTCCGTGATTTTGGTCCAAAGCGCGTCCAGGCCTTCGTTCTCGCGCGCGGAAAGCGTCACCACCTGAGGATCCCAATTGGTGTGGCCGGATGCAAGAATGTGCAGCGCGGTGCGATATTCCGTGGCCGCCCGGTTGGCGCGCTCGACCTGGTCGCCGTCGGCCTTGTTGACGGCGACGATGTCGGCAAGTTCCAACAGGCCGCGCTTGATACCTTGCAACTCGTCGCCGGCGCCGGGGATCGCGACGACGACGAACACGTCGACCATGTTGGCAACCGCGGTCTCCGATTGCCCGACGCCGACCGTCTCGACCAAAATAGCGTCGTAGCCCGCGGCTTCCGCCAACGCCATGGTCTCCCGCGTGGTCTTGGTCACGCCGCCAAGGCTATCGCCGGCAGGTGAGGGCCGGATGAAGGCATTCGATTCGGCGGCGAGCCGTCCCATCCGGGTCTTGTCGCCGAG
>CAZFYL010000275.1:0-1789 GCA_964523345.1 uncultured Methyloceanibacter sp.
ACCACCTGGCCGCCCTCGAACGCTTCGGGAATGGCCACGAGCAAGTAGCGCGCGGCACCTAGATTCGCCGCCGCGATCACTTGCGGATCGGCGGCGTTGCCGACGAGAACCTCCACGCCTTGCTCTTTCAGCTCGGCGAGCTTGTCGTCATTGTCCTCGATCACCAGGAGCGGGATGTCTCGCGCCTTCAAGGCCGCACTGATGAAGCTGCCGACCCGGCCGTGGCCGACCAGCACAATATGATCGGCGAGAGACGTCGGAGGGATCGGCTCACGCATCTTGATCTCCTCTTCCTCCTCCGGCTCGTCCGCCGGGGCTTCCTCGGCGCTCTCCTTCTCGCGCCGCGCGGCGTAGAAATCGAGAGCGGCGAACAGCAACGGGTTAAGCAGAATCGTAATGATGGCGCCCGCCAAGATGAGATCGCGCGCCTCCGGCGGTATCAGCCCGAGCCGAAGGCTGGCGCTCGCCAGAATGAAAGAGAACTCACCCATCTGCGCCAGCGAGGCGGCAATCATGAGCGCGACCGATTGCGCATGCTTGAACAGGCGCACGGTGAGATAGGCAACGGCCGACTTGGCGACGAGGATGATGAGGACCGTCGCAATCAATGAAACGGGCGCGCTTGCCACGATTTCCGGATTGAACAGCATGCCCACGGAGACGAAGAACAGCACGGCGAAGGCGTCGCGTAAGGGAAGCGACTCGGTTGCCGCCTGCTGGCTGAGCGCCGATTCGCTTAACATCATGCCGGCAAAGAAGGCGCCGAGCGCGAGCGAAATACCGAACAGCTCCGCTGCGGCATAGGCCACGCCAAGCGCGATGGACAGAACCGCGAGGCGGAACAACTCGCGGCTTCCGGTGTGCGCCACGTAATGAAGCAGCGCCGGAATAAGTTTCTTGCCGACGATCAGCATGACGGCAACGAAGATGCCGAACTTGCCAAGCTGCACGGCGATCAAACCCGCGATCTCAGTGAGTCCGGGCGTCGCTTCCACGCCGTGAAACAGGGTGGCAAGCCCGGGTAACAGGACAAGCACCAAGATCATGGCGATGTCCTGTACGATCAGCCAGCCGACGGTGATCTTTCCCCGCTCGGTATCGAGCAAGCGCCGCTCTTGCAGCACCCGCAACAGCACCACGGTGCTCGCGACCGAGAGCGCGATGCCGAAAATGACGCCGGCTTCCAAAGGCCAGCCGAGCCACCAGCCCACGACCATGCCAAGCGGCGTGGCGACAAGACCCTGCGCCAGAGCGCCCGGAACCGCGATGCCGCGAACGGACAGCAGGTCCTTGAGCGAGAAGTGCAGCCCAACGCCGAACATCAGAAGAATGACGCCGACCTCGGCGAGCTGATTGGCGATGTACGGATCGGCGACCCGGCCCGGTGCAAGCGGTCCGATGATGATGCCGGCCACGAGATAGCCGATGAGCGGCGGAAGCTTCAGGCGATGAGCCACGACGCCGAGACTGAAGGCCAGCACCAGGCCAAGCGCGATGGTGGAAACCAGTGGCGGGACGTGCGGCATTCAGACAGCCTTTACGGTGCGGGCGCGATTAAGGGGTGAGCGCGGCCGAGCTCTTGTCCGCCCGCGCGTCTTCCAGGCCTTAGCCTGACAATGAATGGCGCCGGCGACAATCCCTCTCTCGAGAGTGTGCCAAATGTCTGACCGCGATCAAGAGGTTGTCAGAGGTTGAGACTGGCCTTGCCCTGTTTGGCATGCTTGAATGGCGTTTGTGACCGAATTCGATTACAGAGCTCCGGCCGAGCTTTACGCCAGCGCGAGCAAGA
>CAZFYL010000276.1:0-1780 GCA_964523345.1 uncultured Methyloceanibacter sp.
GCTTCAGCGTGAGATCGTCGCCCGCTTGCAGCGACAGATGCAGATGCGGCATCAGGCGTTCTTCTTCTGCGATTGCCGCAAGCAACGCCGCGTCGGCTTCAACCGAGTCGATCGAGGAGAGCCTGAGCCGCGGAAGCTCGGGCACGAGCTTGAGCACGGCGCGCACAAGCTTGCCGAGTGTCATGTCGCCGGGGAGGTCCTTGCCGTAAGCCGTGATGTCGACGCCGGTCAGCACGATCTCGGCATATCCTTGTTCGGCGAGGCGCCTGACTTGCGCCACCACTTCGCCGGCAGGCACAGAGCGCGAGGGACCGCGCCCGAAGGGAATGACGCAGAAGGTGCAGCGATGATCGCAGCCGTTCTGAATTTGCACGTAGGCGCGGGCGCGGCCGCCGAAGCCCTCGATCAGATGCGACGCCGTCTCACGCACCGACATGATGTCGTTGACCACGACGCGCTCGCTCCCTTCGAGACCGAAACGCGCGAATGTCTTGGCGTCGAGCTTTTCCTGATTGCCGATCACGTGATCGACCTCGTCCATGGCGGCGAAGCGCCCCGGATCGATTTGCGCGGCGCAGCCGGTCACGACGATCTTGGCGCCGGGCCGCTCGCGGCGGGCTTTGCGGATCGCTTGCCGTGCCTGACGCACGGCTTCGGCCGTCACCGCGCAGGTGTTGACGATCACCGCCTCTGAGAGCCCGGCAGTGCCGGCATGAGCGCGCATGACCTCGGACTCATAGGCGTTGAGCCTGCACCCGAACGTGATGATATCGATATCAGGCATTGGCGGCTTCTAACATGAAACGGCACTCAAGTCAGACCCCGAGGGCTGGACTCGCCTTGCGCCTTAACGTCTCACACGCGCTCCGCCCGAAGCAGCGCGGCGGGCAGCGTGCCCTCATAGTCGAGGGCGTAAGGACCGGTCATCTGGATATGACCGTCCTCCTCACGCCATTCGATCAAAAGATCGCCGCCCGGCAGGCTGACCGTCACTTTGCGGCCGGCACGCTCTGCCCGCGCTGCCGCGACGCCGGCAGCACAGGCCGCCGTACCGCAGGCCCGCGTTAATCCGGCGCCGCGCTCCCAGGTGCGCAGCTTCAAGTGCGTAGGATCGCGCACTTCGACAAGGGAAATGTTAGCGCGTTCGGGAAAGAGCGGATGATGTTCGAGCGTGGGCCCAAGCCGGGCGAGGTCGTGTGCCTCGACGTCGTCGACGAAAAACAGACAATGCGGATTGCCGACATTGACCATCGACGCCGGCCCGAGCGTCTCGTCCCCGATCGCGTCCATCGCGACGCACCGTGTATCGTCGACCGGCTCGGCCAGCGGGATCTCGTTCCAGGCCAAGCGGGGCGCCCCCATGTCGATGGTCACGCTGCCATCGGTGTTGGCCGAGGCGCCGATCACGCCGCTTTCGGTCTCGATGGTGATATTCGGCGTTTCCCGCTCATCGGCGATCAGCGCCGCCACGCAGCGTGCCGCATTGCCGCAATTGCCGACTTCTCCGCCATCGGCGTTCCAAACGCGCATGAACACATCCGCCTTGCGCGAGCGCTCGAGCGCAATGATCTGGTCGCAGCCAATGCCGTCTTTGCGGTTCGCGATGGCCTTGAGAGCGTCGGTCGAAAGCGGGAGCGCACGCGCACGCGCATCGAGCACGACAAAATCGTTGCCGAGCCCGTTCATCTTGCGGAACTGTATCGCCTGAGCCTGCATATCTGCCGCTATATAGGACGCGTTGCCCCGCTTCTGCCAGCGTCACGCGGCGTTTGCGTGAACA
>CAZFYL010000277.1:0-1753 GCA_964523345.1 uncultured Methyloceanibacter sp.
GTCACACGGCCAACACAATTCGTTCAGCATAATGATTGCCTCCCCTCGGGCGGCAACATCCTTATTGGAGCTTCCATGCGCCGCCTTCCTCCTCAAGGCTTGGACGAAGGACACATCATGATGAAATTTGCGATCGCTCTGACTTTCCTTGCCGTTCTCGCTTCGGCATTCGCCGCCGCTCCGGCCAAAGCGGCAACGGTAAGCGAAGAAGAGGCGCGCGCGATCGCGGCCGAAGCCTATGTCTATCTTTATCCGCTGGTGACCATGGACCTGACGCGGCTTCAGTTCACCAATGTCAGAGAAGCGGGCGGCTTCGAAGGCCCGATGAATGTTTTCGTTAACGTTCCGGCCTATCCCACGGCCGAGATGAAGACCGTGGTCCGTCCCAATTTCGATACGCTCTATTCCAGCGCCTGGCTCAATCTGACCGAAGAGCCGATGGTCGTCTCGGTGCCCGCCACGGACGGACGCTATTACCTGTTGCCCATGCTCGACATGTGGACCGACGTGTTCTCTTCGCCCGGCTGGCGCACCACCGGAACCGGAGCGCAGACTTTTCTGGTGACGCCGCCCGGCTGGACCGGCACGGTCCCTGACGGCGTCGCGCAGATTAAGGCGTCGACGCCTTATGTCTGGATCATCGGCCGGATCAAGACGGACGGACCTGCGGATTACGACGCGGTTCACAAGATTCAAGACAGTCTGAAGCTCGCGCCGCTTTCGCAGATCGGAAGCGACGATTGGAAACCGGCGCCCACCAAGATCAATCCCGACGTCGACATGAAGACGCCGCCGAAGGAACAGGTCGACACCATGCCGGGCGGCAAGTTCTTCGCCTATGCGGCGGAGCTGCTCAAGCTACATCCGCCGCATTTCACCGATGGGCCGATCGTTGAGCGGATGAAGCGGATCGGCATCGAGCCGGGCAAGAGCTTCGATTTCGAAGGCGCCGATCCCGCGGTCAAGAAGGCCATCGAAAGCGCGCCAAAAGCCGCGCAAGAGCTGATGGCATGGAAGACGCCGAAGCTTGCCGAAGTCGTCAATTACTGGTCGATGAACACAGACACGATGGGCGTCTACGGCAATTACTATCTGAAGCGCGCCATCATCGCCCAGCAGGGCCTCGGTGCCAACGTTCCGGAGGATGCGGTCTATCCGCTCAATCTCGGCGACAAGGACGGCAAGCCGCTCGACGGTACCAGCAACTACATCATCCACTTTGACAAGGATGACCTACCCCCCGTGGATGGGTTCTGGTCGATCACCCTGTACGATTCAAAGGGTTACCAGGTCGCCAATCCGCTCAATCGGTTCGCGCTCTCGAGCTGGATGGCGTTCAAATATAACGACGACGGATCGCTGGATCTCTTCTTCCAGAACGAAAGCCCGGGCAAAGACAAAGAGGCGAACTGGCTGCCGGCGCCGAAAGGTCCCTTCAATTTGACCATGCGGCTTTATGCGCCGAAATCCGACGCGCTAACCGGCAAATGGGGTCCGCCGCCGGTCGCCAAGGCACAGTGACAACGGCGCTCGCGTAAGCCGCCTGAGCAGGCTTAGGCCTGGGTCTAGCGCGGGCTTAGACCTGGGGCGTCCGCGAGGTCTTGCGGCACCATCACTGTCAGCGCCTTTGGCAGAAGCGAGAACTTTGCCGGCGTTTCAGCGCCGATCTCGCCATCGGCATTGATGAGCCGAGGTTTGCGCGTGTTGATCGTCACCCGGCGCCCGCTCAGCTGACGCAACACGTCCGGCTTGA
>CAZFYL010000278.1:0-1685 GCA_964523345.1 uncultured Methyloceanibacter sp.
TGGAAACCGGCCGGAACAAGATGTCGGACAGGACCAGCGACCCGCCCGGCTTGAGCACGCGATGAGCTTCCTTAAAGAATCTGTCGCGGGTGTCGAAATGGAACGCCGCCTCGACGCAGATCACCGTATCAAAAGAATTGTCGGGAAAAGCCATGTCCGTCGCGCTCATGACCTGGAAGTCGCAAGCCGGGACGCGCTTGCGCGCATCGGCAATCTGCTTTTTGGAAATGTTGATGGCGGTAATCGCGCCGGGCGGATAAGTCTCGGTCAGCCGCTTGGTGGATGCCCCGAGCCCGCAGGCCACATCGAGAATGCGGCCTCCTGTGTTGGCGCTGCTCGCGGCCAGCCGATCGACCAGCGCATCGCACGCGTCTGCTTGCGACGTCGCCCCCGTCCCCCAATAGCCGAAATTGAAATAGCCGCTGTTGTCGTAATAGCGGCGCTGATAGCGGCCGCGCATGGTGCGGTCATAGACGCGGATCATTCGCTCGCGCGCTGACATTCTCGCCGTCTCCTCTCAGCCGGCTGCCGGCAGGTCGACCAACTCGTGGATCGAGCCGGAAAACGGCGTGCGCCTCGGCGCCGCTTCCTTTTCGCGCAAGATGATTGGCAGACCGGGATAAGGCGTGAGCGTGATGGCGGTGCGATAGTCTATGCGCGCCTGCGGCGCGAGCTCGACGCGATAGCGTGAGAGCGTCGCGGCGAGCGCGATCTTGACCATTTGGTTGCCGAACAGCGTGCCTGAACACATGCGGCTGCCGGCACCGAATACCGGGTATTCGAGGGGCGAGCGCTCCAGGCCCTGCCAGCGCTCCGGCATGAACTTGTAGGGATCGCTGTAGAGCTCCGGCGCGCGGTTGATCAGGTAGGCGCTGATAAGCACACGCATCTCGGCCGGAATGCGCACGCCGCCAAGCTCCGTCTCCGTCCACGACCGCCGGCCTTGTAGCGGCACCGGCGGAAACAGCCGCATGCCTTCCTTGGTCACGCCATCCAGCAATGGCAGTGCGCCGATCTTGTCCATCGAGGGCAGGCCGCCGCCGACCGCGTGATCGATTTCGTCGGTGAGTGCGGCAGCGATCTTCGGATGTTGGGTGAGCAGGACCAGGGTCCAGGCAAAAGCGTTTTGACAGGTTTCATAGGCGGCGCCGAAGGTGAACATGAGAATGCCGCTGATCAGCTTGTTGGAGGGCGGGTCTCCATTCCAGTCCGGATTGTTGACCAGCACCGAGAAAATATCCTTCGGATTGAGATCGCCCCGCTTCTCATCGGCCCATTCATCGATCGCGCGTTGCAGCTTGGGCACGGTGAGCAGCCACTTGATATAGGCGCGGCCTCCCCAGGTGGCGACGACCCCTTGGTTGATCATTTTGGCAATCGGCAGCGCGCGGGCGCGGTCGGCGCCGAACAGCAGGCTGATGGCGAAATCCTCCATCAAGCCGTTAGCCAGCGGCATGAAATCGGTCGGACGGTTGCGCGGCCAGGCGTCGACGGTCCGCTTGGCGATCGCGGCCATGTCCGGGCTCATGCCGGCCACCGCAGGCTTGCTCAAAGGCAGCGAGAGCAGCCGGCGGTAATGCGTGGCCGGCGCGCCGCGTAAGCGCGGCACGGCATATCTGAGCGATCCCGCGCCGGGCCTGACCGTGCGCCAGGCGTCCGAATTCAAAATCACCGTGCGGTAAAGC
>CAZFYL010000279.1:0-1669 GCA_964523345.1 uncultured Methyloceanibacter sp.
AGATAGGCGACATAACTTTTTGCGAACACCGCCCATATCAGAAAGAGTGCAAGGGGCACCCAAAACAGGAACAAGCCGATTGGAGACAGGATCCTTCGCTGCGGGGGTGACTGTGTCGCCGTTCCCGTGCTCGAGGTTGGCGATCCTTGACGATGCAGCGCATCAATGCGGCCGCGCAGTTCATCCCATTTCGGCCGATCCTGTTGTTCAATCGTCAAAGCGCGGTCCTGCCTAGCAGCAATGTGAGGATGCGGTTCACAAGGCCTCCTCTTCGGTGTGCCCGGATTGGGCCGCGACGCTTATCAAAGCCGGACCCGCTCTGCCGTTTCACATAACTTTTCCCGCCTTTATAGCCGGCGCGGCCGCTTGCAGATCGATGACGAGCTTTGTCGGCCTCTTTCAGGCTTTGCAAACGGTCATACGCGGCACGCCGCTCGTCGGTTTTCACGTCATCCCAGGCGCGGGTCACTCGCGCGGCAAAAATCGTGCGTTCGCCGCAGCGATCTCGGTCTGGATGCAGCCACCGCAGGAGGATGGCCATGTTCCGCCTGAGTTCCGCGTAGGATGCATCCGGCTTGGCAGCGAGCACCCGGTAGCTGTCAGCGCCCGGATAGAGGAGAATCTGCTCCACGAAGAAGGCCGCAGCCTCGCGGACCGCTTGTTGAGACCGTGCGGACGACGCGGCCCCTGCTCGTGTCGCTTCCTCGTCGCCCGCAGCGATGCGAAGCACTTTGAGCACGTCGTCAGGCAGGGGGGCCGATCTCAGCGTCCGGACTTGCGCGGGGAAATGTATGAGATCGATGGCAAGCCGCAACGCGCCTCCGCGTCCCATGACGCCTCACCCGCCGCGTGTCAGTTGCGGCTGATCGTGCGCGGCGTCGCGGACCCTTAATCCGCCCGGACCTTGGGCCGCTCCGCGATCGCGGCCATAACTGTAACTATAGCCGTAGCCGTAACCGTAGCCGTAACCGGAGATCTTGGAGTCGTATTTCGTCAGCGCCACGCCGATGACGACTGAACGGGACAACTCCAAACGCTTGATAGCACCGCGAATGAGACCTTTGCGGGTTATGCCGGCACCGACGATGAACAATGTGGCCGAGGCGGCACTCGACAACAGTTGCGCATCGGCAAGCCCGAGAACAGGCGGTCCATCGATGATAATGAGGTCGAAAATCTCCTGTCCGACCGAGAACAGCGAAACGAGGCGGGGCCCGCCCAGAAGGTCTGCGGCGTTAGGCGGCAGCGGACCCGAGGCGATAAACGCCAAGCTCGGCATATCCGTTTTCTGCATCGCCTCGGGCGGTGTGCACGCGCCAGTCAGGCAGTTGCTCAAGCCGACCGTATTGTCACATCCGAGCTTGATATGCTGAGAGGGATTCCGCAGGTCGGCATCGATCAACAACACCTTGCGCCCCATGGTGGCGAAATGCTTGGCGATCGAAAGCGCGGTAAGGGATTTGCCCTCACCTGGACCAGCACTCGTAATCGCAAGTGTCTTGGGAACGCCGCTCTCGGTCGTGAACTGCAGCGCCGTGCAAAGCGATCGATGCGCTTCATTCAAGGGGGACTGGGGATCTGCCATGTCGGCTTCGACGTCGCGCACCTTGGGAATGACTCCCAAAGCCGACAGGCCGGTCACCATCTCCGCCTCCTCGGCGGAGTGCAC
>CAZFYL010000280.1:0-1658 GCA_964523345.1 uncultured Methyloceanibacter sp.
GAGCGAGGCCTGATGCTCCGGCGGAATGGCGGGCTCCTCCGGCGCGAACAGCCGCCACAGCAAAAACAGAAATACCAGGGTGAGGGCGATCCGGCTCACGCCGCCCACCAGGCTAGGCCGCCTGCGGCGAGGCCGCTCGCGGCGAAGCTTGCAGCGAAGCTGCTTGCGGCGATGCCGCCGCCGCGACCAGCCGGGCCAGGCCTTGGGCATTGCGGAGATGCGCCAGGCTGGCGCGCTCGGCCTTGAGCGCGATCAGCACGGCGAGATGCCGGTTCATGTCGTACGACCAGTGGCGCCGCCGCCCGAGCGCGCCTTGGGCGCGGGCCGCGCGTGTGAGGCGCGCGACGATGCGCTCCGTGCTCTCGACGGTGAACCGTTCGAGCTCGTCCTCGGAAACTTTGAGCAGCTTCGGCAGATCGCGCCCGCGCATATAGTCCGCCGCGCCCGCCGCGATCATCGGCCCGAAGACGCGTCGCGTCATCCTTTGGGCGCTGCTCTTCGCGCGCGCGGGCGCCTCATCCTCTGGCACCGCGTGGTCCGCATCCTTTGCGATTCTGGTCATGGCGTAAACTTGAGGTTGTGTCTCGCCCCGGAGAAAGAGGCGGCCCGCTGTTCCACCCCGTAAGCGGGCCGCCAGGCGAAGAGAGAGGCCATGCCCTTTAAGCGAAGGGCGCCCCCGCGCCGGCCGATTGCGAAGCAGGGCGGGGACGAGGCGGAAGCTACGCATATTGCGTAGTTCTGTCAATGCAAATTGCGTAGGCGCTAGGAGCCCGTGAACCCGATCAGGTCGGCGCCGATGAGGCGAATGAGAGCCTCGTCGGGGATCTTCCGTTCGATCGCGGCAATGATCGTTTCGGCGAAGGCTTCGGAATCGATGGTGTTCAGGTCGAGGCCGTTAAGGTTCAAGAACATGACCGAGGCGGCGAAGCCGGTCCGCTTGTTCCCCTGTTCGAACGGATGGTTGCGGGCAATGCCCAGCATGAGGGAAACGGCGAGAACGGCCCAATCGTCCTCGCCGTAATGCCAGGCGTTGATCTGGCGTGCCCAGGCGCTTTCCAGCAGTCCGTAATCGGTGACGAGAAACGGTTCGCCCGTGATGGCGACCAGCCGTTGATTCAGCCTAATTAATTGCCCTGGGGGAAGCCAAAGAGGCTCACTTCGCAAGACGGGCAAGCGTCTTCGGGAAGCGGCTGATCACGCGCTCCCTGAGGGAAACGTAACGATCGTCTTCGCGCGAAGAGGTCTTCAGCATGACCCGGGGTGCGGACGTCAGTTCGAGGTCGAAACTCTCGTCCTGACGGTTCGGTCCTTCGCGCTTGGGGGCGCTCATCTTTTTCGCTCCAAGTCTCTGTCGCTTCATGTTAGGCGACGCTCTTCATATTGTCCGGTTTCCACGCAAAATCAATGGGTTTCTAGGGCAGGTTGGGTTGATGGACCGTTACCCTTGCCCCGACCAGCTCTTGCGGCTTCCGGCCGGGTAGCGCGGCACTTTTCCCCAAAGTTCACAAGGGGGCGCCTGTCAAATATGCCGGCCTCCGCAGACGCTTGACGCGAAACGCCGTTCGGCGCTGGCGTCCACCACGCATCCACAGATGAGTCACAAGCGGCGCAAGCCGGCCGGGCAGGGGGAGTCACAGCCGGTCCACAAGAAACGCACA
>CAZFYL010000281.1:0-1640 GCA_964523345.1 uncultured Methyloceanibacter sp.
GATGTCCGCTAATGATGCTGTGGACGGCTCCACCGCCGGCATCGCAATGTGCCATGGAGGTTGTTTCATAACCGCCAAGAGGAGAGCCGCCCGAGATGGACGTTAGCACGATTGGATTGGATGTCGCGAAGAGCGTTTTTCAGGTTCACGGCATTGATGCAGCAGGCCAGGTCGTTATTCGCCGCCAAGTGAAGCGGCGCCAGGTTTTGAGATTTTTCGAGAAGCTTGGCCCCTGTCTGGTCGGGATCGAAGCGTGTGCCACAGCCCATCACTGGGGTCGCAAGATTGCCGCACTGGGGCACGAGGTGCGGTTGATGCCGGCGCACTATGTGAAGGCTTATGTGAAGCGGGGCAAGAATGATGTGGCCGATGCCGAAGCGATCTGTGAGGCGGTGGGCCGTCCGACCATGCGCTTTGTTGGCCTTAAGAGCGCAGAACAGCAGAGTGTTCTGATGCTACACCGGACCCGGGAGTTACTGGTGCGTCAGCGCACGATGCTGGTCAATGCGATCCGTGGGCATATGGCCGAATTCGGGATTGTGGCCCGTGCTGGTCTACCCCAGATCAAGGAGCTTCTGGCCGTGATCGCCGACCGGGATGATCATCGCCTTCCGCCTGACGCGCGTGCCTGTCTTGAG
The DNA here is from genome assembly GCA_964523345.1 of uncultured Methyloceanibacter sp. Lineage (GTDB taxonomy): Bacteria > Pseudomonadota > Alphaproteobacteria > Rhizobiales > Methyloligellaceae > Methyloceanibacter. The sequence continues at coordinate 639 of CAZFYL010000281.1, forward strand.
GGCCTGGCGCGGCAGTTCCTCTCCTTGCACGAAGAGATTTGCGCGGCCGATAAGCGCCTCCATGCCTGGCACCGATCGAACCCCGTGAGCCAGCGCCTTGCAACCATACCCGGCATCGGACCGGTTACGGCGAGCGCGTTGGCTGCCTCCATCACCGATCCTTTAGTGTTCAGGTCGGGCCGCGAGATGGCGGCCTGGATCGGACTGGTACCGCGGCAGAACTCAACAGGTGGAAAGCAGCGCCTTGGCAAAATCTCCAAACAGGGCGATCAGTATCTGCGATGGCTGCTCGTCGCCGGGGCGATGGCCGTAATCCGGCATGCCAAACGGCGCGGCACAGCAAACCAGCTCTGGCTCGATAGCCTGATTGCCAGGCGGCCGACCAAGGTGGCGGCGGTGGCCTTGGCCAACAAGATGGCACGAACCGCCTGGGTCCTACTCAGATATGGCGGAACCTATCGACAGCCGCTCGTCACGGCGAGCGCCTAGGCAGCGGTAGGTAAAGAGATCGACAGTTCGGCGAGGTGCACATGAGGTAATGCAAAATCGGTCGAACCGAGGGTCGGGAAAACCCGTTTGGGTCAGGGTGCACTACAAGCCCGAGTTAATGATTGGGACCCGGTCCAGGCGGATCGCATTAGGGCCAGCGGCACAATACGCCGCATCAACAGGCCGGACACATGACAGCACTCGACCAGTTTGCAACAGCCTCGAAATGTCCCTTGCCAAAACGGAGCCGTCCACACATGACCCATGGCGGACATTCGACCTCTAGTGGCCTCACTCCTCGGCGCGCGCGAAATAGACGTCGAACTTCTGCTGTGCGACCGCTTGGAAGTAGACTCCCTTTAGGATGTCGTTCAGCGAGTCGTAGCTAAGCGTGTAGGTGGATCCGTTGTAGCCACCGGCACGCAGTTCGAAGAAAAGCTTGATAGTCTTGCCGTCCCGTGTCGCCTCCGCCCTCGCAAACGGGAGAGGATTCGGATTGGCATAGGCGGCGTC
>CAZFYL010000282.1:0-1586 GCA_964523345.1 uncultured Methyloceanibacter sp.
TAATCCACGATCCCTGCCCAGAAAACAGTTCCGCGCACGGCAAGAGCCGCGACGGGCGTCTTGACCGTGACGTTTTTGTTGCTGAGCTGTTTTATCTTGCCGGTAGAGAAGTGAAGCGCGGCCCTCGTTGCCGTCAACGCGACTTCGCCGGTGCTCTGTTCGGGCTTGTAAACATACCGGTCGATGGTCACGTTCGCGTTTTCTCCGAGTGTGAGCACGGTGTCGTCGACGAACGTCACTTGTAGCCGCGCATCGGGTCCGGTGCGAAGCTGGTCGCCCATATGGACCGGCGTGCCGACGGCCGCGGGTGTATTGCCGATTTGTGCGTCCTTTTGCACGCGCGTGACCTTACCGACCGGCGCGGCGTTGGCGGCCTCGACGGAAAAGGATGCAACGAAAGCGAAGGCGAGAATTGCGATGAGGGACAGTGCGCGCATCGAGGTCACCGCCAGCGACATCGCGACGGAAGCAGGCGCAAATCCAGACCGCGCGACGAAGCAGCGCGCCAAGCGAACCCCGCGGCAATCGCATATGCGATTGCCGCCTTGCCATATCCGCTCATTAGTGCCCCCCACGGGGAATCCCTTGCAGGAGGCTAATGATTAGGTCCGTCAGGGACAAGCGGGAAGCCAGGTTCTCGGGCTTTTTCATTGAACTGTGGCCGGGCAACCACAGTTGCTGCCCGAAAAGCAGGCAGCCGAAAGGCGGGATAACAGCGATTGTTACCGCCTTGGCCCTCCGAAATCGGTTCCGTAGCCAGGCTGGGACAGGGTCACTGCGCCGCCCCGATTACTCACCTGGACCTTTCCTTTCAGGAGCAGAGCCCCGTACTGGCCGTCGATCGGCCCGGTCCAAAACTCCGTGCCACGCACGGCGAGCGCGGCGGCAGGCGTTTTCACCGTCACGTCCTTGTCGCGCATCTGGTTCAGCTTGCCCGTGGCGAAGCGAATCGCGCCCTTGGTGTTGAGGGCCATGACGCCTTTGCTCTTAGCGGGGTCGTAGACATAGCGATCGATGCCTACGCGCGCGTTTTCTCCCAGAGTCAGCAAGGTTCCGTCACGGAAGGTGACCTGAAGACGCGCATTGGCACCGGTGCGCAACACATCGTTCATCTGCACGGGGACGCCAACTGCGGCGGTTTTGGAACCGACCTGCGCCTGGTTCTGCACCCGGGTGACGGACCCTACGGTCTGGGCTGCCGCTGGACCGCACAGGATGAGGCCGAGACCGGCCATCGCAAAAAACCGTAAGAAAAGCGGCTTCGCTGACATTGTGTTCTCCCTCCGGCCTGACCTCTTTGCGGCTAGATATGCCCTCAGAAATCGCTAAACAAGGCTTTATAGCATAATTACTCCGGCGTGCGTCGCATAGTATGATGCCCCGGGGGCCCGGGCATGGCGTCTCAAGGGTTCGGCGGAATGATGCATTTAGAACGACGAATTCTCGTCTCCGGCGGCGCAGGATTTCTCGGTTCGCACCTGTGTGAACGGCTGCTTCAGCTCGGATACCAAGTGCTTTGCGTGGATAATTACTTCACCGGAGCGAGACATAACATAGATCATCTTCTTGATGACAAGCGCTTCGAG
>CAZFYL010000283.1:0-1576 GCA_964523345.1 uncultured Methyloceanibacter sp.
TTCGGGTTCTTGAGATATCCCTTCATCACGATATTGCCGCGGAACATGACCTCGCCCAACGTTTCGCCGTCCGCAGGGACCGGGTGCATGGTTTCGGGATCCATCACCGTGAGACCCTCAAGCGCGTGATAGCGCACGCCCTGACGGATCCGCTTCTCGAGCTGGTTTGGTGCCGGGAGTTCGTCCCAGGCCGCATGCCATTCGTTCAGCGTCGCGGGCCCATAGGTCTCGGTCAGCCCGTAAAGATGGGTGAGCTGGAAGCCCGCCTCGTCCATCTTGGCGAGAACGGCGCCCGGCGGAGGGGCGGCGGCATGGCTGAAGGCGACACGCTGCGGAAAAGAGCGCCGCTCGTCATCCGTGGCGTTGAGCAGGGCCGCCATGACGAACGGGGCACCTGAAAGGTGCGTCACCCTGTGGTCGGCAATCGCATCGTACATCTGCTTGGCCCGCACGGCGCGCAGACAGACATGCGTGCCTGAGAGCAGCGAAATCGACCATGGGAAGCACCAGCCGTTGCAGTGGAACATCGGCAGCGTCCACAGATAGACCGGGTGCTGGTCCATGCCGGTGGCGACCGCGTTGGCGTAGCACATCAGCGCCGCGCCGCGATGGTGATAGACCACGCCTTTGGGGTTGCCCGTCGTGCCGCTGGTATAATTGAGCGAGATTGCGTTCCATTCATCGTCCGGCATCGTCCAGGCGAATTCAGGATCGCCGCCGGCGATAAATTTCTCATAGTCGAGATCCCCAAGCCTCGTTCCTTCGACCCCGCATTCGAGGTCGCGGTAATCGATAAGCAACGGCTTGACCTTGGCTTGCTTGAGCGCGTCGGCGAGCACGGACCCGAACTCGGTATCGGCGATCAGCACTTTGGTCTCGGCATGGTCGAGCATGAAGGCGATCGCCGGCGCATCGAGCCTTGTGTTGATCGCATGCAGCACGGCGCCGGTCATGGGCACGCCGTAATGCGCCTCGAGCATGGACGGGGTGTTGGCAAGCATCGCCGAAACGGTGTCGCCAAAGCCGATGCCGCGTGCGGCGAGGCTTGAGGCAAGCTTCCGGCTTCGCGCGTAAAACTCGGCGTAGCTGGTACGGGCCTTGCCGTGGATGATCGCGACGTGATCGGGATGGACTGAAGCCGCCCGCTGCAAGAAGACGAGCGGGGTCAGCGGCTGATAGTTAGCCGGCGTCTTGGCAAGCCCGGTGTCGAAAGGATTGGCCATAGCCATCCCCCCACGGCGCGTTTCCTCACTCGCACCCTATGAAGGGATGGGCCAATCGGCAATTGAGAATTGAAACCAGACGATGGCTAACGGCGCTGCGAGTAAACGGCGAGCACGCCGGCGAAGCCGAGAAAGGCTACGAGCACCATCGCCAAATAGAACATGTCGAACCGGCTCATGAGGCACCTCTGCAATCGATCGAGGCGCTGAGACTCGCGCGAAGAGCGGGGTGCTCGCCTTGAGCGAGATCAAATTACCGGCAGCGAAAGGGAGATTTTGGCGGACTAGTCTTCGGCCGGCGTGTCTTTGGGCTTCAGCTCTTTCAGCTTGGCAAAGACCGACTCGATATCGGG
>CAZFYL010000284.1:0-1538 GCA_964523345.1 uncultured Methyloceanibacter sp.
TGGTGAGCGCGGGCGAAGCGGCGCGGCGCCTCGGTGTCGCCCCCGCCACCATCCAACGCTGGGCTGACCGCGGCCTGCTTCAAACCGAACGCACCGCCGGCGGCCATCGCCGCATTCCCGTCACCGAGCTTCGCCGCCTGATCGCGAGTTGCCGCGGGGCTGCCCCGTGCGCCGCGCTCGACGCCTGGCTCGAGGCGCTGCTGAGCGGCGATGCCAACAAGGTCAAGGCGGCGTTGATCGCGAGCCGCGAGACGGCAACAAGCTGGGCGGAAACCGCCGATCATGTCGCCGCAGCCCTGGCCGAGCTGGGGCGGCGCTGGGAATGCGGCGCCTGCGCCATCTGCGAAGAGCATGCGGCAAGCGAGGCGTTGCGCCGGGCCGCGGCGTCGTGTTCGAGCGAGATGCGTGTGTCGCCGAGCGCGCCGTGCGCCGCACTTCTTACCGTGGAAGGCGAGCGCCATACGCTCGGCCTGTCGCTCGCCGAACTCGTGCTGGCCGAAGCGGGCTGGCGCAGCGTGTGGATCGGCGAAGGCCCGCCGGCGGCGGACCTTTCGACGCTTGCGGGCCGGCTCAAGCCTGACTTGATCGTTTGCGCGGCATCTTCGGCAAGCAAGCGCGCCGCGATTGCCTCATATCAGGCGGCGCTGACGCGGCTTGCACAACAAAGCGGCACGCGGCTGATGCTGGCCGGAAGCGGCGCCTGGACGGAAGCCGACGCGGGCACCCGCGTCTTCACCTTCAACGATCTCCGCGCCGCGCTTGGGTCTTAAGCCCATGGCGGCGTTGCGTTTTTCGTCGCTTGGGTCCGGCCTGACCGGCCTTGTCCTGGCAACTCTTGCTCCTTTTTTAGGCGCGCTTCCTGCGCCTGCGCAAACGCCCGAGGCCTGCGCCGACGACGCCATGATCGTGTTCGACGCCTCGGGCTCGATGTCGGGCAACCAAAAGCTCGGCATCGCCACCACCGTCACACGGATCGACGAGGTGCGCGCCGCACTCGCCCGCGTGCTGCCCACCATCACCCGTCATCGCCGTGTCGGATTGATCACGTATGGTCCCGGTCCTTACAATCAATGCAATGTGCGGCTCAATCTGGCCCCTGCGCCGGACGCCGCCGAGCTGATCATGCGCGAGGTGAACGCGATTACGCCGGCCGGCAAGACGCCGCTGACCGAAGCGGTCGAGCAGGCGGCTGAGATCCTTCAGTTTCGCCGCAAGCCCGGCGTGGTGGTGGTGGTGGTAACCGACGGCGAGGAGACCTGCGGGCGGTCGCCGTGCACCTATGGCGAGATGCTGAGCCAAGCCGCGCCCGACTTCACCGTGCATGTCATCGCCTTCCGCACGAGCGTGTTCACCTGGATGGGCACGGGCAGCGCGCTCGAAGCCAAGTGCCTGGCGGAGCGGACGCAAGGCCTTTACGTCAGCGCCGGCACGCAAGACGAGCTGGCGCAAGCGTTCCGGGAAACGCTCGGTTGTCCCCTGATCTCCGAGCGGGCCGTCGGCGGTCCGGCCAAGCACGGCCGGGCCGTTGGCGGCTAGCC
>CAZFYL010000285.1:0-1536 GCA_964523345.1 uncultured Methyloceanibacter sp.
CATCGCTCAGCGTATCGCGAACGAGGTCCTCGCCGGTCAGCCCCAAATGGACGCGCCCGGTCCCGAGCTGATGAACGATCTCAGCCGCTGACGTGTAGACGACTTCGACACCGTCGAGACCGGACAGCGCGCCGCGATAACGGCGCTCATGCCCCTTGCTGGACAAGGCCATCCCGGCGCGGGCGAACAGATCAGCAGCGGCGTCTTTGAGCCTGCCTTTAGAGGGAAGTGCGATCAGGAGCGCGGCCGTCATGACACCCCCCTTACCGCGGCGAGCAAACGCTCGGTGTGAATGGCCGAGCCGATCGCCGGCACCTCGCGCTTCGCCCCGAGATGAGCCAGCAAGCCGTCATAGCGGCCGCCGCCGGCGATTGCCTCAGCCATGCCCACCGACTCGATCTGGAACACCAAGCCCGAATAATATTCGAGGTTCCGCCCGAACTCGGTGGCGAGGCTTGCCCGTGCGAGGTCGATGCCGCCTTTCTCAAGACGGTCGAAGCGCCGCGCGAGAGCCTCAAGTGAATCGCCAAGATCGATCCCTGCATCTTTGGCAATCGCGGCGACCCGCTCCGAAGCCTCCTTTGGCGGCCCAGAGACTGAAAGATAAGACTCGATCACCGCGGCCACATCCTTCGGCAAGGGATCGGCGCCAAGATCGGCGGCATGGTCGAGCATGCGCGAGGCAATTTCGCCGAGCGTGCGGTTGCCTGAAAGCGGCAGGTTCTGCTCATCGAGATATGCCGCGATACGCTCTTCGGCGCCTTCCGGCGTCTCGCCGGCCAGAGCTTGCGCCAGCGCCGCGGCCGGGCCGTCGCCGCTCGGACGCTCGCCGCGGGCAAGACGCGCGAGCAAGTCATGGAAGGCCATAGGCCGCCAGAAATAGTGCCGGAGCTTCAACCGCCAGCGCTCGGGCAGCGACAGCGCATCGAGCAGTGCGTAGAACAGCGCGATATCGCCGAAGCGCAGCCGAACGTCTTTAAGTCCGGCGCGGCGCACCGCTTCGACTGCGAGCAGAACGATCTCGGCATCGGCGCTGTCTTTGTCGGTCTCGCCGAAGCACTCAATGCCCGCCTGGCGGAATTCGCGCGGATGCGTTCGATTAGGCCCGAGCGGCTGAAAGCGAAAGGCCGGACCGTTATAGCAATACCGCGCTGTCGCATCGGCCTCGGGGTGACGCTCGAGGTAAAGCCGCGACACCGGCACCGTCAGGTCCGGCCTGAGGCAAAGCTCCTCGCCGGCAAGATCGGTGAAGACGTAAGTCCTGCTCCTGATCTGCTCGCCGATCTGGTCGAGGAAGACGTCGGCCGGCTGGAGCATTGACGGCGCAACCTGCTCGTAGCCTGCGCTTCGGAACGTATCGAGCAGGGTCACGGCTTGGGCTTCGAGAGCCTCGAACTCTTTGGCGGACTCGGCGGCCATGGCTCAAGCCTTGTGGCGGGCGAGAACCGCTTGCACGGTCTCGACGAGTTTTTCTTCCGGCACGAGGCTTTGCGCCTCTTCCTGCTTCTTTCGATATTCGTCGCGGTCCTCGATGGT
>CAZFYL010000286.1:0-1516 GCA_964523345.1 uncultured Methyloceanibacter sp.
ACGGCAACGCTTGTGTGGATCGTCATTGAGTGGACAAAATTCGGCAGGCCAAGCTTGGTTGGCGCCGTGACCGGAGCGATTGCGGGACTTGCCTCGATTACGCCCGCGTCCGGCTATGTCGGCCCGGGTGGCGCGCTGATTATCGGCTTCACCGGCGGCTTGCTCTGCTATGTCATGGTCGGGGTAATAAAACGAACCTTCAAAATCGACGATTCACTCGACGTGTTTGCAGTCCATGGCGTTGGCGGAGCGACCGGGGTGTTGCTGACCGCCGTCTTTATGGATGCAGCACTTGGCGGGGTCGGGTTCCCTGAAGGCTTCAACATGAGCGGGCAGGCGACAGTTCAACTTGTCGGGATCATCGTTACCTTGCTGTGGTCTTTTGCGGTAAGTCTTGTCATCGCCAAGATCGTCCAAGCGGTCACGGGCTTGCGCGTCAGCGCCGACATCGAGGAACAGGGTCTCGACGTCAACCTTCACGGCGAGCGCGCCTACAATATGTAAGCGGGGACCAGTACGATGAAATACATTATTGCAGTCATTCAGCCGCACCGGCTCGACGCCGTGCGCGAGGCACTGGCCGGCATCGGGGTGCAAGGAATGACGGTGAACGAGGTTCGCGGCTTCGGGCGGCAGAAGGGGCAGACCGAGATCTATCGCGGCGCCGAGTACGTCATGCAATACGTGCCGAAGGTCAAGCTCGAGATTGCCGTCGGCGACGAGCGCGCCGACGCCGTGGTCGAGACCATTGGCGCCGCCGCACGGACCGGGCGCATCGGCGACGGAAAAGTGTTCGTGCTCGACCTCGAAGGGGCAATGCGGGTGCGCACCGGCGAGATGGGCGCGGACGCTCTGTAACGCCAAGCCGCGCACCGTCTTCGGACATAACGCTGGCGGAACCAATGCCTTTGCAAGGTGTTGGGATCAGGCCGGACGCGCTAGTGCTTTGTGAGATATCTTAAAAATGCAGCCGGAAAGGCCTATATGAGGCCCTGGGCCCAGGCTCGGGGCTCAGGAGGTCTCACCAGCACATGTTGGACGATATGCCCAATGACCGAAGTGCTGCGCTCGTTGCTCATCGCGAGGACGCGATCGGCGCGCTTGCCGATTCGCGCCCCGCAGAAGTAACCAAAGCCAAGCGCGGCGCGCGCGGGCGGCGGGTAAAAGTGGTCAAGCCGAGCGCGCTCGGTGCGCTGCTCAAACCCATCGGCTTGGCGTTCGCGCTGATCCTTTCGGCCTATGCCTTGCTGTCGATCGGCACCACGTTTTACCGGAGCTACTACCGCCATCTGGAGCATACCGCTCCGGTGCACGCCGACGACAGCGTGTTCGATATCTTGTTCGGCGCCCGCGGACTGCCGCCCGATGCCGTCGATCTTGTCATCAAGGACGTCGACGGCAGCTTGCGCAAAGTCGTGGCGAGCAAGTCCGAGGCCGACAAGTTCGTCAACGACACGATCCTGATGCTCGACGAGGAGCGGGCACGCATCAAAAAGTCTGCCCATGAGGACCTCGA
>CAZFYL010000287.1:0-1501 GCA_964523345.1 uncultured Methyloceanibacter sp.
GGATCGTTTGGTTCGCCGGTAACCGCAACGCTTATATCGGGCGCTACGATCCGAAAACCGACAAGATTGAGCGCATCGAGATGCCGGACCCTGCAGCCGCCGATCCGCACACGCTCGTGTTCGATGCGGACCAAAGCCATATCTGGTTCACGGTCCAAGGCGGCAATTTCATCGGCAGGCTTAACCTCGCCGATAGATCGGTCGCGCTCGGCTCTGTGCCAACCAAGAACGCGCGTCCTTACGGCATCAAGGTCGCGCCGGATGGAACGCCTTGGGCCGCCCTTCTCGGCACCAACAAGCTTGCCTCGGCCGATCCGCAGACGCTGGACATCACCGAATACACGATCCCGGACAAGGGCGCCCGGCCAAGGCGGCTTGAGATCACGAGCGACGGGCGCATCTGGTACTCCGATTATGCGCGCGGGAAACTCGGCCGCTACGACCCTAACAGCAAGAGCTTTGCCGAATGGAGCCTGCCCTCGGGCGAGCGAAGCGCGCCTTACGGGACCGCGCTCGACGGTCATGGCCGCATCTGGGTGGTCGAAACGGGGGTGCAGCCGAACCAGTTCGTCGGGTTCGATACAGAGAATGAGAAAATCGTGTCGATCACGCCGGTGCCGTCGGGCGGGGGCACGGTGCGCCATATGATGTACGACCCGGAAACCCAATCGGTCTGGTTCGGCGCCGATACCGTGACGATCGGCAAGGCGGACGTATCCCAAGCCACAGAATGACCACGTCACCCCTAAAACAGATCGCGGCCCTGCCGGTCGTGGAGACCGCGGACGGACCCCTCGTCCTTTTGATCACCACGCGCGCCCGCGGACGTTGGACGATCCCCAGGGGCTGGGCCAAGCCGGGCGTTCCCGACGCCGAGCTCGCGGCGCGCGAAGCCTTTGAAGAGGCGGGCGTGGAAGGCGATATCGGCGCGGAGCCGATCGGCCATTTTCTCTATACCAAGCGCCTGCATCTGTTCTCGTGGGCGCGGTGCGATGTGGAGGTCTACAAGCTCGCGGTCGGCTGCCAGTTGCTCGACTGGCCCGAGAAGGCAAGCCGCAAGACGAAATGGGTCGGGCTGGACGAAGCGGCCGCCATGATCCGCGACACCGGGCTCGCCGGTCTTTTGCGTGACTTCGCCAGGCGTAGGCGGGCTTGAGCCGGCGAGAACCATATTTTTTAGCTGTGAACACGGTCCCGGCTTGGCTTGTGAGCCGTCGCCGGAGCTTCTATGACAGTTATGTGACGGGGCTTCGCGCGGGCGATCTTCTATGACTTTTGGAACTGGAGAGAATTCGGCCGTTCCAACCGCGCGAATCCGAAAGCCCTCTCTCGATAAAGACCTTCGCAAGATCAAGCGCTTGGAAGACGCCACGCGGCTCGTCTCCGGAAGCCGCGCCGCGACCGGCATCGCGATTCTTTTTCTCGCCATCGCCGGCATTCTCGCCACATCCCAGATCGGGGCGGCGCAGAACGGCGTGCTGATGATCGCCGCCGCGGTCAT